>CANJPY010000038.1 GCA_947476255.1 Chthoniobacteraceae bacterium | reverse complement strand
TCTGACTTTGAAACGGCGCAGGAGACCCTTGCCTTTTTTTCCTTTGGCAAAGGCTGGTTGGATGTTCTGAAGGTGCTCGAGAACCGACCAGAAGAGCGTCTCGATGAAGTCAGCGGAACGCACTTTGTTTGCGTACGAAAGGGCGTTGCGCGAAGGCGGGCTGAGGTGAAGCCGGCTCAGAGCTGCCGCCTTAAGGCGAAGCCAGTCACAGACGTCGTTGAGGCTGATGACATGCGAGAGCTGGGCAAAGAGCATGGTCGCCAGAGGGCTCCTCCCGAGTAAGATTGCCGCCCTCAGGACGTTCGTTTGGTGCACATGGAATCCGAATCGCTGCATTCGCAGTTGCACTCCCCCTTGGTGAGTCACCTCCAGCGCGTAAGTTCCAGTGAGGGTCACGCTCTATGCGGTACACCGTGTGGGCTTCGTGCAGAATATCAGAATGGTTCGGATCGATGTACCGCAAAATGGGGTACGCCACGACTCGCTCACTGCTTCGCAATGATGCTGGTGGGTGTTTGGGTGTATCGGCTGGGGCAATGGGCCGGGTCGAGATGACCGGCGGACGCGACCTTGAGTTCGCACCGGTAGCACACAAAAGAACGTGACGCTCGCCGGACCTTTTGTGCTTCTTGAAAACCAAACGGCTCACCGCCTCCCATTCACCGCGTGCCCAGCCCGATGCCCCGGCGTGTGTGCTGCGCACGTGTTTCGCATGTTCACCCCCGAGACCTGCCGGGATATCCGCTGCAACAAAAGACGCATCCACTTTCAATACATGAAGGCGGCCAAACTCACGACGGAGGACGATTCTATTCTCGGCACTGCTGGGCCCACCCGAATTGCAGAAGCCCTGCCAGAAGAACTATGGATTTCACCCCACCTTATCCCACACCACACCCAAGTAAAAGCAACTTCCTGCTCCACTTCCGTCGTGGCTGGCACTCCTGGCTGGACGTGCTTTTTGGAAAAAGCTGCTGCCTGAAGTCCGCGACATCGACGAACACATCACCTTCGAAAGTAAGGCCAACCAGTCCCTGTTCATGGTGCGCCAAACCCCGAACACAACGACCCAGGTGACCATCATCGGCGAAACCAAGGTCAACATCCACATGCCCCTCACGCCCGCAGGCGGACGACTCGTGGACTCCATCCCCGCCACTGGAGGCCTCAAGCAACCCGTGAATAAAATCACGATCCAACTGACCCGCGGCTCCATCGTTGCCTCCCCAATCATGAGGGGGATCAACTCCGCCGCCGTCTTGAATCAAAACTAGCCCCCCCTGACTCCCCTTCCGTTTGCGGCCAAACCCGTCACGAGTCTTCATGTCCGCTCCACTGCTCATAGACATCTCACGGCTTCTCTACAGGGCGCAGCAGAGAAAGCTGCACACCGGTGTGGACCGTGTTTGCATCGAATATATTCACCGCTACGGACACGAGGCGCGCGCAGCTATTTTTTTCTTCCACTGCCTCTGGATCTTTCCGCCCTTTGCCTCAAAGCGACTGTTCGACCTCCTGCTCAATCCGGGCACCACATTCTCCCTCCGTCTCTTTTTCCTCATCTTCTGCTGGGGGGTCACCACTTGGTTTCCTCGGAACCTCAAAAACGCCATCCTCCTCAACCTCGGCCACTCTAACTTAGACTGCTCCGCCTACCTCCGCTCCCTCCGCCGCCACTCCCTCCGCCTCGTTTGCTTTATCCACGACCTCATCCCCCTCACCCATCCGGAATACTGCCGAGCAAACAAGCCATGCGTCCACTTTAAGCGCATCTCCAAAGCACTCCCAGCCGCTTCCGGAGTCATCGTCAACTCAAAGGCAACCCTGCGCGAGGTCATGCACTTCGCCGCCACGCACCACCTTCCCCTACCGCCCGCAGTCGCCGCGCTTCTCGCCCCCGCTCCCCTTCCCCCGCCCGATTCTGGACGCCCCCTCAAAGACCCCTACTTTGTGATGGTAGGTACGATTGAACCCCGGAAGAACTACGCCTTCCTGCTCCAGCTGTGGCGCCAAATGGCCAAAGCTCAAAACCAGTCGCCGATACCTCACCTCGTCCTCATCGGGCAACGCGGCTGGAGCTTCGGCAATGTCACGGACCTTCTCGAACATTGCAGCGCACTGCAAGGCCTTGTGCACGAAATCAGTGCCTGCTCCGACCGCGCCTTGGCGACCTATCTCCATCATTCGCAGGCCCTCCTTTTCCCCTCCTTCGAAGAGGGATTCGGCATGCCCATCGCGGAAGCCCTCGGCGGCGGCGTGCCCGTCATCGCAAGCAACCTCCCTGTTTTCCGTGAGTTCGCAGGCGATATCCCCGAATACATCGCTCCCCTAGACGGGCTCCGCTGGATGGAGGTCATCCAAAACTACGCCACCCCCTCCAGCCCCATGCGCACCGCTCAACTCGCCCGCGCAACCCGCTTCCAGCCACCCACCTGGAAAGCCCACTTTCAAGCAGTCGATGTGCTGCTCGAGCCCCTCCGCAAGAAAAACACCCCGGCCATCCGCCCCGCGTTTCTTCCTGTGGCCGGCGTCTCTTTTAAAAACACCTCCACCCCATATATTCCCGAAACATCAATAACAGGTTTCCAAAAAACATTCGAGAAATCCTCCCACCTCTCGACCCCATGACCAACCTGCCCGCGCCAGAGTCAGCACGGCGATTTACAGGCTCCTATTTCGCGGTCGGTTTCTCCCCGTGGAAAAAAAAATTCGTGCGTCTGTTTTTGCCCGAAGCGCGACTCTCGTTTGTCCGTTCCCTTCGCCGGGTCCCAAAAGATGCTTCCATCATCGCCTGGGGCCGCTCCCTCGACCTCGCCCTTGCTCGGGCCAAGGAGGCGGGCAAGCTCGCCGAAAATACCCCGGTCCTGCGCCTCGAAGACGGCTTCCTCCGCTCCGTCGGCCTCGGCGCCAGCCTCGCCAGACCCCTTTCCTGGGTCATCGACCCCGTCGGCATCTACTACGACACCACCGCTCCCTCGGCCCTCGAACACCTGCTCCAAACCCACCCCTTCCCGGAACCTCTCTTAGTCCGTGCCCAGAACCTCCTCGAACGCATCCTGGCCCTCAATCTCACCAAGTACAACGTCGGCAACAGCCCATGGACGCCCCCCGCGACCAACCGCCCCCTCTTCCTCGTGCCCGGTCAGGTCGAATTCGACGCCTCCATCCGCTACGGTACTCAAACCGTCCGCACCAACCTCGCCCTCCTGCAGGCCGTCCGCGCCGCTCACCCCGAGGCCTTCCTCATTTACAAACCTCATCCCGATGTCGTCGCCGGCCTGCGCTCTCGCGGACCCGATGAAGCAAAAGCGCTGAACGCTTGTGACGCCGTCGTCACCGACGTCTCCATGAGCGAATTACTTCACTCCGTCGAGCAGGTGCACGTCATGACCTCGCTCACCGGCTTTGAAGCCTTATTGCGCCAAAAGAGCGTCGTTTGCTACGGTGCGCCGTTTTACGCAGGCTGGGGGCTCACTCTCGACCGCGCCCCGGTTCCACGCGGGGGTCGCTCTCTCTGCTTGCGCCAGCTCGTAGCCGCGGCTCTGTTGCTCTATCCCGACTACCTGCATCCCGAGACCAACCAAAGAATACAGCCAGAAGAAGCGCTTGAATTGCTGGCAATTGCAAAAGAGGCAAACAACGGCTTCAAAAAAAATGCGCTTCTTTTAAATCTCGGAAGCTTTTTGCGCGCCTTCATCCGATTACGCAATCGGTTCCATGATTTTAAACGGGCTCGCTAGTTTCAAAAACAAAAAAGTGCTTCTGCTCCAAGGCCCTGTCGGACCTTTTTTTAGACGCCTGGCCAAGGACCTCACCGCAGCAGGAGCCCAAGTCTACAAAATCAATTTCAATGGCGGCGACTGGTTTTTTTATGCGGACCATTCCACCTCCTTCCGCGGAAAGCCGGAGGTGTGGCCCGCTTTTCTCGAGAAATTCTTACTCGAAAAGCAAATCGACACCGTTCTCCTCTTCGGCGACTGCCGGCCCATGCACTCCAAAGCTCGGGAAGTCGCCAAAAACCTCGGATTGGAAGTGGGCGTGTTTGAGGAAGGGTATGTACGCCCAGACTATATCACCCTCGAAACCTCTGGGGTGAACGCGCATTCGACTCTCCCAAAGGAACCTCTCGTTTACCTCCAGAGCCCCGAAACTTCAGTTCCTAGAGCGGAACTCATCGGATGCCCCTTCCGGATCACCGCTCTCTGGGCGATGTTGTACTACGCTGCAAGCCACGCACTTCATTTCGCCTTCCGCCACTACAAACACCACCGGCCGCTCAATATCTGGGAAGGCCTTTACTGGTTGAGAGGCTTCTGGCGCAGGCGTTCTTACAAATTCAAGCAGCGTCACATTGAAGCAACCCTTTCCGGCACGCTCTCAGGCGGCTACTTCCTCGTCCCGCTTCAGGTGTCCACAGATGCGCAGATCATCGTTCACTCCGATTACACCTCCCAGGACTGCTTCATCTCAGAAGTCCTCAAATCCTTTGCGGCACACGCCGAGCGCGCTTCCACCATTGTCTTCAAGCATCATCCGCTCGATCGCGGTTACCATGATCACACACGCCTGCTCAACAAGCTGGCCGCGGACCTAAACCTCCAAGGACGAGTTCTGTACATCCACGACCAGAGCCTCCCCCTCCTCCTCGAGCACGCCCGGGGCGTCGTACTGATCAACAGCACCGTGGGCTTCTCCGCCATCCACCATGGATGTCCGGTCAAAGCCTGCGGCGTCGCGTTCTACGACATGCCCGGACTCACATTTCAGGGAAGTCTCGACGATTTCTGGACGCAGGGCCCGGCTCACCCTCCGAACCCAGTGCTGTACCGCAAATTCCGGGCGCACGTCATCCAGCGCACCCAACTCAACGGGAATTTCTACAAGCGACTCGAGAGCCAAGGAATGCAGGCAGGCCTCGTGTGGGTGCCCGCCTTCACCAGGGAGGGTGCGGCAACGGAACCGGCGCTTGCCCCGCCTCCAGCACTCGCCTTCACGCCAAAAAACAATTTTAGCACCCGAAGAAAATTACGCTCAATCCTCCCACCTCTAACGAATCACTTCCCGATTCGAACAAGCCGCTTGCCGGCAAATGCCTCACAGAAAAAAAGGTTCGTGCGTGAAAACAAGCATCAAGAACGCCTCCAGATATTTCCGAGGAACCGCTGAAACGTCCTTCCTCAACGCCCGCGGCTCCTCCGCTTCAACCCCTGTTTTCCTTTCCCCATTCCCCACTCGCTCCTATGTCAAGTTTACCCCACCTCTCGGAGGCCAATCCTCCCTCTCCGGCTTTGGAAGTTCTGCGATCTCCCGAGTCGGACTCCTCCCCGTTCCCGCCCAAAACCCTTCCCCTCACAGAAAAAACTACCGAACCGCTTGCCCTTAAACACCCCGGAATCTTGCGCCGGTGTTTGGGATGGTGTTTGGGATGGTGCGCACGCAACCCGCTCTTTCTGCTGACCGTCGCTCTCCCAACCTCTCTGGCTTTCTCCTACTTCGGCTTCCTCGCGCCGGACTTGTACGTGTCCGAATCCCGCTTCGTCATCCGCAGTCCGCAGGGAAAAGCCCCCACGGGCTTGGGCGCCATTCTTCAAGGAAACACCCTCTCGCGCTCCCACGACGACACCGACACGGTACACGATTTCATCGGCTCCCGGGACGCCTTGAAGGCGCTTCTGGAGAAATTTCCGCTGCGCACCATGTATGGCGACCCCAAGATCTTCGCCCTGAGCCGCTTCCCCGGCGTCGACAAGGACGATTCCTTTGAGGCGTTCTTCAAACTCTACAAAAACCGCATTCTGGTCACGACGGACTCCTCCTCCTCCATTTCGGTCTTGAGCGTCCGCGCATTCAAGGCGGAGGACAGCCACAAAATCAACGACGCCCTTCTGGAGATGGGCGAAAAACTGATCAACACCCTGAACTTCCGCGCCCGGCAGGACATGATCCAGTTTGCGACAGCGGAGGTAAACACAGCCGAACAGCGCGCCAAGGCCGCTGCCCTGGCGCTGTCTGCGTACCGGCACGAGAAACAGGTCTTCGACCCAGAGCGCCAGTCCGCGGTGCAACTCCAGCAGATTTCAAAGCTGCAAGAGGAACTCATCAACGCCAAGACGCAGCGGGCGCTCCTGGAGAGCAACTCGAAGGAAAGCCCCCAACTGCAGTCCATCAACAAGCGAATCGAGATTCTGAGCGACGAAATCAACAACGAGACAGTCAAGATCGTGGGCGCCGACTCCTCCCTCGCCCAAAAGGCGGCCGAGTACGAGCGCCTCTCCCTAGACAGGGCGTTCGCCGAAAAGTCGCTTGCCGTGGCACTCGCTTCCCTCGAAACCGCCCGAAACGAAGCCCAGCGCAAACAACTCTACTTGGAGCGTATCGTCGAACCCAGCCTGCCGGACAAATCGTATGAGCCGGCGCGAGTCCAGAACACTATAGGCGTGCTTGCCTTCTCCCTGATGGCCTGGAGCATTCTTTCTTTATTAGTAGCTGGAGTCAAAGAACACCATGAATAGACGGGTGAAAAACAATATCCTTTTCACCTCCCAGATTAAAACTCAAGGCAGGGTGATTTCGGCGCTCATACTGCGGGAAATCATCACTCGATATGGACGACACAACATAGGTTTTCTGTGGCTTTTATTAGAACCAGTAATATTCACCGTGGGTGTCATTATCTTATGGAATCTGACACACAAGAACCATCGGTTTCTCGTGGATATCACACCCTTTGTTGTTACCGGCTATTCCTGCCTCCTCCTTTGGCGCACGTGTTCCTTTAGAGGCTTAAAAGCGATCGAACCCAATCGAAGTCTTCTTCACCACAGGCAGGTTAAAATACAAGATATATTCGTCGCCCGAATGCTCTTGGAAATCGCCGGCGTTAGTTTTTCATTTTTCACCCTGCTGGCCATTCTCATGTTCGCAGGCGTGCTTCTCTGGCCTCAAAATCCGTGTCTCATTCTATTCGGCTGGATCCTCATGGCGTGGTTCAGTTCCTGTCTTGGAACGATCCTCGGCTGCCTCAGCGAGTACTCGGAAATGGTGGAGCGTCTCTGGCATCCTGCCAGCTACTTTCTGCTGAGTGTAAGCGGCACCTTTTTCATGGTGGATTGGCTCCCGCCAAAAATGCAGTCCTTGGTCCACTGGGTCCCCCTCATCCACCCAGTCGAAATGATGCGAGCGGGATATTGGGGAAGCTCCGTGAAAACTCATTACGATACGCCGTATATGATAGCGGTATGCTTCATCTTCACGTGGCTGGCCTTGACTCTCATGGCAGATAAACGCCTGAAGCTTTTAACCTGACCTATCCCAAAATTTAAAATGGTTGAACTTCAGGACATTGTTAAATCTTACCAAACTCGTTTTGGTGCTTATACCGTACTAAATCGGGTGAGCTTAACTGTAAACCCAGGTGACAGGCTCGGAATCCTCGGCCGTAACGGGGCCGGCAAGTCCACTTTGATCCGCATCGTCAGCGGCCAGGAAATTCCCGACAACGGAACCGTCTCGCGCACAATGAAGGTATCGTGGCCACTTGCGTTTTCAGGTGGATTTCAAGGAAGTTTAACCGGCTTAGACAATCTAAGATTTATCTCGCGCATCTACAACGTCGATCACGCCAAGATCCAAGATTACGTGGAAAACTTTGCCGAATTGGGAAACCACTTTCGCGAACCAGTTAGAAACTACTCCAGCGGGATGCAGGCGAGGCTCGCTTTTGCCCTGTCGCTTGCGATCGAGTTCGACTGCTATCTGATTGACGAAATCATTGCAGTCGGCGATGCGCGATTCCATCGAAAATGCACGGAGGAATTGTTTGAGCGGCGAAAAGACCGTGCCTTCTTCATCGTGTCTCACGATGCGAACTTTATCAAAAGCTACTGCACCAAGGCTGCGATTTTAGAAAAAGGTCATCTCACGTATTTTAACGACGTTAATCAAGCTTACGCTGAATATATGGCTCCTGCGGCCTAACAGTCCCAAAAGCTGAGAAAACAAGAATAACCCGGCCGTTCAAGTCACCCCACATTTTTAATGACCCTGCTTGATTCACCTCCCCCTTTGGACGACTTCCGCCTCCTTCTTGACCTCCGTTCAGCGGCGTTCCAAAACACCCACGAGCCCGTATTTTATGCAAGCCTGCGTCTTCCACGAGAAAGGCGCAGGGAATCCCTTCAGGATCGCTACGTCTTCTTCTCATTTGCCGTCAGTTTCGGGCCTTACCTTCGAAAAAAACTACCTCTCGAATTCCGCGAGTCCTGTTCCGAACTTGAAGCCGTCGTTAACGACATTCAATGGATCCAAGGCAAATTATCTTCCTTTTGCGAAGAATGGTTTAAAGGACTGGATATACTTGCCAGAGACATTTGCGACTTAAATTTTATCACTGAATCGTTTGCATTGGTCCGCATCGCCCAAAAAACAGGGGCCTTTAAGTTTCCGAGAATCGCAATTGCCCTGTCTGTTCAAGAAGCATACATCGATTCCCTCGCAGGAAGACACGCTTCAGCCGCCGAAATCGCACTTCATTGCGTGAAGCGTCCCTACCTCCTTGGAGGAGGAAAGCAAGATCTACTGCATACGGTCAATCGATTGCGTTATACCCTCGCAGGAGGCGGCCATATTCATGCTTATCGTATTCTCTTATGGATCGGAGTTAACCAACTTACCGAGATCAAGCAGCGGAATGCCTTTGTCAAACAGATTGCAGACACCTACCGCGGAGGATTCCGCGCGTTCCTTTCGCCTGACGTCCCCCTCGTATACCGGTTGCCCTACCTGATTGCCATGCTCGCTAAGGCTCTCCACCTTAACGCGCTCTCACGCCACCTCAAGGTCGATATCCTGGCGCACTACTGGCACCTTTCCGTCCTGTACTGCTTTCAAAAATGTCTCCAAAGCAAGACGGCGCTTTTCAAGCAGATACTCCACCCGGCCTCGAAGGCGCACACAGGGCACGCCGGCACTCAAGGAAGTTCTCCCCACAGGAAGGTGCAAAAGCCCACAAGAATTCTAGTCACCCGCGCCATGGGAGGAGTCGGAGACATTTTAATGATGACTCCTGGTCTGATGGCATTAACAAAAAAACACCCTTTTGCCCAAATCGATTTTGCAATCCCAAAATCGTTTCATTCAATCATTGAAGGTCTGCCAGGCATACGAGTCATCGACATTAACAATTCTGAAATCAATTTTCTAACGTATAAGAAATGGATTAACCTCACAGCTTGTCCCGCTGGAAAGGTTGAATCACGACAGTACCCAAACGTTCGCTCAAATCGAATAGATATTTTCGGAAAGGCACTGGGGTTGTGGCGCCTGACTAACCATCAGCCATTTTATGCGGCCAAAGAGGAAGAAGAAACCTGGAGTGACGCCTACATAAAGGCCGTCAACCCG
Source organism: Chthoniobacteraceae bacterium (assembly GCA_947476255.1). GTDB lineage: Bacteria > Verrucomicrobiota > Verrucomicrobiia > Chthoniobacterales > Chthoniobacteraceae > Chth-196. The sequence goes on along the minus strand of CANJPY010000038.1, from coordinate 34,748 downwards.
AGAAACCTACCCGTTATCGGATTACAGCCCATTTCGGCTGATACGTACAAAAACTGGCCCTTTTCGCCTGACTTGGCGACCCACCTCTCAAAAGACAACCTAGTCCTTGTATTTCATCATGAAAACCTTCCGGAATTCGAAGGAGAAAACATTATCAAGGTCTTACAACCGTTCCGCAGAAGCGCTGCCCTCCTGAGGCACTGCCAAGCTCTCGTGGCCGTGGATTCTGCGTTCGTCCACCTCGCCGCAGCCTTGGAAATCCCGACGGTTGCCGTTTTCGGACCGACAAGCGGAAAAGTATTCTGCCGCCACTATCCCACGGTGACCTATGTCGCTCCACCCCAAAAAACCTTCCCATGTTCCCCCTGTTGGAGAAACGAACATACGCCCTGCCATCTCACCGGAGGACGAGAAAGCATTTGTTTGAAATCAATTTCCATCAAAACAGTGGTGGATCATCTGAATTCTCTGACCCGTTAATCTGTATCAATAGGAATACAGAGACTTTCGCCTAGCTACAGCGCTGGGCGGCGCGCCTCTATATTTTTCCGTCACACAACCTGCTCACCCTCATTTAAAATGCATACAAACGAAATCAATATCAAGCTAGACAGAATCTTAAACGAGCTTGAGTTCATCAAAAACAGAACATCAACGTATTTGGGAAACAGAGAGGTTCTTTCATATCTCATTGACGAGACCCCGATTTTTGTCAACTCCAACGATTCCGGTTGCCCGATCAACTTTATGAACGGCGGAGCGTATGAAGAAAACTATTTCACGACCCTCCTTTCATTTAGAAAACCTGGCTCAGCCCTGCTCGATATTGGCGCTAATCTAGGTTATTATTCCCTCCGTTTTTCCAATTATTTTCGCAAAAGTAAGATTCATGCTTTTGAACCAAACCCTCGCATGAGGGCTTTGTTTTCTAAATCCGCCTTTCTTAATGGATTTTCAGAAACAATCACCATACATCCATACGCGGTTTCAGACAAAGAGGGAGTCTTGTTTCTTGCGGTACCGGAGCACCACGCTGGTGGCGCATCTTTGACAGAGAGCGGTGACCACGAGAGTTGCGTAAAAGTGGACATCAAGAACCTCGACGCATACCTCGGCTCCACATTTACGTGCGGCCTAATCAAACTCGACGTAGAAGGCCACGAACTGCACGCACTCAGAGGCATGCAGTCCATTTTGGAACGATCAAATCAGTGCGCCCTCATGTTTGAAAAACTTTCGCCGAACAGCGGAATTGAGGGCGAAATGAATGAGATTCTGTCGCGTATCGGGTGGTCTATTTTTCTCATCGAAGAAACCAAACTCCGGCCCGTTGAAATTTCCGAGTTCAAGCGCACAGGCGGTTACTTTATCGCCGCTCCCTTGGATTACGTAGAGAAAGAGGGGATGAATCGGAATTTTTTCGATATATTCCCATCAGATTTAAACAATATCGTAGGCGAGATCCAAAATCAGGAGTTCAGTTACGCTGGAACTCTTAAATCAGGCTCTGTCATCGTCCACGGCCCCTACTGGTATCTCCCGAAAGGTTACTACAGAATTTCATTGGATGCCTCCTTCGACGCCCCCCTTACAGTCGATGTTTGCGAGAGGTTTGGCTACAAAGTCGCCGAATTCACACTGAGTCCCAAAACCTTCTCTCACGACGTACCCATTCCCAGAGACTTGCAAAAATTTGAACTCGTGATTCGCAGCAAAAACAACACGTCCGCTCATATTAACATACGCAAAATTCGCCTCTCGCGAATTGGCTGAAAAAACGGCTTCAAAATAGATCCTGCCGTGCTTTTTAAAAATAAGCGTATTTTGGTCTTTGGTGATATCATGCTCGATCGATACATTTGGGGCGATACGAGTAGGATTTCACCCGAGGCACCCGTTCCTGTGGTCGAGGTCCTCCGCGAATCATGCACTGCGGGCGGTGCCGCTAATGTAGCACTGAATCTTGCTTCACTCGGCTTAGCCGTGGCGCTGTACGGCCTTTCGGGAAGAGATGCCGCAGGAGACGAGTTAGTCTCCATTCTATCCCGGGCGGGTGTCTCTTACTCAAAAGCGTTACAGATCCCGGGGTTCTCGACGGTTGTGAAAACGCGCGTCATGGTGAGAAGCCAGCAACTATGCCGTCTCGATACCGAACCGCCTCCCGAACACCACTGTCCAGCGCGTCATGGAGTCGTCGATGAGGTTCTCAAGGCAGTGATGAGCGCCGACGCAGTGCTCATCTCGGACTACGCAAAGGGAATTGTGACGCAAAGTGTGCTGGATCAGATCCTGGCTGCAGTTAAATCAACCGGAGCGGTTTCCGTCATAGATCCCAAGCCGAAAAGAAAACTTCATTTCCGCGGAGCGAGCGTCATGACTCCCAACAGATCCGAAGCCCTTGAACTTGCCGGGCTTCTCGATACGGGTCGAGGTTCTGCCTTCCCCTTCAAACAAGTGGGGACAAAAATCTTTGAAGAATATGATCCCTCTTTTTTAGTGGTCACTCTTGGCGCCGAGGGAATGGCCCTGTATCGCTCTCCGGACGATTTCACACTTCTACCCACGGCTGCCCGTGAGGTATATGACGTTTCTGGAGCGGGAGATACGGTCGTCGCGGTCATCACCGCCGCGCTTGCCGCGGGGCTTTCTATCAAGGAGGCGGTTTCCATAGCCAATATAGCCGCAGGTATTGTCGTGGCTAAAGTCGGCACCGCAGTGGTGACAGCCTCGGAGTTGTCCCAGGCCCTACCGCCCTCCCTAGGTTTAATCTAAACATTGTCCCATAACCTGCCTTGCCCAACTCGAACAATGAGTGGGCCGCCTCGGTACAGTCAAAGCCCTTCTGCCGAACCTCGCAGAGGCAGGTTGCTGGATGTCGTTCAGTTCCAGGTCCTGATCCAAACTCCTATGCGCGCCAGGTGGGGCCCGCACCTCCTCCCTCTTGTGCGCACAGGCTTGTGAGGACTCCCTCTCAGCAATAAATTGGACTGAGTCCAAAACTTGACAGCGTATAGATTTGGTATACAAAACCGTTCCGATGTTCGAATCCACGAAACTCCTTCGCACTCACGGCATCCCAGTGACCGCCCAGCGACTGGCCGTACTGCGGGCCATCAGAGAGCAGCCCCATGGCACCGCAGAAGCCATTGCGGAGGAAGTCCGCTCAAAAATCGGAAGCATCTCGAAACAATCGATTTACAACACTCTCGGTTCCTTTGTGGAAAAGGGTCTCCTGCGGCGCATCCAACCCGCCGGTTCGCCCGCGCTCTACGAGGGGCGCGTCGGAGACAACCATCATCACTTGATCTGTCGGGCATGTGGAAAAACGGTGGATGTTGATTGTGCCGTGGGAAAGAAGCCCTGTTTAACGGCCGCAAACGATGCTGGTTTTGTGATCGACGAGGCAGAAGTCATTTACTGGGGCACTTGTCCGGCGTGTCTGGTCACTACCACGAAATAAAACCGCGTTCGGCATCCGGCCAAAATTCCAGCTCCGGGCAAACCTCCCCGCCAATAACCCCTTTCCCCAGAAACAACCCCAGAAACCAAACCTATGAAACACCATCAATCCCCAAAAACAACCGCGAGGCTTTGTCCCATCCACGGAGCCCCTCAGAAAACCGCCACAAGAACAACCCGGGTCCTCAGCTCAGTTCGGATTGCGAGCTTAGCGTTTGGCCTCTTGGGAATCAGCCAGAGCAGCAACGCGCTCGCGCAAGCGCCGGGCTCAAAGCCCGCGGATGCCGCCGGCAAATGTCCCGTCATTGGAGGAGAGCTCAAAGCCCCCACCGACAGGAATACCGCGGCAGGCGCCTATTCCAACGGCGACTGGTGGCCGAATCAGTTGAACCTCCACATTCTCCATCAGAACTCGGCGAAAAGTAATCCCCTGGGAGAAGCCTTTAACTACACTGAAGAGTTTAAGAAACTGGATCTCGACGCGCTCAAAAAAGACATCATGACGCTCATGACCACCTCGCAGGATTGGTGGCCAGCGGACTACGGCCACTACGGTCCGTTTTTTATTCGCATGGCCTGGCACAGTGCCGGCACCTACCGCGTCGCGGACGGGCGCGGGGGCGCATCCTACGGGACCCAACGCTTTGCGCCGCTCAACAGCTGGCCCGACAACGCCAACCTCGACAAAGCGCGCCGCCTTCTTTGGCCGCTCAAACAGAAGTATGGACAGAAAATATCCTGGGCTGACCTGATGGTGTTTGCGGGCAACTGCGCCATCGAGTCCATGGGTTTAAAGCCCTTCGGCTTTGCCGGCGGCCGTGCAGACGTGTGGGAACCACAGGAAGACATCAACTGGGGCCCTGAAAGCAAGTGGCTGGAAGACAAGCGTTACAGCGGAGATCGCAAGCTCCAGAATCCTCTGGCAGCGGTGCAAATGGGGTTGATCTACGTCAATCCGGAAGGGCCCAATGGAAAGCCCGATCCGCTCGCAGCCGCGCGCGACATCCGCGAGACCTTTGGCCGCATGGCCATGAACGATGAGGAGACCGTTGCGCTCATCGCCGGCGGACACACCTTTGGCAAGGCACACGGAGCCGCCAACCCGAAAGGGCATGTCGGTCCCGAACCTGAGGGCGCGACCATCGAAGAGCAGGGCCTTGGCTGGAAGAATACTTTCGGCAAGGGCAAAGGCGCCGACACGATTACCAGCGGGCTCGAGGGCGCCTGGACTTCCACTCCCACAAAGTGGTCCAACGAATACTTCGACAACCTGTACGACTACACGTGGGAACTCACCAAAAGTCCCGCAGGAGCACAGCAGTGGACGCCGAAAGGCAGTACCGCAAAGAAAACAGTGCCCGATGCACACGATAAGTCCAAGACCCATGCTCCTATCATGTTCACCACGGATCTCGCCCTCAAAATGGATCCGGAATACGGGAAGATCTCAAAACGCTTCCACGACAACCCCAAGGATTTTGAAAAGGCTTTTGCCAAAGCCTGGTTTAAACTCACCCATCGTGACATGGGACCCGCCTCACGGTATCTGGGACCATTGGTGCCCGAGACGCAGCTCTGGCAGGATCCCGTACCCAAGGTGGACCATGTCCTTGTAGGAGCTCAGGAGATCTCCGATCTCAAGGGCAAAATCCGCGCGGCAGGCCTCTCCAACGCACAGTTGGTTTCCACCGCCTGGGCCTCGGCTTCCACCTTCCGGGGAACCGACAAACGCGGAGGCGCCAATGGAGCGCGCATTCGTCTCGCGCCTCAAGCGAACTGGGAAGTCAACCAACCGGCGGAACTCCAAAAAGTCCTGCAGGCTCTGGAAAAAATCCAAAAGGATTTCAACAGCGCCCAGACGGGCGGGAAGAAAATCTCCATCGCCGATTTGATCGTCCTTGGAGGTTGCACTGCCATCGAAGATGCCGCCAAGAAGGGCGGCCAGGAGGTGAAAGTTCCTTTCACACCCGGCAGGACCGATGCCTCGCAGGCGACAACCGACGTGCAGTCCTTTGCCGTGCTCGAACCAACCACGGACGGATTCCGCAACTACTTCGGCCACCAGCATGACAGACCCGCGGAAGAGCTCCTGCTCGAGCGCGCCAGTTTGCTCACGCTGACGGCTCCCGAAATGACAGTGCTCGTGGGTGGAATGCGGGTGCTCAATACCAATGTGGGCTTCCCACAACTTGGGGTCTTTACAAAGCGCCCGGGGGCTTTGACCAATGACTTCTTTGTGAACCTCCTCGACATGGGCACGGAATGGCGCAAGGCCCCAGCTTGCGAGCACTTCTTTGAAGGCCGTGACCGCAAGTCCGGCGAGGTCAAATGGACAGGCTCACGGGTGGACCTGGTGTTCGGCTCGAACTCGCAATTGCGCGCCATCTCGGAAGCTTATGCCTCCGAAGACGCGCAGAAGAAGTTCGTGAATGACTTTGTCGCTGTCTGGACCAAGGTCATGAATCTGGATCGCTTCGATCTCAGTCAGGCCGTTCTCGCCAACCGCTAGAAAGTTTAGGGGTACAGGCATGGCGGCCAACACAGGCCGCCATGCCACCTCCTTCGGCGCAACCAAATCCATGGTTCCGCTCGCTACGGACGCGTGCAGAAGCAACCTTATTCATCGAGCTCCCTATCTCCTTACCTCCCAAACTTTCGGGTCGCTTGCCTGGTCTGTTAAAACTCGCTCATGACCCGCACCGACCTTCGCTCCGCCCTCCAAGAACTCGATCTCTCCGAGCGCCCGGCCGAAACCGTGTTCCGGTCCCGGATGATCAACCTCTTGGAATCCAAGCCGGACTGCTTCCAACGCTCCTGCTTTCCAGCCCACTTTACGGGTAGCGTGATGCTCGTGAATGCGGACGGATCTCGCACACTGCTTCACCACCACCGCAAGCTTGATAAATGGCTCCCTTTTGGAGGGCACTGCGACGGGGATGAAAACGTGCTGCGTGTCGCTCAGCGAGAAGCCCTCGAGGAGTCCGGCATCGACGGATTGCTCCTCGCCTCCCCTCGCCCGTACGACCTCGATATTCACACGATTCCGGCGCGGCCCAACGAACCCGAGCATGAACACTTTGACGTACGCTGGATGCTCATCGCCCCCGAAGGCGCGACCTTCCGCATCAGCGAGGAAAGCCTCGAATTGCGCTGGTTCACTCCCGACGAGATGGAAGGACTGACCCTGACGCCCGGCAACCAGCGCCTTCTCGCCAAATGGCGCCGCATTCTCGCCCGACGCTCCCACAGTTCCACGTGAGGCGGGTTTTGGCGCGTCTTCATACGCCGTCGGCGCGGGCCTGAAATGGGACCGGACGAAGGTCCTGCAAGCGAACAAAAGAATCGCACTCCGACGTTTGAGAATCGCAGGTTCAGGGACACCTTGGGGTTGTCTGCAGCCTCCTCCGAGCATACCTTCTCTCTACCATCCCTATGAGAGACAGCACTCAGGCCACGCCCTTCAAAAACAAAGTTTGCGCATGGACGCTCGCGGGCGCGCTCCAATTGGTCATCCATTCGTCTCTCTTCGCGGAATCCTTCCTTGAATCGCGCTACCAATACTATCAGGAGGACCATCACCGTATCCGGGTCGACTCCAACTACTGGCTGTTCAACGTCGACTTAAAGGAAACGCTCTCGCTGGATGGGTCGTTTTTGTACAGCGCGATTTCAGGCGCCTCTCCCAGCGGCCTCCCCCAAAATCTGCCTGATTGGACCAAATCGGTCTCTGCATTCCAACCAATTAAGAGCATGCAGGATGAGCGCAGTGCCGTGTCCTTGGGCCTCAACAAGCAGTTCGAAAATCATGCCCTCAAATTGGGCTACGCAAACAGCAGCGAGTCCGACTACCTGTCCCAGACCTACTCCATTCAGGACACCATCTCGTTTAACCAAAAAAATACCGAGCTCGTTTTGGGGTACAGTTACTCCGGTGACCGCGTGGATGATGATCACAAAGTGCGCAAGTCCAAGTGCAGCCAGGATGCCATTATCGGAATCAATCAGGTCCTCACACCAGACGACCTGCTGAGCGTAAATCTGACTGTGGGCATCCGACACGGATTTCTGAGCGACCCTTATAAATATATACTCTTAAAAGACTATATTTCTGCCATCGATGATTTTACGTACAACACAAAGGTGGAGAGAAGGCCGTCGCGCAAACTGGAAAAACTCCTGTTCGTGCAGTGGACGCACTACATCAGACCGCTTGCGGCGAGCCTTGAGACATCCTACCGCTTCGGACACAACGACTGGGGCAGCCACTCCAACACCACCCGCCTTGCCCTCTACAAAAAATTCCAGAACAACCGGCTTATCGTCGGTCCCAGCTTTCGCTACTACCGCCAAACTGCCGCCCGTTTCTATAAAACATCCTTCGCCGACAACCCCGAATACTACTCTTCCGACTACCGCCTTTCAGCCGAGGAAACGTTCAGCTCGGGGCTCCAAGTTCGCTGGTTTGCGGTGAAGGACAAACTGGCTTTTGACGCCGGTTACGAACGCTACGTTTCCCGCGGACTTGATCACCAGACACCGCAAATGGCCTATCCTTCAGCCAACTCCGTGACCATCGGTCTGCACTACCAGCTCTAAGAAACGGCATGACGCCCGTTGCCACTCCATTCCGCCGCACTCTTGCAGACGCCCCGCTCTCGGAGGTTGGCCCCGGGTTTTATTCCGTCCATTTTTTTGCCCTCGGATCCCCCTGCCAGTTGTTTTTCGGCGCCAAAACGCGCGCGCTGGCGGAGTCGTTCAGGGCTACGGCCGCGCAGTGGCTCGCGCACTTCGAGAGCCGCTGTTCGAGATTCCTGCCCGACAGCGAATTGAGTCGCATCAATGCCACCGCTGGTGGCGACTGGGTTGCAGTGGATTCTCTTTTTGAAACACTGCTCGACCTTTGCGGCCACTCCTTTTTCATCACCCAAGGCGCCTTCGATGCAACCTCCCTACCCCTTTCCCTGTTGTGGGATTGGCGCCGTAAACGTGACGCCATCCCCTCGCCACAGGAAATCAACGACGCCAAACGGCACGTAGGCTGGCCGAAAGTCCAGCGCTCCCAAGGCCGGTTGCGCATTCCCGAGCGGGGCATGCAGTTGGACTTCGGCGGCGTCGGCAAAGAGTTTGCCGTCGATGCGCTCCGGCAACTCGCGATCGGGTGTGGCCTCGAGCAAGTCCTCGTGGACCTTGGAGGCGACATTGCCGTGCATGGCGATTCCCCAGAGGGCGGCGGCTGGTATGTGGAACTCGAAGATCCCGCGGCCCCCGGAACCGCGTACATGGCCGTCCGCCTCCGACCGGGCGGAGCCCTTGCGACTTCGGGGGACTACCTGCGTTGCTTCAAGTTCGAAGACCGGACCTACGGGCACATCATTGATTCCCGCACAGGCCGGCCCGTCGCCAACGGCACCCGGGCGGTCTCGGTCCTTGCCGCACGCTGCGTCACGGCGGGCCTGTTTTCCACCTCCGCCATGATTCTCGACGCCCCCGCCGCGCTGGAAATGCTGGAGCGCTCTGTCGATGTGCAGGGCTGCCTCTGGAACGATGGCAAGCTTTTCGAAACACGCGGGTTCCGCAAAAATACGTTCTCTCAGGCACTCCAAGCCAAACGCCCTTCCCGCTGAGCCACTGTCTTCCACCGCTTATGAACCGCCGCTCCTTCCTCAAAAATACCTCCCCTCTGCTCGCAGGCCTGCTCGGGCTTCCGCCCGCCTTAAATGCGGCTGGATGGAAAGCCGAAACTCCCTTGCCTGAGCTCGCCAGCTTCGGCCTCGAGGGCGCGTTGCCCCACACAAAAGGCCGCGTCGTTTACCTGGATTTCTGGGCTTCCTGGTGCGCCCCCTGCAAAAGTTCCTTCCCTGTGCTGAACCGTTGGCACGAAGAATTATCCCCCAAAGGTCTGACCATCCTCGGAGTCAGCGTCGACGAAACGGCGCTTGAAATGCGCAATTTTTTAACCCGGACATCCGCGGCGTTTGCCATCGTACGGGATGCGAACCACAAACTGGTCGCAGCAGCAGATGTGAGCACCATGCCGACGGCCTTCCTCATCGGTCGGAAAGGGATCGTACGCCACATCCACAATGGGTTTCATCCCAAAGACGAGGCCCTCCTTTCCACTCAAATCAATGCCCTGCTTGCCGAGCGCTAACACTCCCTTCGCCATGAAAATATCCCTGCTCCTGCTGAGTGTCATTTTCTCCAGCCTCTGCGCCTCCTGTGCCTCCGTCAAACCATGGCAGCGTGAACATCTGGCCGACTACACCATGCGGCCCGCGCGCGATCCGCTCACCGACTCGATTTCCGAACACGTCTGGTTCACCCGCGAAGCTTTCGCGGGCGGACGTGGCGTGGGCGGCGGCGGGTGCGGGTGCAACTAAAACCCAAGTCGTTTATCGCGCGCGACTCGCTCTCACAGACTCAAGCGAGCCACCTCCATTGCCGGCATTCCCCAACTATCAACGCGGAAAGCGCCGGCCGACTTCAACTCTCTTGCGCTCCTTTCTAAGGCCCCACAGGTTTTAAGACGACTTGCCCCGAGAGTTTAGGCGCTGTTGCAGTGGTTTCACCTGCAGCGGGTGCTTTGGGCAGCAAAAAGAATCCGTAGCCTTTGGTTTGGCTGCCGGTTGTGACGATGCGACCCGAAAACGCTCCAACCCGTGCGGTTCCCGAAAGAGTGAACTGGCCCGCGAAAAGGCCGGAAGCCGCTGTCAGCGTTGGCAATGTCACTCCGTTGGGGTTCGCAGAAATGCTCACTGGAACACTCACTGTATTGGTTAACCCACTTGGACTCGGATTGCTGATCGTGAGCAGTTGATCTATTTCCGCGTTCAGACCCCCCAGTTTGAATGCGAGTGTCCCATTGTTGGCCTTCGCAGGTAAACCCATCATTCGGGCGCCAGCAAGTGGCGCCACGTAAAGCCCGCCATGCACATTCATCGGGATCGGTCCAAATCCTGTGGAATAAACTGTGTCCTTCGCACTGGCCGAGGACGCCGGTTTCAACCACGTTGCCGCCCCGTTCAATGCGTTATTTTTAGGCGCGTTCACTCCCTGTGTCACAGAAAGCGTTCCCGCGACAGAGCCATGATTTGCGTAAAGAGGGGCATACAACAAAACTTGACCGTCTTTTCCTACAAACGTGCTGCCGGTAATGACGCTACCATCAGCAAGAGAGCCCACCATGGTTAAGTTCCCCGTGGTTTCATTTACCTGGAACAAAGCATGACCATAACCCTCTGGCAATGCAAGGCTTGTGCCAGACTTCTCGAAGTAAAACGTATAAGGCCCACTGACTTTGGCCGCTTTGCCCGTGGTCTCCGCCCACGGATTTCGCCAAGCACTTACAGACGCACTGCCGGTTCCGCCCGCGTTCTTGAGCGTCCCCGTCAACTTGTTGCCGGAGGCGTCCATCACAAGCGCGAGGGTGCCAACTTTAGCCACAGCCAACTCGAGTGCCGCCTGCGATGTTTTACCTGCGGAAATTTGTCCTGTGACCGATGTGGAAAGACTCCCGCTGGTTATCTTTAAACTGCAGGCTCCAGTCGCAGTTGTCGTGACTTCGATCCGCGAAGCCAGATTCCCATTGAGTGTCGGATTCCTCTCGATCAGGCCATGGAAGGTCCCCCCGAGAAAAGTCACCGTTGCCTGCGCGCTCGTGACACTGGAAACCGAATCCGTGACCACACAGTCATAGACGCCTGCGGCTGCGGCCAACGCCTTGAAGGAGTATTCCGAGGCCGTCGCGGCCGGAATATTCTTTCCGCCAAGACGCCATTGATAAGTCAAAGTTCCCGTTCCCCTCGCACTGATACGCAGAGTGACCGCTCCGCCCGCATTCATAGTCACTCCCTCTGGTTGAGAGACGATTCGTGGAACACTCTGTGCCGCGCGTACCGTAACCGCCGCCACGTTACTGGTCACCACATACGAGGTATTTGCAACGACGCAGTCATAACTGCCCGAAGCATCGATGCTTGAAGCCACAAATTGATAAACCGAGCTATTCGCCCCCTTGATCACAACGCCGTCCTTCCTCCAGTAATAACGCAAGGAACCCGACCCACTGTCAGCCCCTACACTTAGTTTCACCGTCTGCCCCACAGTTACAGACTGACCCGATGGCTGGGATACGATACTGGGAGGCAGGACAACGTTCGTTGCTCCGGAAAGGGTCCTGTATAAAAGAGGTTCCGTGGGCTCAGAAGCGAGCAGGTCTGCCGAATAGTCCCCAAAACCCACGGCATTTTGAGGAGGGCGCTCCTGCGTTTTGGGAGGCCGCTCCTCCATCAGAGTTCTAAGGACAGGCTCGTTTGAGAGCACGAGCCCGTTCGCGCGGAGAACACTCTCAAAAAGACCCATCACCGCCACTGCAGTCGCCAAGGTTCTATTTTTCATAACATTTTCAGAGGGGTTCAATGTTTGTCCGCACTGTTCGTCGAATATCCGCTTGAAAACAACCTGCACTCCTAGGCGACACCCCTTCCACCTTAAATCCAAGGTGTCCCAAAAAGTCTCTTTAGACTTCTCTCATCATAGCACTGGCCGGATGCTAACACCCGTTTTCTGGGACGAATCGCACGTTTTTTGTATTGGATCAGTTTGGCAGCATCCGTCACGTCATCTCCATCGTAGAAAAAAACCGCCTTACCCAAGCGCCGGTGCTTTCAGACAAACGTGCCTATCTCCGCAGGACCCTCATCAGATCGTCCTGCAAAAAAACTGCCGAGCCATTTGGTCCCGCATCGCAAAACGGCACCCCTCCCCCAACCTGTCCGCCCCCCCCAGACAAGCTCTTACTCTCGATACAACTTCTTCATCTCCGCCACGCGGGCACGCATCGTCTCCACCAATGCCGCCGGTGCCACCACACGCGCATGCGCCCCAAAACTCAAAATCCAGCGCTCCACCTCCACAAAACTCGAGAGCCGCAGCTCCAACTCCACGCACCCTTTTTCCAACTCCGTCAGCCGCTGGCTCGCATGCCACGCTCGCTCACGCACAATCTGCGCCGCCCACGCCGTAAAGCGAATACGCACCGTCTGCGGTGCCTTCTGACTCGAAAACACCCCCAGACTATGCAGCAAAAAACTCTCAATCGAAAAATCACGGGGCCTCTCAAATGTCTCCGCCAGTACTTTAGGCTTCTGCAACCTTGATAAAACAAAAGTGCGCATCTCGTCCCGCTGCAAGTCCCAGCCAAACAGATACCACTGGTTGTTTACACACCCCAGGTGATACGGCCGCACGCGCCTGCTCTCAGCACGCTCGGCTTCCAGTTTCCGGTACACAAACTTCAGTTCCCGGCACTCGCGCACCGCAGTTCCCACCGCTTCAAAAATCTCAGGCTCAACTTCACTCACACTCTCGCCCTTGAAAAACACTCGGTTCGCCAGATCATGGATATCCACCGATATACGGTCCTTCATCGCCTCCGCAATCTTCGCGCAAGCCGACCGCAACGGCGCCTCATAGACCGTTCCATGATGCTGGTGAAGCGCTTTTTGCGCGATAAAAAGCGCCACCAACTCCCCCTCGCTCACATCCAGCGAAGGCAGCGAATCCACAGGCCGCGTGTAGTAAAATCCAAACTTGCGCGCATCATACACAATCGGCAGAGCCAGCCGGTCACGCATGAAATCCAAATCGCGCTGCGCCGTCTTCTTGCTAATCTCAAATTCACGGGACAGCGAAGCGCAATTGGGATACGCACCTGCCTGCAACAGGGCGTGAAGTTTGGACATGCGTTCCAAGGGCGGCCGCGACAACAAAACGGCTTCATTCCCCGCAGATGCTTTCTTCAAGTTCAGGAGCATCCTCTTTCCTTAGAATATTCCGGCGCCCGCTTCGAGATTGTTTTCATAATGAATACATTTTCAAACGCGCTACACGCCCAAGGTTAACACGCCACGTGCGTTTCAAGCACCTCATTCAGGCCCCTAAATGGTTGCAGCCGAGTTTTCACGGGCCTTTGACACGACCTCCGCCAGCAGCCACCTTTGTTTGCAGACACACCACAAACAATTCGAAAACAAAGCCAGCAATATACACCACATCCGGCTAGTCTCTTCGCGAACTTCTCGCATTCCCCATGAACTCCCTGCCCTGCTTCCTCACCCTTCTCACGCTCGCGCCTGCGATTCTCCATCCCGCAGCGGCCCTCGCACAGGCGCCAGCCAAGGGCGAACCCGCCAAGGTCTCCATGAAAGTTCTGCCGGGCCTCATCAAGTTTGAGACCACCCGCTTCGACGTCACAGCCGGCGCCCCCGTCGAACTCACTTTCTCAAACGACTGCGTCATGCCACACAACCTCATCCTCCTCAAACCAGAGGCCGAACCCGCCGTCATCGCCGCGGTGAATACCATGGGACTGGAAGGCATGGAAAAACACTTTGTCCCGGACGTCCCGGGGATTATCGCTGCCACGAAACTTCTAGCTCCGACCCAAAAAGAGATCCTCACTTTTAACTCGCCTTCCCAAGAGGGCGAATATCCCTACGTCTGCACGTTCCCCGGTCACTGGTTCACCATGCGCGGTGTCATGCGGGTGCGCGCGGCAGGCGCAAAATTGGAATCTCCCCAAAAAAGCGGGGAGAAAGTAGTGAAAGTCGAGGACGCCTTGAAGAACTCCGGCATCTCCCACACACCCCTCGGCACGTTCGAGAAACCATTTGTCATGCGCACCTTTGCGCCGGATCCCAATTTGGACCCCGCAGTCTTCAAAAACCACGGTGTGGGTAAAGACGCCGTCAAATACGATCCCGCCACACGTCTGGATATCACACAGGCCGAAAAGGATCCCACCACGGGTGTGGAACGGCAGGTCCCTGTCGTTCGTAAAGCCGAGAAAGGTGTCGCCGGCGCCATCGCAGTCAATCACGGCCCGGAGTTTTCCTACGTTTGGGATTCCACCGAATGCAGGCTCCTTTACGCCTGGCGCGGCGGTTTTCTAGACATGAATTCTTACTGGGGAAAAGAACCGGGCGCTTTCCGGCCCAAAATGTATATTCCCCTCCTGATGGGCTACTTGGTGTACCGCGCTTCCGGGGCAATGCCCCTCGCAGAAAGCGCCGATCCTGCGCCCCTTTTTCTGGGCTACCGCATGCTCCACACCGGGCCCGAGTTCCGCTACCAGATTGGCACGAGAATTTATCGCGAGTCCATTCTTCCTTCGATAACAGACGGCTTCAAAGTCAAGGTAACCCAGGAAAGTGGCCCAGCCGCATTGACCTGGAACGTGTCTCCCGCCGACACCGCTTCCGTCAAAGTACAACCGGAGAAAGAAGGCCTCCTTGTTTCCTTTAAGGACCGCCCGGAACCGCCCCAGTCACCGCCAGCACAACCCAGCGAGCCCAAATCCAAGAAACCCTAAGCTCCCAGAGACTGCGTTTTACACTCTTACCTCGCCGTGAAAAATTTCTCCTCCTTTCCCCTCTCCGCCGCAACCAGCCTCTGGCTTTCTGCGTTTGCGTCCTCCTCCTTCTCCCAAGGACCAGCCCCCAAAGAGAACCGTCCCTACCAAGTCCAGGAAATCCCGATGCCAAAGGGCATTGCCCCCGAGATCGGCGGCCTCGGCTTCACGCCTTCGGGAAAACTGGTCGTTGTCACCAGACGCACCGGCGTCCTCATGGCGACACCAAAAGCCACGCCCGCAGAAATGCAATGGACGCGGTTCAGCGATCAGTCCCTCCATAACAGCAATGGACTGTTTGTGATATCAGACCGGGAAATCCTCGTCAGCCAGATGCCCGAACTCACTCGCCTCATCGATCACGACGGAGACGGCATCGCCGACGAATACCGCACCGAAGCGTCCTTCAACTTGAGCGGAGCCTATCACGAAGTCACCGCAGGTCCTGTTCCCGACGGTGCCGGTGGCTTCTTCATCGCTTTAAACACCGCCTCCCATTCCGGCTTCACACTCGAGCACACTCGCGGCACTTTCTCGCCAGTGAGCCGGCGCGGTCGCAACTTTGCTTCCGTTCCCTACCGGGGCTGGGTCATGCATTGGAACCCAAAGACCGGACTCACTCCCTGGGCGAAGGGATTCCGGTCCCCCAACGGCATTCAAACAGGCCCCGACGGAGCCCTTTGGGTCACCGACAATCAGGGGGACTTCCGCACCACCAATCCCCTCTACCATGTCCGCAAGGGCCTCTTTTACGGCCATCCTTCCTCCCTTGTTTGGGATCCGGAATACGTGAAAAATCAGCCGGATCGCGACCCCCTCAAACAACCCATGGAGGAACTCGACGCCATGCGGACGCCAGCCGCCGTGTTGTTTCCCTATGGTTTTTCACGCTCCCCAGCCGAACCTCTGTTCGATCTCACTGGAGGCAAGTTTGGCCCGTTTACTGGCCAGATGCTCGTGGCCGACGCCGCCGCCCCCAGAATCATCCGCGTGATGCTCGAGAATGTCGACGACACCCTGCAGGGCGCCTGCGTGGATTTTTATTCCAACGACGGGCTGCGCAACGGGTCCAACCGCATGACTTTTTCTCCAGACGGCACAGAACTCTATGTGGGCCAGACCATGCGCGAATGGGCGGGCCCCATGGAAGGGCTCCAACGCATTCAATTCAAGGGAGGCCCCGTTTTTGAAGTTCTTCACATGCACCTGCTCAAGGACGGCTTTGAACTCGAATTCACGGCTCCCGTCGATCCAGGCACGGGCGAAAAACCAGAGGCTTTTGAGACAGACACCTACTGGTACAAATACTCCTCAAACTATGGCGGCCCTGAAACCGCCCCGCGCCATACCAGACCAGCCCAAGTCCAATGGAGCCAGGACCGCCGCAAGGTCCAACTCACTTATCCCCATATGGAACCGCAGCGTGTCATGCGGGTCGTACTGTCCGGTTTGAAATCGGAGACTCAACCGCTTGGACATACGATGGTCGCCTATACCATTAATAAACTCGCCAAATAAAACCTCCCCTTGCTGAATCACACCCATGAAGTTTGCCATTTGCAACGAAACCTTTCCGGACTGGTCCTTTGAAAAAGCCTGCACCTTTGCGCGCGAATGCGGCTACACAGGCCTTGAAATCGCGCCCTTCACTCTCGCCAAATACGCCACGGACGTCCCGGCTAACAGGCGCTTGGAGTTGAAAAAAATCGCGGCTGATTCAGGCTTGGAAATCATTGGACTCCATTGGCTTTTAGCCCAAACGGAAGGCTTTTACCTCACCTCTCCAGAGCTCGCTGTGCGCCAGCGCACCGCGGACTATTTCAAAGCCCTGATCCATTTGTGCAGCGAGCTCGGCGGCCACGTCATGGTGTTGGGCTCGCCCAAACAACGCAACCTCTTGCCCGGCGTCTCCCACGACGACGCCATGGCTTACGCCGCAGAAACACTCCGCCAGGTTGTCCCGTTGCTCGAAGAGCGCGGCATCACTCTCGCGCTCGAACCCCTTGGACCAGAGGAAGGCGATTTTTTGCGAACCGCCGATTTGGGAGCGCAACTCATGCGGTTGATTGATTCTCCCAACTGCAGGTTGCATCTGGACGTCAAAGCGATGTCCAGTGAACCCACTCCCATCTGTGACATCCTCCGCAACCACGCCGCCAACATGGCTCATTTTCACGCCAATGATCCCAACAGGCGCGGCCCGGGAATGGGTGACGTGGACTTCCGGCCCATCTTCAAAACACTGCGCGAAATTAACTACACCGGTTGGGTTTCTGTCGAAGTGTTTGATTACTCTCCCGGCCCCGAACGGCTGGCGTTGGAAAGTATCCAGTACATGCAACGCGTGCTCGCAGAAATTGGAGCGTAACCCGGAGCGTTCAGCCTCCAGCGCACCACCGACGGTCCGCTGGAGAGTCGACGGGCTCAAAAACGGAGCCTAGGCGTTTCAAACAAACTTCTATTTGGCCCCCTCTGGAGCTGGAGCTGGAGCCGCTGCAGGCGCAGGCGCAGGCGCAGGCAAAACCGCGGCTGGATCCGCGACCGGTGTCTCCACGGGCGCAGCGAGTTGCTGCCCCTCCAGCAGTGCTTCGTTCGCAAAAGAAGACTTCGGAAACTGGCTTTGCAAACTCTCGTACATCGCCTTCGCCTCCTCGTTTTTATTCTGCAATTTGTAAATACGAGCGGAACGCAGAAGCGCCACTGGAGCCGCCATTCCACGAGGGTCTGTCGCCGTCAGACGCCTGTAAGCCGAAAGAGCCTCATCCTGTTTTCCCTGCTGCTCCAGAATCGAAGCGAGCGCCAGGTGCGCTGCTCCCAGCATCGGATGTTTGGGGTAATCCTTCAGAAAAGCATTCAACGTTTTTACTGCCTCTTCGATCTTACCCTCCTCACGCTGTTTTCCAGCGAGAAGCATTGTGGCATTCCCCGCCAGAGCCATCCCCGCGTGCTCCCTCATAAATTTCGCCAGTTCCTCGGGCGTTTTTGCCACCGCAAAAGCCTCCGCCGCAGCTTGCCGTTTCTGGTAGCCTGTCCATTCTGTCACCGCATAGACCACCATCGCGGCGAGAAGCAGGGCTCCCGTGGCACGAATGGCACCGCGGTATTGAATCCAAAAAGCAAGCGGATCAAATCCGTGAGCGTCTGCTTGGGGAGCTGGAGAGGAAGAGGGCAAAGACATGGCGGGGAAGGATAAGTTAGGAATCGGGAAACTAGGAGCGGCGCTCCACGACCTGCTGCGTTTGAATCGTTTTTACAGTCGAGTTGGCGGGAAGAACACCCCTCCATTGCGTTCCGGGATAGATCACGGAGTTTCTTCCAATAATCGAACCCGGGTTCAATACAGAATTGCAACCCACTTCGGCACGGTCGCCGATAATGGCTCCAAATTTCCGCAAGCCCGTGGGCATGTAGCCTCCATTATCTTTGGGAACAACAACTTCGGCATGATCCAAGCGGACGTTCGAAAGAATCACTCCCGCCCCAAGGTGCGCACGAAAACCGAGAATGGAATCTCCCACGTAGTTGAAGTGCGGCACCTGCGCCTCATCAAAAATGATCGAGTTTTTAAACTCACACGAATTCCCCAACACACACCCGGACCCCACAATCACATTCTCGCGAATGTAACAACCGTTGCGAATTTCACACCCCTCCCCAATCCATGCAGGGCCCTTGATCATCGCTCCTTGCTCCACCTCCGTCCCCGCCCCAATAAAAACCGCCCCGCTGATAAACGGCTTCCCAATCAACCGCCCATGGATCCCCGGCTTCAGCCGGAATTGCAGGTAGCTGCTAATCTGCGCCAGCGCGTCCCATGCATTCACCGCACTCTCAAAAAGCATGCGATGCTCGGAGTGCTGCAAATCTAAATAAGCCTCGGGACTGTAAAGAGCGGACATCTTAATGGGGTGCGGACTGGATTGCGGGGAAAGGGAAAAACTTTGCCAAATGTTTGTAAAATAACACGCGAAAACCGCTTCTTCCCTAAATCCGGGTAATTTGAGGCCCTTGTTTGGTGTCCTTCACCTGCCACCCCAAGGCTGCAAGGGCGTCTCGGAGCTCATCGGAGCGCCCCCACTGCCGGGCTTCCCTCGCAGCCTGACGCTCCTCCACCAACAGTTGCACAGCCTCGGGAATGGCTGCTTTGTCGGCTTCCAGTGCCAGAATCGAGTTCAGTATCGCAAAGTCAGACAGCGTCTTTGCAGCGTCTTCCGCGGACACTTCGTTCGCATCCATCGCCCGGTTGGACTCGCGAATCCAATCGAACAGGTGCCCCAACGCTCCGGAAATATTCAAGTCGTCGTCCAAAGCTTCCAAAAACCGCTCACACGCCGGCAGCGTAGCGCCCGCAGGCACGGTCTTCTCCCCCGCCAACACCCGCAGCCGTTCCACCCACGCATCAATCCGCACCAACGCCGTACGCGCCGCATCCAACCCGCTCAGCGTAAAATTCAACGGCAACCGGTAATGCACGCTCAGAAGAACATACCGGATTTCACGCCCCGTGTAGCCCTTCTCCAACAAATCACGCAGGGTGTAAAAATTCCCCGCGGACTTTGCCATTTTTTGCCCTTCCACCATCAAATGCGCGCAATGCAGCCAGTAACGCGAAAAATGCCGCCCCGTATAACATTCAGACTGCGCAATTTCCGCCTCGTGATGGGGAAAGATATTATCCACGCCGCCGCAGTGAATATCCAACTCAGGCCCCAGCAGCGCCGTCGCCATCGCGCTGCATTCAATGTGCCACCCAGGCCGCCCCTTCCCCCACGGACTTTCCCACCACACCTCACCGTCATTCGCATTCCACGCCTTCCACAGCGCAAAATCACCAATCGCCTCCTTCTCGTATTCGTCGTTTTGAATCCGGCCAGACGGTCGCAATTCCTCCAAATTCAGATGCGCAAGCTGCCCGTAACGTGGAAACTTGGAAATCCGGAAGTACACAGACCCGTCCTCAGCCTGATACGCAATCCCCTGCGCCTGCAGGTTTTCAATCATCAAAATCATCCGGGCGATATACTCAGGGGCCGTCGCCGCCGGGTAATGGGCCGCGGGTTTGATCCGCAACGCTTTTAAATCCTCGAAGAAAGCCGCCTTGAACTTGGCCGTGAAATCTCCCAGAGGCACCCCGCAGCTCTTGCACCCCGCAATGGTTTTGTCATCCACGTCCGTCAGATTCATGACCCTCTCCACCACAAAGCCGCGAGCTTCGAGATGACGCTGCAACACATCCTCAAACATGTACGCCCTGAAATTTCCAATGTGGGCGAAATTATAAACCGTCGGCCCGCACGTATACATCTTCACCTGCAGCCCCAGAGGATCAAGGGGCTTGAATGGCTCAAGAGACCGGGTGGCGGTGTTAAACAGTTGTACGGACATGGTCACAAAAAGGTTTCGCAGCTCGCAGCGTGACAATAAAGACTCCCTTTATCTCATCGCACTGCGACAACACTCAATCGGGATTTGTTGGTTCCGGAATCAAAACCATCGCCACAGCAAGAGCGGCTATCCCCTCTTCTCGCCCCACAAATCCCATCCTTTCATTGGTGGTGGCCTTGATCCCGATGCGCGCGGGCGCGATCCCGAGCACCTCCGAAAGGCAGCGCCTCATCGACTCGACATGCGGGTTTATTTTCGGAGCCTCCGCCACAAGCGTGGAATCAATGTTCACCAACCGCCCCTGATGGGTCCTTAGAATAACCATCACCCTCCTCAGCAACTCAAGGGAACTGATCCCCTTTATCGACGCGTCCGTATTGGGAAAATGAAACCCGATGTCTTTTTCCCCCACAGATCCCAAAATCGCATCCGCAATCGCGTGGCACAGCACATCCGCATCCGAATGCCCGTCCAATCCCCTCGCAGAGGGAATTTCCACGCCCCCCAAAATCAACGGCCGTCCCTCAGCAAACCGGTGCACATCATAACCCAGCCCGGTCAAAGGCAGCATGGATGAAACCGCGGCGCTCATTCGACACTCAAATCGATGATCCCGTTCCACGCGCGCACACTGATCTTGTCCGGATTGTCAGCCCGCGGAACCGCTTGAAAACGCCCCCCGGCAGCCTCCACCAGAATCTGGCCCGCGGCGACATCCCACAGGCTCACAGACTGCTCAATGTAGGCATCCAGACGCCCGCACGCAACGTAAGCCAGGTCGAGCGCCGCACTCCCCATGAGACGGCATTTCCGCGCCCGCCGCACATATTTTTCCAAAAGCACCGTCGCCTGCATTGCCACATCTGGCGACTTGGACATCCCCACGCTCACCACTGCATCGGAAAGCAATGTCCTCTGACTCACCTGAAAAGGTTTTCCATTTAACTTCGGCGCCCCCCCTTTCTCCACCTCCCAAAGCTCGTCGCGCATAGGGTCATAGATCACCCCCAAAACAATCTCCCCTTTGTGGCGCAAGGCGATCGAGATACAGAAGTGCGGAATCGAATAGAAAAAGTTTACGGTCCCGTCAATCGGATCCACGATCCACTGCCAGTCGCTTGTCTGATCCCCGGCAATGCCCTCCTCTCCGTAAATCGCATGGGATGGGAATGCTTCCAACAAAGTGGATGTGATCAACTCCTGCGACTGCACATCCAGATCCAGCTTGATGTCGTGCGCCAACATCTGGGCGACATCCAAAGGACGTCCAAACTGAGGGCGAATAAGATCCCCCGCGGCCCGGGCAGCGGCGATGGCAACGGCAAGAGGCGACGAAGAAGGATTGGATGCTGTCATGACAAAACAAAAGGTGACTTGGCTTTCACCTTAGACGCTTCAGGGGAGATCGGGAAAGGGTTGAAAATAAAATTCCGCCGCTTTCGCAATAGAAGTTCATCACAAAGCCATCGAACACTAGCTGCGGGCCCCCAACAGAAGCCGTTGTTACGCCGTAAAAGCAAATTTTGCCTTGCTTGATCCAACATTGAATACCATTTACTAAAGTTGCGGTAGCGTCCCCCCTTTAACGCAGCCTCTTCTACGACCATGCTTAAAAATCTTTCTCTCAAGGGTAAGTTCAACTTGTTGATTCTTCTCTTCGCTAGTGGCGCCTTGCTATTCGGCTTTGCCGCTATCGCCACAATGCAGAATGTTAAGGTAAACGGCCCGCATTACGAACTGATCATCAAAGGTAAGGATCTTCAGGCTGACATCCTTCCTCCCCCTGCCTACATCCTTGAATCCTACACGGTGGCGCTTGAGTGTTTAAACACAACCGCTCCAGGCGCCATCGCAACTCTGATTGAAAAGGGCGAAACCCTCCAAAAGGAGTTCAATGCACGCTGCAGTCACTGGGAAACGAATCTTCCCGACGCTGGGATGAAAAAACTCCTTCTCGATGAAGCGCGGGGGCCTGCACTGGAATTTTTCCAAGCGCGAGACACACAGTTCAATCCAGCACTCGCGGCGGGCGATAAAGAAAAGGCTCTGAAGGTCTTCTCTGAAACCATGCAACCCCTCTACACAAAGCATCTGGCGGCTATCTTGAAACTTGTCGAAAGCGCCGACAAGTTCACCAAAAACGAGGAAACTTCCGTGTCACAGATCATTTCCCAGGCCAAGGGACTTCTCGTCGCGGGCTTGGTCGTTTTGATCGTCGTTGTCATTCTCCTCTCGCGCGCCGTTTCTGCGAGCATCATCGCGACCATGCAGCGAACCGCCCAAGTGCTTGATTCCGTCGCCCAGGGGGATTTCCGCCAAAGCCTGCCCCAGGAAACAGACGATGAAATCGGTCACATGGCCCGTTCTGTAAATCAAATGGTCGGGTCCATTCGCTCCGTTCTTCTGGAAGAAGTCGTCGACTGGAAGACTGTGGCTGAAAATCAAAAGAAGGCTCTTAAAGAGAAGGAAGAAGCCGCTCTGCTGCAGCAGAAAGCCCAGGCTTTGCTTAGAACGGTCAAAGCCGCGGCCGCCGGCGACCTCACTCAACCCGTCACTGTCCACGGGGACGATGCCATCGGACAAGTCGGCGAGGGTCTCAAACTTCTCCTCGAATCGTTCCGCCAAAGCATCGAATCCTTCGCTCGGGCGAGCGCGCAGCTCTCTGTCGCCTCGGGACAATTATCCACGGTGAGTACGGACATGAGCGCGGCGGCGGAACAGACCGCAAGCCAGTCCACCACGGTCGGAGCTGCCGCCGAGGAGGTGTCTCGCAATCTTCAAACGGTCGCGGCAGGCGCCGAGGAGATGTCAGCAAGCATCAACGAAATAGCGACTAACGCTGTGGAAGCGGCCAAAGTCGCGAGTGACGCAGTCCAGATCGCAGGGACTACCAACCAGATCATTTTGAAGCTTGGGGATTCCAGTGCCGAGATTGGTAACGTCATCAAATTGATCACCTCCATCGCTCAACAAACCAACCTGCTTGCGCTCAATGCAACCATCGAAGCAGCACGTGCGGGAGAGTCTGGCAAAGGATTCGCAGTCGTTGCCAACGAAGTAAAAGAACTCGCCAAGGCAACCACCTCCGCGGCGGAGGACATCAGCCTCAAAATTGAAGCCATACAGGGCGACACAAAGGGGGCGGTCGAGGCCATCGCCCAAATCACCGGGGTCATTACACACATTAGTGAGATTGCGAACATGATCGCGACTTCCGTGGAAGAGCAGACCGCAACGACCAACGAAATCAGCCACAATGTCACCGAAGCAGCCACAGGCGGTACCGAGATCGCTCGCAACATCAATGGCGTAGCCGTTGCCGCCGAGACAACGGCCAAAGGCGCCACAGACGGTCAAATGGCGGCCTTGGAACTTTCGAGCATGGCTGACGACTTGCAGAAACTGGTAACCCGTTTCCAGTACGAAACTGCAGCACCAGAAAATCCAGAAATTCAGGCCAATCCTGAGGCCGCATAGCCCCTTTTGCATTCCTTGACACGCTTCGAAAAGCGCTCGGACTTCGTCAAACACCGAAGATCGAGCGCTTTTTTTTGTCAAAATGAAGGCCCCAGTCTCCTCTCAAAGAACATTTTCGATATCTAAAAGGCCTTGGGTCCACTCGACCCATAGATATTTAACTTGCTTCAAATAACGAGACCCCTAGGATCTCCAACCCTCGCTTTTCTATGGATGACCTCATCAAAGAGTTTCTGATCGAAAGCCATGAGAATCTTGATCGACTGGAAAGAGATCTAGTCGAGCTTGAGAAAGATCCGCATGACAAGGAGACGCTCAGCAGCATCTTCCGCACAATACATACCCTGAAAGGGTCTGCAGGCTTCCTTGGCTATGGCCAGCTCGAAGCGGTCTCCCACGTCGGAGAAAATCTGCTCAGCCGCATGCGCGACGGGCTTCTCGTCATCAATCCAGCCATCGCGGGAGCGCTCCTCGCCACAGTGGATGTCGTCCGAAAAATGATGGGCGAAATCGAGGCCTCAGGCGCTCCGGAAGAGCGCGATTATTCGGAACTCATCCAACTTTTAGACAGGCTGAAGGATGGCTCTTCAAATGAAGCGCAACCAGCCACACCAGCTCCAGCTCCAGCTCCAGCTCCAGCTCCAGCTCCAGCCCCAGCCCCAGCTCCAGCCCCAGCAGCAGCGACAGCGCCAGCTGCGCAAACTCCGCCCGCCGCACCCGAGGAGCTCCATGAGGACGAAACTATAGAGGAAGAAGAAGCGCCCTCACCCGCTGTTGTCGCCCCTGTTGTTCAAAAAGCCGCTCCTGTTTCGGTCGCACCCGTTGAGACACCCAAACCCGCTCTGCCAGCAGTCGCCCCCGCCGTGCTGCAGGAGCCAACGGAGCACCGCTCGTCGGCAGCCTCAGACAGCTCAATCCGGGTCGATGTCAGCCTCCTTGATAAATTGATGAATTTGGTCGGAGAGCTCGTTCTCGCCCGCAATCAGGTGCTTCAATTTACGAGCCAGCATCAGGACAGCGCTTTTCTCGCCACGGCACAAAGACTCAATTTGATCACGACGGAGCTTCAAGGCAGCGCGATGAAGACGCGCATGCAGCCCATCGGCAATATTTGGAGCAAACTCCCTCGCGTCGTGCGCGACCTTTCCGCGAGTTGCGGCAAGGAAATCCGCCTCGAGATGGAGGGCAAAGAGACGGAACTCGATAAAACCATCATCGAGGCCATCAAAGATCCTCTCACCCATATCGTTCGGAACTCCGTAGACCACGGCATTGAAACACCGGAGGTTCGCGAAGCGCGTGGCAAGGCCGCCGAAGGCGTCCTCAAAATGCGTGCCTTCCACGAGGGCGGCCAGGTGAACATTGAAATCATCGATGATGGCGGCGGCATTGACCTCGAGCGCGTCAAAGCCAAGGCCATCCAGCGCGGCATCATCAGCCCCGAACAAGCCGCGCGCATGAGTGATCATGAAGGGCTGCATTTGATTTTCATGCCCGGCTTTTCCACGGCTGAAAAAATCACCAATGTCTCCGGCCGCGGCGTGGGCATGGATGTGGTGAAAACCAATATCGAAAAAATCGGCGGCACGGTGGATCTGCAAAGCCAGTTGGGCAAAGGCACAACGCTCAAGATCAAAATTCCTCTCACGCTTGCAATCATTCCGGCCCTCATCGTGACCAGCGGAGGCGAACGCTTCGCCATCCCTCAAATCAGCCTCCTTGAACTCGTTCGCCTCGAGGCCGCTGCCGCAAAGGAACAGATCGAGTTTATCCATGGCGCCCCCGTGTACCGCCTGCGCGGAAAACTTCTTCCCCTCGTTTATCTCAACCGCGAGCTCAAACTGAGCTCCGGTGGGACCGCGACCGAAGAAGAGCGCGAGGTGAACATCGTCGTGGTACAGGCAGACGGACATCCGTTCGGACTTGTCGTGGATGACATCAACGATACGCAGGAAATCGTGGTGAAGCCTCTCGGAAAGCAATTAAAAGGCGTGGGCTGCTTTGCAGGCGCCACCATCATGGGCGATGGAAAAGTGGCCTTGATTCTGGATGTCTTGGGCCTCGCACAGCAATCGCGCGTCGTTTCCGAAGTCCACGATCGTACCAACCATTTGGACAGCGCGGCTGCCGAGGCCCGTAAGAATCAGGAGCAGAAGCAAACCCTGCTTCTCTTTTCCGTCGGCCAAAACACCCGGATGGCGATTCCTCTCTCCATGGTGGCCCGCCTCGAAGAGTTTTCTCGTTCCTCCGTGGAATACTCGGGAGGAAATCCCGTCGTCCGTTATCGCGGGCAAATCCTTCCCCTTATCCAGATTGCGAACCACCTTCCAGTCTCCCCTGCGGCCGTTTCCGAGGCGGAAAATGAAGCCATGCAGGTGGTCGTGTACACCGAAAAAGGAAAAAGCGTCGGACTGGTCGTGGGTAAAATCGAAGACGTTGTCAGCGAGGTGATCACCGAAAAACGGCATTCTTTCGGCAATGGAATCCTCGGCTCGATTGTGGTTCAAAACCATGTAACGGACCTTCTCGATGTCCATTCCATCATCCGCGCCTTCGACCCCTCTTTCTTCCCGAACAAGACGAATCCTTCGGCCGCAGCCTGATCCCCTTTCGCATGACGCCCAGCAAACAGTTTGCCACCTTCAGTCTTGGATCCCTCTTTCTGGGCGTTGATGTGCTCAAAGTTCAGGAAGTCATTCGTTATCAGGAAATGACGCGCGTTCCGACGGCACCCATGACGGTGGAAGGCCTGATCAACCTCCGCGGTCAAATCATTACTGCCATCGACCTCCGCCGGCGTCTGGACTTGCCCCCCAGAAGCGAGGGGCAACTTCCCATGAATGTTGTCGTGCGCACCGATGAGGGCGCACTGAGCTTTCTCGTCGATCAGATTGGCGATGTCGTCGAAATTGAGGACGAAAGTTTCGAACGTATTCCAGAAACCGTCACCGGCGTTGTGCGCGATCTCGTGACCGGTGTGTACAAGCTCCAAAATCGACTTCTTCTGATTCTCGATACTGAAAAAGCGGCGAACCTCCCCGTGGCTTCCACCTCGGCATTGGCTTCGACCAAAAACTGACCCCCAGCAAACCAGATAGAGAACTCCTCCTATGAAAGCAACGCGTAGAACCGGCACCAAAGCCCTCCTAGCACCGAAAGCAGAACGCAATGGAGCCAGCGCAAACGGAATCCGCAACGGTGCGGACAATGGCCTTGAAGTGATCCATGCTCCAGCGACCAGGGCGACCGCTCCCAAGTCAACCGCCGCGAAAACAGCCGCACCCAAAGCAACCGCGGCCAAACGCAGCACTCCCAATCATGAACTCGCTGATTTGAAGGGGACAGTGGCCGCCCTCAACCGCTCACAAGCCGTGATCGAGTTCGGTATGGATGGAACCATCCTCGGCGCCAATGAAAACTTTCTCCACACGATGGGTTATTCCCTGCACGAGATTCAAGGCAGACACCACGAGATGTTCTGCGAGCGGTCCTACTCTGAAAGCATTGAATACAAACGCTTTTGGCAGGCTCTGAACCACGGCGAATTCCAGCCCGGTGAATTCAAGCGTCTGGGCAAAGGCGGAAAAGAAGTCTGGATCATCGCGTCCTACAATCCCGTCCTCGGTGACAATGGAAAGCCGGTTAAAGTGATTAAGTTCGCCACAGATGTTACCGCCTCCAAGGCGGAACTCAAAGCGCGCACGGACATCATGAACATGACGAGCATCGTCTCGGAATCCGATCTCCGCGGAGACATTCTCTCGATCAACGAAAAGTTTTGCGAGGTTTCCAAATATTCGAAGGAAGAACTCATCGGAAAGCCGCACAACACGACACGGCATCCCGATATGCCCAAAGATGTCTTCAAAGAACTGTGGTCCACCATCGGTCGTGGAAACATGTTTCGCGGGATTATCAAAAACCGCGCCAAAGACGGGACTCCTTACTACGTCGACGCCGTCATCGCCCCCATCATGGGCGAGAATGGAAAACCCAAGAAATATCTGGGGGTCCGGTATGACATTACCGAGTCGGAGCTAGAGCGTCAGAACATGCGCGGGATATTCCGCGCGATCGACAGCGCCTACGCCTACATTGAATTCGACACCGAAGGCAACATCCTCACCGCCAACCAGAACTTCCAAAATACCATGGAGTACTCTGTGGATGTTTTAAAAGGCAAACACCACCGGATGTTCTGCGATCAGGAGACCGTGAACTCGGTCGAGTATATGCAGTTTTGGCCCGACCTAAAGGCGGGCAAATCCAAGTCAGGCGAATTTAAGCGCTTCACCCGGTCTGGAAAAGAGCTCTGGCTTCAGGCCGTCTATTCTCCAGTCACCGATGAGACGGGACGCGTCGTCAAGGTGATTAAAATCGCAACAGACGTCACCTCAACCGTGCGCCAGCGTCTCGCTCTGGTGCAGGTTTTGCAGCAAGTTTCCGACAATGCTCAGACCCTTTCGTCTGCCTCGGAAGAGCTTTCCGCGAACAGCCAGCAAATGGTCTCAAACGCTGAAGAAACCGCCGCCCAGGCCGGTGTTGTTTCGGCGGCCGCACAGCAAGTGAGTACAAACGTACAAACGGTTGCGGCAGGCACCGAGGAAATGAGCGCAAGCATTCGTGAAATCGCAAAGAACGCTCAAGAGGCCGCCAAAGTCGCCTCCGTGGGTGTCACTGCCGCGGACAGCGCCAGCGCGACCATTTCGAAACTGGGTATCAGCAGCGCAGAAATCGGGAAGGTCATTAAAACAATCACCTCGATCGCGCAGCAAACAAACCTCCTCGCCTTGAATGCGACCATCGAAGCCGCTCGGGCCGGCGAAGCTGGAAAAGGCTTCGCAGTCGTCGCCAACGAAGTGAAGGAACTGGCGAAAGAAACCGCCAGAGCCACGGAAGACATCAGCCAGAAAATCGAGAAAATACAGTCGGATACGAATCATGCCGTCGCGGCGATTTCCGAAATCAACAGCGTGATCAACAAGATCAGCGACTACCAGACAACGATCGCAAGCGCTGTTGAGGAACAGACTGCCACGACCAACGAGATCACTCGCAATGTGGCTGAAGCCGCCCAAGGCAGCACGGAAATTGCCCAAAACATTCTGGGCGTCGCAGAGGCAGCGAGGAACACCACCCTTGGAGCCTCCGATACCGAGAAGGCAGCGCTCGAACTCGCCCGGATGGCTGCAAGCCTGCAAAGCACCGTGGCTTCCGTTAAAAACTAGTCCGTCACAACCGGCTTTTTTTGAAATCAAAAAATCCCCGCAGTCCAGGACTGGCGGGGCTTTTTTTGTCTCCTGTAAAACGTTTGTCAGTATTAGTTGATAGCGCACCCAATGCCATTTATCCTTTGGGCGTGTCTCCCCTAACATTCACCCTGTGAGCTCCGTACTTTCTGTAGGACTTCTTGAAAGCCATGCAGCACCTCTTCTTCTTAGAGTTGGGAGTCTCTCCCTGAATCGGAAGGGCTGGAAGGCCGTATTTAACTCCCAATAATCTATGCGTGCTCTCATCGTAGACGACTCCAAAATGGTCAGAATGATCCTGAGCAAGCTGCTCCGGGAACTTCAGTTTGAAGTGCTCGAAGCTGGGGATGGGCAGGAGGCCATCGAACGCCTCTACCATGGCGAACAGGTCGACTTGATGCTTGTCGACTGGAATATGCCGATCATGGACGGCTTTGAACTTCTCTGCGCAGTCCGAGCAAACGTGCTCCTCTCGGATATTAAAATCATGATGGTCACAACCGAGTCGTCCATGGAACAGGTCCAAAAAGCGCTCGCTGCGGGCGCCAACGAATATTTAATGAAGCCTTTTACCAAGGATCAACTGCACGAAAAGTTGATCATCATGGGGATGCTCTAGCGTGCCCTTCTTCCCATTACCGCGGGTACGCACGCACTCCGCACGGCTCAGCGCATGAATCCTTCGCACTTATCCCATGGATAAAATTCGCGTCCTTATTGTTGATGATTCCGCCGTCATTCGGCGTCTCCTCTCTGACTTGCTCCAAGCAGATCCTGAGATTGAGGTGGTCGGTATGGCAGCTAACGGAGAAATTGCCCTTCCAAAGGTGCAGCAACTCCACCCTGACATCGTGACTCTGGACATGGAAATGCCAGTGATGGATGGTATCGCAACGCTCAAAGCGTTGCGAAAAACCCATCAAAAGCTCCCCATTATCATGTTCAGCACGCTCACAGAGCGCGGCTCGAGCGCCACTTTGGACGCCCTTTCTCTGGGGGCCAGCGATTACGTGACCAAACCCGCAAACGTGGGAAGCGTCATCCAAGGCATGGAGCGAATCCGTGAAGAACTGATTCCTAAAATCAAGGCCCTGTGCCGCCGCAAAGACGCCCTCACAAGCCTTGCACAGCCCCGAGCGATTGCCGGACCTCCCGCTCCGCGATTCCCACTCGCCTCAAAAGGGTCTTCCAAGATCGGAGTCCTCGCTATCGGCGTATCCACGGGGGGGCCGAATGCCCTTGCTGAACTCCTGCCAGCCCTCGGTAAAGACTTTCCTGTTCCAGTCGTCGTCGTCCAACACATGCCGCCGCTGTTCACCCGTCTTCTTGCAGAACGTCTCGGTAATATCTCGGGTTTCCGTTGTCAGGAAGGCGTTGCAGGCCAACTCATTCGCCCCGGCCAGTTATGGGTCGCTCCAGGCGGCTTCCACATGGAAACCGAACGCGTGCGGGACGGAGTCATCCTGCATCTCCACGAGGAAAAGCCGGAGAATTCGTGCCGCCCAGCCGTCGACGTCTTGTTTCGCTCGGTAGCCAAATCCTACGGTGCAGGCGTTCTTGCTGTCGTCCTCACGGGGATGGGGCAAGACGGCCTCAAAGGTTGCGAGACCATTCAAGCCGCTGGCGGCCAAATTCTCGCACAAGATGAAGCCTCCAGCGTCGTCTGGGGCATGCCCGGGGCTGTGGCCACAGCGGGCCTTGCGGAAAAAGTGCTGTCTCTCAAGGAACTCGCCTCTGAGATCCTAAAACGCGTTCAGTCAGTCCCCCCGGCGCCCTCGGTTTAATCAAATCCTCTATATCGACGCCCGCTCCATGAAACCTGCCGACTTTGATTATGTTCGCAATTACGTTCGCGCACAGGCAGCGATCGTGATCGAACCCGGAAAAGAATATCTCGTCGAATCGAGATTACTGACCCTTGCACGGAAGGAGAACATTGCGTCCATCGATCTCCTCGTCGATCAACTCCGCGCCAAACCAGGCAGCGAATTACACCGCCGCGTCGTGGATGCAATGACCACGAACGAGACGTCCTTTTTCAGAGATCTTCATCCATTTGAAGCGTTGAAAAAATCACTGCTCCCGGAATTGGTGCAAAAAAGACGCGCAGAGCGGCAATTAAATTTCTGGTGCGGAGCCGCATCGACGGGCCAGGAAAGTTTCAGCGTTCTCATGACGATCGCCGAAAATTTTCCGGAGATCTTCCAATGGAATTTCAATTTCATTGCAACCGATCTTTCCCTCGCCGTCCTCGCACAGGCGCAATCCGGAATCTACAGCCAGTTGGAGGTGAACCGTGGTCTGCCCGCAACCCATCTCGTCAAATTTTTTAAACGCCAGGGCGACAATTGGGAGTTCGACCCAGTCCTGAGGAAAAAAGTGCTGTTCAAGGAATTGAACCTCGTGAGCAACTGGCCCTTCATGCCCGCAATGGACGTTGTTTTCCTCAGAAACGTGCTCATCTATTTTGATGTCGAAACCAAGAAAACGATTCTCGGCAAGATCCGGCGACTCCTCCGGCCCGGCGGCTATCTCTTTCTGGGTGGCGCCGAAACAACGCTCAATCTCGATGACGCGTATGAACGCGTCGTCCTCGACCGAGCGACCTGCTACCGGACACCGCTGGTTTAACACGACCTGTCGGCATTGCTCGACTGCACAGTTGAGCGCAACCAGCCCATTCATTTCTGATTGTCGCAATGATGTGACATTTAGGTGACTTTCTTGGCGTCTTCCAGTTTGATGTGTCTCCTCCCCTCTTGGCACCTCATCTGAAACAGCCCATGTTCTCGTTACAAAAGTTCTTTGGAAAATCTGATGTCTTTTACGACCTCTTGGAAAAAAGCGCGGAGGAAGCTCTTCATGGCGTTCAAGTTCTGACGCACATTTTTGCACAATCACCCGAGGCGCAGAAAATGGACGAACTCAAACTTGTTCGTCGCAAGGACAAACAAATCACCGAGCAAATCAAGGAAGAGCTTTGCCGCACTTTTGTCACCGAGCTTGAGCGCGAGGATATTGAAGCCCTCAGCAACGCTCTCTACAAGATTCCGAAGACCGTCGAGAAAATCGCCGAACGTTACATGATCTGCAGCAACAAGCTGCAAGGCTGCGATTTCTCACGCCAACTGGGAATGATGGAAGACGCGGCGAGTACCGTTGTTCTGATGGTGGGTGAGTTGCGCAAGAAAATGCACTTGGAGCGCATGAAGGACATGAACGCTAAGCTCCAGCTCATCGAGGGAAATGCGGACAAACTCATTCTCGAACTTCTGCAGGACCTTTACAGCGGCAAGCATGATCCCATCAAGGTAATGATGCTCCGCGACCTCTATGACCTGATGGAGAAAGTCGTGGACCGTTGCCGGGATGCCGGCAACGTTCTATCGCTGATCGCCTTGAAATACTCGTGAGCCAGCCGATCCCATGACCCCTGCACTGATGCTCCTTCTGGTCGTGCTGTTGGTGGTGTTGGCTTTTGAGTACATCAATGGCTTCCACGATACCGCCAACGCCATCGCGACCGTTGTCTCCACAAAAGTCCTCACACCGAGGCAGGCTCTTTTTCTCGCTTCCAGCATGAATTTGCTCGGTGCGTTCACGGGCACTGCCGTCGCAAAAACCATCCAAAGCGGCTTGATCGACGACAAGATCGTTACGATCACCTCCCTCACCATTCTCTGCGCCATGCTGGGCGCCATCACCTGGAACCTGATCACGTGGTGGTTTGGCATTCCCTCCAGTTCCAGCCATGCCCTCGTGGGTGGCTTAATTGGAGCAGCCATGGCCTCCGCAAAGGACCCTTGGAATTGGCATGTCCTGATTTGGTCCCGGCCAAAAATTGATCCAAAGACAGGCAATCAGGTCATGGAAGGACTCTTCCATAAAGTCGTCATTCCGATGATCACTTCCCCCCTGCTGGGCTTCAGCATTGGGTTTATTTTGATGGGCTTTCTCTTCTGGCTCATCCGCAACTGGCGTCCCCACACCATCAACCGCACATTCGGGTTCATGCAAATTCTCAGTGCCGGGTACATGGGCCTCGGCCACGGAAAAGCAGACGCCCAAAAAACCATGGGGGTGATCGCGCTTACCCTTTATGGAGCCACAGCAGCGGGCGAATTGGATCACCTTCCCGAATGGCTCCATTTTCTTAAAATCACCGACAAACACGCAGCGATTCCTTTCTGGATTATCATGACCTGTGCCGTGGTCATGGCTGCAGGCACTTGGGCGGGAGGCTGGAGAATCATCAAAACCCTCGGCCATAAAATGGTCCGGATGCAACCTGTCCATGGCTTTGCGGCGGAGACCACCGCCGCGACCATTCTATTTGTGACAGGCGAGATGGGCATGCCCGTCAGTACCACGCACACCATCACCACCAGCATCATGGGTGTGGGTGCGGCAAAACGTTGGAACAGTGTCAAA
The DNA here is from genome assembly GCA_947476255.1 of Chthoniobacteraceae bacterium. Lineage (GTDB taxonomy): Bacteria > Verrucomicrobiota > Verrucomicrobiia > Chthoniobacterales > Chthoniobacteraceae > Chth-196. The sequence goes on along the minus strand of CANJPY010000038.1, from coordinate 1,337 downwards.
TGGAGCCTGGTCGAACGTATTGTCTGGGCTTGGATCTTTACGATTCCAGCCTCCGCCATCATTGCCTGGCTCTTACACAAGTTGTTTGCCAGCTTCTAATTCTTGTCCTGATGAGCGCCTACTGGGAACACCACCTCTTCGAACTAAGGGATCTCATTCTAATGATGGGCGGCCTCGTGGAGCATAGTCTCGAACATGCCATACGTGCCCTTCAGGAACGCAGCGATTCACTCGCGGATCTTGCCGAGGAAGAGGATCAAGAAATCGACCAGTACGAGATAAAGATAGACGATTACGTCGTCACCTACATTTCGACCCACAGCCCCAAAGCACACGACTGCCGCTTCCTCCTCATCGCGACAAAAATTGGAACTGATTTGGAGGAAATAGCCGACCAGGCCACCACCATTGCCCGGCGCGCGCGGCTGCTAAATCAAAAGCCCGTTTTCAAAACGGCCGGGAGCATCGCACTCATGCTTCCAGAAGTGCAGTCCATGGTCCGCAAAGCCATTCAAGCCTTCGTCCAACAGGACGTCAACCTGGCCCTGGAGGTGATTCGACAAGATGCATTTGTGGACAGCCAGCACAGGCAGTCCAAACAGGAAGTGGAGGAGGGCATCAAGGCCGACCCCTCCCAGGCCGGCGCCGGCATCCATCTTATTACTCTCGCAAAAGCCTTGGAGCGTGCAGCAGACAGGGCCGCAAGCATTGCGGAAGAAGTGATATTCCTCGTGGATGCCCAGGACGTCAGGCATTCAAAAATATAGACTCGACCCGCTCAAGACGCCCCGTCTTTAGTCGGCAGTCAGGACCGCTACACTCCTCTCCATACAGCCATCAGAGCTGGCACTCAAGGCGACCCAGCTCGTTGCATCGCCCCCCCTGAGCTGTATCAAACACTCGCCGCCAAGAGGAAAATCCGAAGAGACCGGGTACTCACGACACGCCCGCCTTTTACCCCTAAATGTGGCAATGAAAGCGCGGCACACTTTATGTAAATCTATGCGGAAGAGCCTGATGCATTTCAATAGAACCTCTTTTGGACCTCACCCACTGGGTGAGCCTCCGTGCGCTGTCTCCAAAGCCGGGGAAGACAGGACTGTCTTCCCCATGTGCTCACTTTCCCATGGACCGCGAAACTGACTGAACCCGCAGGGTTCCCAGCCACTAGCCGGCGGTTGAGCGAAGCGACACCACCGGTACCCTCCAGCCCCACAAACACGCATCCCAAAGGGATGCCAGAGTGTGCTGGGGCTGTCTGAAGCTGCGTGGTACCGATGAAAAACCTACGCTTGGCGCAGTCTTGCATCCCTCCGGGATGTCTTGTTTTGTGGTCT
>CANJPY010000037.1 GCA_947476255.1 Chthoniobacteraceae bacterium | reverse complement strand
TTCACATCAAGCTCCACCAAAGCGATGCGTTTCTCTACCTGCTTTTTGAGCACCAAAGCACCGAGGACCCGCGCATGGCGCTGCGCCTGCTCTCCTACATCGTGCGCATCTGGGAACGCTTCGCAAAAAACAACGCACCGCCGGCGAAACTCCCCGCCATCCTGCCCGTCGTGCTCGCGCAGGGCAAAAGACCGTGGAAGACCTCCACAAGGCTGGAAGATCTCATCGACCTGCCGCCCGCGTTTGCACACGTCCTGCGCGCGTGGCAACCCACTCTGGCATACCACCTCATGGAATTGGTGCACCTCCCTTATGAGTCCATCGCAGGCACTCCGGAGGGGATCATTACGTTGCGTGCCCTCAAGGCGCAACCCATGGACGAACTGCTCGGAGATGCGCTTTGGGACGAGCCGCTGTTATTTTCGCTCCCTGAGGATGCATTGGAAAGGATCCTGAGGTACATTATCAACGCTGACGTCAATGTGAGTCTGTTCGAGGAACGCATCAAGAAGATCCGAACCAAACCCCTTCAAACCAAAACCATGACACTCGCCGATCAACTCATCCAAAAAGGCATCCAAAAAGGCATACAACAAGGCAGGCAGGAAGGAAGGAAGGAAGGACGTTCCGATGGGGAATTGCGTGCGTTCCGGACGGCCGTGCTGCGCGCCTTGGAAGTCCGCCACGGCGGATACGCCGATGGCATTCGGGAGGCCGTCGAGGCCATTCAAGACCCCAAACAACTCGAACGGCTGATTGAGGTTGCAATTCGTTCGGCCTCCTTGGAAACGTTTGCGGAAAAGCTCTGACGCATCCTCCCCTTCGCAGGGAACGATCCCAAAAAGGCGTAAGCTTCCGCCCCCCTCCACACCCCCTCCACACCCCCTCTACACCCACAACTCGCCCATCAGCCTCAGCCCTTCAAGCGGTGCCGACTCCGCCGTCAACGACTGCCCCCGCCCGCTCCTCCCTCGCTCCGCTCAACGGCCTCCGTACGCCACGCGGCTCACATTCACCTCCACCTGCCGTTCCAGTTGCGGATCCTCCCCAAAGTAAATCTGCCCCATCCCCCCGCGAGCAATCTCACGCACAAGCGTGTATTTTCCAGTCCACGGAGCCTCGTTTTCGGATGCGGCCTCTGCCTCTGACGCTGATGCTTTACCTGCTCGCCTAGCCTCCGCCTCATGACGCGGGCGCTGGGGAATCGTCACGTTCGTGCTTGAACCTCGGTTGGTCGACGGGGGGTGCGGGATCGTCACCGCCAGACTCGTCGCTTTTTGCTTTGCTCCACTTTGCCTTGTCCCGCTCTGCGCAATGGTCACCTCCGTTGGTACAAACGGCTCCCCCTCGCCAAACGCTCCCTTGACCTCCACCACCAGCGTCACCTCACCCACCTGCACCCATACCGTTTACTCCACAACCACACGCCCTCGATCGCGTGCCCATTCACCAGCGTCCCTCCGCCAAGGTCCTCCTCCTCCATGCGCCCGTCCGCAAGCCACACCCATGCGTGCCGCGCCGCTATCCCTTCACCTTGGACCGCCCACACATCGGCGGACACCTCCGAACCGATGACAAACTGAGCCTCCCCTGATTCGTGCGTGCTCAGTAATCCACCGGTGCCGTGCAGCGAAATTGACCATTACTTCATGGCGATAAAAATTGCACAAACATGAATACGCATCAACGCCATTCAGCATTGAAGGTTTGGAGCCTGCCAGTCATCGGCAAACCCTGCAACCCACACACCACCGAGTTTCAGGGTGCTATAGGATCAGGTGCGAGATGGTGTTGTCTTCGTGTTTCATTAGGCCGTATCTTGCGAGACCAGCCTTAATCCGTTTTTCTCAGGCAAATCGAACGGCAAGACCCACAACTTTCATGATCAGACGCCTCCCTTCCCCTCTGCTCCTCACCGCAGTGCTTACGGCGCGCGCCACCGCAGCGCAACTCCAGTCGCTCGAAGCTGAGGACCACAAACCAAGCACCGCCACGGTCTATGCCGACGCCCGGGCGTCGGGCAAGAAATCCGTGGTGGCCATGCTGCCTGCAGGCGGACGCGTGTTCGAGTTTTCAAAGGAGCTGCCGGCGGGTGATTACACGGTGACCGCCTGGCTGGAAGCGGTTCCTGCAAGCCTGCTCCACACCCTCGCAATCACCTTCAAAGCGGATGGCGCCGTACGCGTGATTGACCAGTCGCAGTTCGACGCAAGGCCGGGGTTTCACCCATTCACCCTGCGCTTCTTCCACGGTGGAGGGAAGGCCTCCATCACGATCGATACCGCCGGTAAGTCCGGCTTCGACCAGATGCGCGCAAGCTCCGGCGAAGCAGAGAAAGCGGTGGGGCCGGCCCTCGACATTGAGGAAACCACCAGCAAAAAGAAGAAGGACGAAGACAAAAGCCGCGACGAACTTTCCGAACTGCTCGAAGGCGCGAAAAGCATCGAATCCCTAAAGAGCACCGACCTGAGAGTGGTCTGCGATCGCATCGACCTGAAGCTGCTGCGGGCGGCACCCACCGCCGTGGCTGGTGTTTCCGTGGACAAGGTGCACTACCTCCCGGGTGAGCAAGTCAAAGCGAGCGCCGATTTGCTCGCCGGCCCCGCAGGCGGCACGTTCACGTTCCGCGTGGAAGTCGTCACCGAACTCGACTCCGCGCGCGAGGTGTACACCACCAACGTCCAGTTGGCCCCGGGCGAAAAAAAGAGTGTGCCTTTCCAGTTCAACCTCGGGGACGCGGAATTTGGCCACGAGTTGCGAGCCTCGCTTTTGCGGGATAAAAAAGAAGTGCACTCGAGTTCCGAGTATTTCGGCGTCAGCAAAAACGTCTACCGGGTCGGTATCACTGGGCGCAATGTCGGACAAAACACCCGCAACCTTGCTCCAGCGCGCGCCGCCGAGACGATGGACGCCAACAAGCAGCAGTACGCAAACTACTTCGAATGCTTCGCCTGGGCGCCGTGCGATTACTCGGACCTCACTCCCAAGACCGAGGAGTTTGTCTCCGGCCAGACCCAATATCCGGGTAGCATCACCGGAATGAAGCTGCAGATCGCCGAGGCCCACAAGCGGGGAATCAAGGCCATTACCTATGGCAAAGCTTGCGCGGCAGGGATCTCGGGGTTTCTGACCTACCAGCAGCATCCCGAATTCTTCGGACACAATCCAGCAACAGGGGCTGCCACGGAAAAATTCAGCACCTACCTGCTCGAGAGGATGCTCGAAAACGACTACAACTTTGAGAAGCCTAGCGAGGGGGGCTGGCGCCACTGGGCGAGTCTTTGGACGCATTTCAAGTCCGAGCCCGCCGTGGAATTCGGCGCGGAGGAACTCGTGCGCAGCGCTAAAATGTTTGGCTGGGATGGCGTGCGTTGGGACGGTCATTTTGTAGACAACCAGCGCCTCTGTATTGAGCGCATCAATGCGCAAAGGCCCAACTACGTTCACGGCTACAACGCCGCATTCGCAAACCCAGGCTCGTCCCAGTTCCTGCCACCAGACCAAAAGGACTTCCACGAAATCGCCAGAGACCACGGCCTCATCATGGATGAATCCGTGCGCGGCCACAGCCGTTGGGGCGACGGTGCCATGCGCAGTTTTTACGATGCGCTTTGCCGCGAGGCCGACTATGTAAAGCGCCTCGGCGGACTCCCTCTTTTTATCACGTTTGATATGGGAAGCAAACAGGACGTCACATGGAATGTCCTCTGCGGCCTCGCCGCCGGCCAGCGCTACACCTACCTCACCTCCCCAGGTGACTACACTTTCGGTGCCCTGCCAAAGTTTCTCACACGGTACTCAGCCTTTGTATGGGACGACACGGCTCGCATCCAAAGCCCGGAAACCTTTTTTCAAGTGATGCCCTCCGCCGGCGCGCCAAAGGACACCGCTTTGTGGTGGGACCAGAGCGCCTGGCTGCGCACACTGCCGGATGGACGCCAGCAGGTGCTGCTTCACCTGCTCAACCTCCCAGGCTACCGAAATTTTGCGCAGCGCGTGCAGACGCCTCCCATCTGGCTCAAGGACGTATCCGTCCGCGCAAAACTTCCGACCGGAGCTCAACTGACACGCGCCTTCCATGTCTCCCCAGACCTTGTGGAGGGGCACGAACTTCTACCCACTAAACTCGAGGGCAACCTGACAACACTCAGCGTGCCCGACCTAAAAATGTGGAGCATCGTTGTGTTCGAGTTTGCCCCTTTTGGAAAGGCCCCCCTTTTCACCCTCACCAAACCCATCGAAGCTGCGACAGAGCACTTCGCGACCGAGGCTGCGAAAAAGGAACACGCCGCAAAACTCGCAGAGGAAAAAGCCAAGGCCGGAATCTCCCCCGGCACCACTCCTGCGAGCGCGCCCGCAAAGCCGCCATCCGCGGACTTTGAAAAGGAGTTCAACGGCGACCCGGAAATACTCGCTCAATCCTTCAAGAACTTTACGCGCCCCGCCTCGCCAATGCTTCACCGCAACGGCCTCGTGGATGTCCACCACGCGCACGGAGCATTCGCGTGGCTCAATCCAGTTGATATTGCACTACAACTCGCAGGTGGCGGCAACTATACGCCTTCCTGGGTCGACCGCGTTGGCTTCCGCCTTGGAGGGACCGGCTCGATGGAAGATTTCCCCGACACGTACGACTCACTTTTTGAAAACGACATCCTCGTGCTCGACAATGTCCAAGCCGTAGACCTCGGCGCACACCGCCGTACGATGCTCGCCGACTTCGTTCGCTCCGGCGGAAGCCTGCTTGTGATGGGCGGATGGTTTAACCTTTCCCAAGGTGCCGACCGCAACACTTCACTAGCCGAATTACTGCCGGTGAAAATCACCAAGGCCGCGAACCTCGCCATGGCCCCGAAAGGAATGCCGCTGAGTGCGGTGCATACCGATTTTTTCCCGAATGTAGATTGGGCGCGCGCGGGTGCCGCATTTCAGGTGGACCTCTCACCACCGAAGGAAGGGGCGAAAGTCATCGCCAAAGCGGGGGATCATCCAGGCATCGTTGCCGGCACCTATGGGGCAGGACAGGTGATCGTGGTGCTTTTCAATCCGCACGGGAAACCCGAAAGCGTGCCCCCCTCCAGCGCGCCCTATTGGGAATCGCCCGAATGGCCTCGCATTCTCGCAGGATGCGTCGCGAAACTTCGGGAAGGCTCGGAAGCCGTCGTGGCAAAGAGCCCGAAAAAACGTGCCATTGACAAAACGAAGGTGCTTCCTGACGACCTCCTGTTGGATGCCTCCGGGCTTTCGGGACCCGAACTCGCCAAGCGCCTCCGCAGCGCGCGCGAGAACATGGTCGATGCCGAAAGCACCCAGACCATTCTCCGGGTTGCCCTTGAAAACTGGAGCAAAATTTCCGACGTTGAACTGTTAACAGCATTGGTTGAAGCCGCCGGCCCCTTTATGGATGCCTCCTTCGCGGCCCTCGGCGTGCAAATGGCCCAAACTGACCTCGATGTTCTCCGGCGTGTCGGCTACCAAGTCCTCGGTCTTGCAAAAAACAAGTCTCACCGCGCACTGGTTGAAAAGGGACTGAAGGAAACGAATGAAGAATGCGTCCGCGCCGCCCTCCTCGCGCTCGCCGAAATCGCAGACCAAGAGGCTGCGCCCGCTGTCACCGCCTATCTTTCAACAGGGTCAGAAAAGCTCCTTGCCGCTGCAGTCTTGCGCCGTCTGGGCGCTCCTCACGACTTCGCCGCCGCCCTCGAGTTCTACGCCCGCGGCCTGCGCCGCAGCACGGAACTCCACAGCGGCCGCAAATCCCTCCTCAACACCCTCCACGGCGGCATGTCATTCAGTCTCACCCCGGCTCAGCGCCGTAACGCACAATTGGAGCTCCGCGGCGTGCAGGACACCGAAGCGCGCATCAAGCATGACACCGCGTACTTTGCCGCCAGCCTCCAGACCCTGAGCACCTCCGAGTGGCGCGCCTTCACCGCCTTCCTCGCCAATACCACCAATACCGCTGTCGCCCCTCTCGCGTATTCCACCTTTGGCAAACTCACAAAAGAGCAGGCCAAGCCTTGGCGCGCCGAACTCACCAGAGCAAAAGTTCCCCAAATTCGCCTTCTAGCGGGTGAGTAAACAGCGCTCCGAAATCCACACCTGCTTTCGCACTAGGCACCAAGAACAGAACTCCACGAAGGAATTCCCACTTTTGGCGAGCAACTTTGATGCTCCATTGGGTTTATCCTCAAGGATACCTTTCTCTATGCGCCATCTCCCGCCTTCCCTGCAGATCACGCTTGCGGGAGTTCTATGTAGCGTCAGCCTTGCGCAGGCCAAACCAGCCAGGAAAGAAGCGGACTCCCAGCCTGCCCTCGAACCCAAGCCTGCCCTCCACAAAACACTCCCCTCAAGTCCCTGGCATGTTTGGAGCGATTCCCAAAAAAACACCGTCAAGGCAGAACTGCTGTACCTCGACGGCAACTACGTGGGTGTTCAAACAGAACAGGGCCAGTTTTACCGCTTAAACCTCACCAAACTCGTGCCCGCAGACCGCGAATTCGCAGAGAAAGCGAGTCAATTACTGCCGGGCCCCAAGGTGCCCACCGTGGAAGCCGCTGCGAAAATTGATGCGATCATCGACGCGGCCCTCCAAAAAAAAGGGCTCCAAAAGAACCCCGCCCTGGGAGAAGACCAGTTTGTACGCAGGCTCTATCTAGACGTAACCGGGCGAATTCCGACGGCACACGAATTGGGGACATTCCTTGCCGACAACACCCCCAACAAACGCTCCAAACTCATCGATTCCCTGCTCGCCTCCGAAGGTTGCCACTCGCAGCACTTCAACTGGCTCGCGGACATGCTGCGAGTGAAGGACGATTTCGGCAAAGGCGTCAAATCCTACGTCTACGAGGAATGGCTCAAGGAACAGATTGCGGCCAACCGCCACTGGGATGCCCTCGTTTATGAAATGATGACTGCCGAGGGCCGCCTCACGAGCACGGGGCCCGTGGGTTACCTTCTGCGAGACCGCGGGATGCCTCTGGACAATCTTTCCAATACGCTCACGACCTTTCTCGGAGCAAACCTCTCCTGCGCCCAATGCCACGACCACCCGATGGCGGAGTGGACCCAACGCAATTTTTACGAAATGGCTGCTTTTTTTGGAGCCACGGAACAAGGGTTCTCCAAACAAGACGTTGCCACCACCATCAAATCCCTCGGCTTGGACAAGAACAAGATCCCCCCCAAAAACATCCTCTCCTCTCTCCTCGCGAGGGTGGATACGCTGCCCGAAAACAAACTCACCTTTCCCAAAGACTACAAATATCCGGATGCAAATCCAGGCGACCCCGTCCGCCCAAAATTGATCTCCTGGTCCAAAGCGGATGAAAACAACCCCTCCTTTACCAATCTCGGCAAGGGGAATCCGACTCAGTGGCGAGACGACTTCGCCGTGTGGTTGACCCATCCCGACAACCCGCGTTTCGGTGCCGCCATTGCCAACCGAGTCTGGAAACGCTTTTTCGGACTCGCCGTGCAAGAACCTGTGAGCGACCTGGACAACCTCGATCTGGCCTCCAATCCAGAACTGCTCAAGCATCTGGCGGCAGAGATGAAACGGCTTCATTTCGATCTGCGCGAATTTCAAAAGGTGTTGCTCCACACTGCCGCCTATCAGGCACAGGCCAATTCAACTCCAAAAGCCGAAGACGGCCCCTACCTCTTCCCTGGGCCGCTCCTGAGGCGCATGAGCGCGGAGCAAATCTGGGATTCCGTGTTGACGCTTGTCGTCGGGCCTGATCTGGACAGGTACAAACTCAAAAGGGGCGACGAAATGAGACGGATCGACATCCCGCTTGATGAAGCCCCTGCTTCGGTGGTCAAATCCAAACTGGAGGCCATCGGAGCGAAAAAAGGAAACGCGAAGAAGGCCGTCCGTCCAAACGCAGGCAAAGAACCCACCTTTGAAGGAGGAACACCTCCCAATTTTGAAGGCCTCACCCTCGCCCGCGCCTCGGAACTTCCCCAACCCTCCAGAGAATCCCATTTCTTGCGAAACTTCGGCCAGTCTGACCGCGACATCGCCGACACCAACAGCACCGAAGGAGGTGTTCCCCAAATTTTGATGCTCATGAACGGGGAAATTCAGAAATTTATCTCGAGCCCCAATTCCTTGCTCATGAAACAAGCTTCCACGCGCCAAACCCCCTCGGAGCAAATCCAACTCCTCTACCAAAGTTTTCTGGGCCGATCCCCCTCCCCAGATGAACAGAAAGTTACCGCAACCATGTATCAAAACGGACTCACGCCCAAAGATCTCGCCTGGGTGCTGCTCAATACCCGCGAGTTTATTTTCATCCAATAGTTCCCCTCATTCACACGATGAAAGACCCCCTCCACAAGCTCTGCCCCGAGTCCCGCAGACTCTTTCTCGAACGTTGTGCAAGGACTGCCCTAGGCGTTTCAATCCTTCCTTGGTTTCAGGACACCGCCCTGCTCGGAGCAAACCCTGTAGAACGCGCAAATCCGGGCGCGCGCGCCTCTGCAAAGCAGGCACAAGCAAACGCGGGGGCTGCCACCGCCGCAGGGTTCGGGTCCGCCAACCGCATCATCATCCTCCGGCTCGACGGTGGCATGAGCCATATCGACACCTTCGATCCCAAATCCGGAGCAAGCAAAGGTCCCAAAGGAGCAATATCCACCAAGGCTGGTTTCCAAATTTCCGAATTCCTCCCGCACACCGCCCTCGTCGCTGACAAACTGTGCCTCATCCGCTCCATGAGCGCCAAAGTCGGCGTCCACCAGAGCGCCCGCTACTTGATGCGCACCGGATTCGAACCCCGCGGAACCATCAAGCACCCTGTCATCGGCGCGTGGGCGCAACACTACCTGGGGCCGAGCCATGAAACACTCCCTTCGTCCGTTTCCATCAACCATAATTCCGACCACGGCAACGGCTTCTTTCCAGCAACTTACACACCCCTTCCCATCATCGACCCTGATGCGGGCTTGCAGCACTCTGTCCCCTACAGTGGCATGAAGAGCATTGAAGAACGACTCCAACTCGTGCGCCAGGTGGACGCCTCTTTCCAAAGCCGGTTCCCTGACGAAAACATCGCGGCCTACAACGACTTCTACGACACCACAGTCCGCCTCATGAAGAGCAAGGAACTGCGGTCCTTCGACATCAAAAACGAGCCGGAAACCCTTCGCGCCTCTTATGGAGAGGGCAAGTTTGGACGGGGCTGCCTTCTGGCAAGGCGCCTCGTTGAAAACGGCGTCCGCTTTGTCGAGGTCAGCAGCGGCGGGTGGGATATGCACAACAACCTGCAGGAAAGCATGGAGAATACAGGAGCAGAATTTGACCGGGCTTTCGCCGCCTTGGTGGGTGATCTGGATTCAAGGGGCTTGCTCCAGTCGACCGTTGTCGCCGTAACCACCGAATTCGGACGCAAACCAGATTTTACGGGCAGTGGCCGCGGTCATTACCCCAGTGTGTTTTCCACCGTGCTCGCAGGTGCGGGCGTTAAGCGCGGTTTTGTCTACGGCAAAAGCGACGCCTTGGGGGCCAAGGTGGAAGAAAAGCCACTCAGCATCGGAGAATTACACGCCACCCTCGGGTGGGCCGCCGGACTTCCCCTTGAAAAAACAGCCACAGCCCCCAATGGCAGGCCCTTCACCGTCGGAAACCAAAGCCGTCCCGTCCAAGAAATCTTCGCCTAATGCACTTCCCTATGAAACCCACCCTGCTATTCGCCCTCTTGCTGACTCTCACCCCCCCCGCGGCTTTCGCTAAAGGCCCGAAAGAAGTAAAAACCAAAACGCTCAAGGACGAAGAGACCTTCAAAACCCTCGACAAGGACGGAGATCACCTCCTCTCCAAAGACGAGTTTAGCGCCATCCACCCCTCCGGCCCAGATGCAAAAACCCGCAAGAAAAAGCAACCAAACGCTAATGCTTCGGAGGATTTTGAAAAATTAGACACCGACAAAGACGGCAAGCTCACCTTGGAAGAATTTAGCAAGAGGGAAGCAAATCCCGCCAAACAGGAAGGGAATCGCAAAAAGAAAAAACTGCAGGAGTAAGTCCTCAAAGTCATCTCTAGAATTCATCCTCCCGATTTGCTATTGCTCTCTCCTGACGCTCCAGAATCATGAAACTTTCCAACGTCCTCCTATCCGGGCTGTTCCTTTCAACGGCATGTCCGAGCTCGATGTCCGCCGCTGAAAAATTAAAAGCGCTGATCATTGACGGACAAAACAACCATCAATGGCCCACAACCACACCCGTCATGAAATGGGTGCTCGAACAGAGCGAGCGTTTCACAGTCGATGTTTCCACCTCCCCCGAGGCGGGCCCCAAAGAACCACGCGCCCCGAAGGATCCCACTCCCGCACAAATAGCGGCTCTCGAAGTGGCAAAAGTAAAATTTCAGCAGGACAAACAGACTTTTGAGGAAAAAAATGCGGCCCTCTGGAAATCCTGGCATCCTAAATTCGCCGCCTACGACGTCGTCATTTCCAATTATAACGGGGACCTTTGGCCCGACGAGGTGCGCACAGAGTTCGTGGACTACGTCAGCAAAGGCGGTGGGTTTGTCGCGGTACATGCCGCGGACAATGCGTTTCCAGAATGGCCTGAGTACAATGAAATGATTGGTCTGGGAGGATGGGGCGGCCGCAGCGAAAAATCGGGGCCCATGGTTCGTTTCCGCAATGGAGCCATCGTAAGGGATGAAACCCCAGGCAGTGGAGGCACCCACGGCAAACAGCACGAATTTGTCCTCGAAGCACGTCAACCCGAACACCCCATTGTAAAAGGAATGCCACTGAAGTGGAAACACTCCGGTGACGAACTCTACGCCAAGCTTCGGGGACCTGCAAAAAACATGACCGTTCTTGCCACCGCCTTCTCCGCTCCAGATACCAATGGAACTGGGGAGAATGAACCCATGCTCATGGTGACGAACTTTGGGAAAGGCCGGGTCTTCCACACCACCCTTGGCCACAGCGCCACCTCCATGGCGGGGCTCGGTTTTCAGGTCACCCTCGCGCGCGGTGCGGAATGGGTCGCAACGGGCAAAGTGACACTCCCCTCCCCGAGTGCCACTGAATTACCCGAGGACTCTGCGGCCCTGCGCGAACCTCCAAAGCCATAACGCAGCCATCCGTCTGCACGACCAAAGCTTCGAACCACTGTGAATTGGGGTTGATCAACTATCACCCCAAATTCTCGGTGTTCCGTTCCAGCGACTGCATCCACCGAGCGGCTGCGTCGCTCTAAACATCGCAAACAAAACAAAAGCGGCTGTACCCAAACAGCGCATGATAGCGCTGCTCGAAAAGCAGCCCTTCTCAAAGGCCTTCCAGAGGTGTTTCGCCGCCTTTTCGTCTCCAGGCCATCACGTTCGGTACACCCGTCGTACTCAGGATGATTCCTCTTTCGTGGTGAGCGCTCTAAAACTGCCTTCGAGCGTCCGTCGGATGCACTCCTGATCCGCGCCTTTTCAAAAGCCTGCTTTTTGCCAAGGCTCATCGTTATCCCACGCCCAGTGATAACGCCTTCTAAAGGCGGGGACTGCGCCGTCTAAAAATACAACCGCTCCAGATCCCTTTCATCCCCGCCGTGAGCTTGAGCAAAAGCGATTCCTATAGCAAACACCCCTTGACCGAGGTCGATCACTTCAGGGGTGAGGCCACGAAACATGAATGGCGGAACTTGGTGGGGGGCCCATGGAATTGGTTGTTGTCATCATCAATTACGGAACGCCTCAATGCACTATCGAGTGCCTTGAAAGCCTCGCCGGCGAACGTACGCACTACACGAATTTCAAGGTCCTTCTCGTCGATAATGCATCGAAAGACGATTCCACCGCCCAGCTTTCACGTGCCATTGTTCACAATCAGTGGAGTCACTGGATCTCACTACTCCCACAAACCCGCAACCTAGGGTTTGCAGGAGGAAACAATGCCGCCATTCGAGACGCATTTCACCAGCCTGCCCCTCCCGAATTCCTCCTCCTCCTCAATAGCGACACCCTCGTCCATCCGAACTGCCTTCGCACCGCTGTCAATCGCATGCGAAACAGCCCGAAGATTGGCGCCCTGAGCTGTATGGTCCGAAATACCGACGGCACCATCCAAAACGTCTGTCGCAAGTTTCCAAATCCTCTCCTTGAAACATGCAGAACACTCGGGTTTCCATACCTCTTTCCAAAGCTTTTTTCTTGGGCCGATACAGAGGATCCCAGCTGGAATCGCGTAACGACCGCCCGAGCGGTCGACTGGATCGGGGGCGCCTTCATGCTACTGCGCGCCTCAGCAGTACGTACCTCCGGCCCTCTCGATGAAGGCTTCTTCTTCTACGGGGAAGACACCGAGTTATGCCATCGCCTTTTTAAAAACGGTTGGCTGGTGTTCTTTGATCCCACTGCGGAAATCACTCATCTCGGCGGGGCTTCCTCAAGCCCTTCACAGCTTCAAAACCGGCAAAAAGTACAACTGGCTTGGAATGCCAAACTACAAGTCCAACAGAAGTGTTATGGCAAAATAAGCGCCCTCTGGATGCGCGCCATTTACCTCATTGCCATCTCCCTGAATTTACTTTCTCTGTGGGCGACAGGACGAAAGGGCTCCACCGACTGGCTTCGCAGTGCCCTCAATTTATCCATTCTGCTCCGGCCATAGCCCGATGAAACGCACCTCCCAACTTAGAGTCTGTTTCGTCCTGCCTGGGCTGCACCGCGTGTGCCGCGGGGCGGAGACCGCATTCGAAGCCATCGCGCATGAACTCTCAAGCCGCAACAACCTCGAAGTCACCCTCATCGGCAGTGGCGAACCCAAGTCGGAGTGCAACTACAAGTATCGAAAAGTACGTTCATTCAAGCGTGAAACCTTCGAGCGGTGGCCTCGCATTCCTCCACTGCGGAACGAGTACCGCTGGGAAGAACTCAGCTTCGCTTGCTCCTTGTGGCGTTCCTACCACCCTCGCGACTTCGATATCAATGTCACCTGTAGTTACCCTTTCACCAACTGGCTGCTTCGCGCTTACCGACGAAACACAAAACCACGACATGTTTTCGTGACTCAAAACGGCGATTGGGCGCCCAGATGCATCAACGCTGAATATAAGTTTTTCTCCTGCGACGGTCTGGTCTGCACAAATCCGGAATTTTATCACAGACATCAAAACACATGGAAAAGCTGCCTGATCCCAAACGGGTTCGATCCCCTCAAGTTTAACCCGGGCCCAGGCGACCGCAACCGCTTCGCACTCCCCTCTCACTCCAAGATCGTCTTGGTCGTCAGCGCCCTCACGCACTCCAAACACGTCTTGGACGCTGTGCGTGCAGTGGCCCGAGTGCCAAAGCTCTTTCTTGTCGTCGTGGGTGACGGTCCTCTACGTCAAGACTTCGAGCGCTTGGCAAACCAACTGCTTCCCGGCCGTCACCTCCGCCTCGTTCTACCCACCGCTGACATGCCCGGCATCTACAAATGTGCGGACACCCTTCTCCATCTGGGAAAGAACGAGGCTTTTGGAAACATCTATGTCGAAGCTTTAGGCACAGGCCTTCCTGTCGTCGCCCATGACAATCAGACAACACGTTGGATTTTTAAGGCCCAACACATTCCTCCGGAGGGTCAACCCGAAACCACTCCGTACCGCGCCGTTCCAAATATATGCCTGCTCGACACCGCCAACATCGAAGCCGTTGCAGAAGCCTTAACCCAGTCCCTGCACTGTTCCCGAGAGAACGCATCCGCACAGCACCAAAACGCCGCCGAGCGCTTCGCGTGGCAGAACGTCGCAACGCAGTACGCAGATTTTCTATACCAAACCGTAAATTTATGAACCCCTATACTCCTCAAACAGGACTGGTCATCATCGGTCGCAATGAAGGCAGACGGCTCAAAGCCTGCCTGCGCTCGGTGCATCAAAGGTCTCAAGCGGCCGTTTACGTCGACTCAGACTCCAACGATGGCAGCTCTCTCATCGCCGAAAGCCTTGGCTTCAGAGTTGTCGAGCTCGACCCGCACAAGGGTCCCATGAACGCAGCCCGCGCACGCAACGCAGGCTTTCATACCCTTCAAAGGCTCCTTCCCAACCTCGAATACATTCAATTTATTGATGGAGATTGCGTCCTCGATTCCAACTGGATCTCCACTGCAGAACAATGGCTAGCCACTCACCCAGGAACTGCCGCCGTCTGCGGAAGGCGCAGGGAACGTTCAGCAAAACGCTCCCTATACACAAAGCTATGCGACATTGAATGGAATGCACCCGTTGGAACGATCAAAAGCTTCGGCGGTGACGTACTCATACGCGCAAAAGCGTTCGCGCAATCCGGCGGCTATAATGAAACCTTCCCAAGCGGCGAAGAACCCGACCTGGCACTGCGCCTCAGAAAAACAGGCGTGACCCTTGAAAGATTGTCCGCAGACATGACCACCCATGATGCGGGAATCAACGGGTTTCATACCTGGGCCCGCCGCATGATCCGCGGCGGATACGGCGCTGGCCTTGTCTTCGACTATTGGCGCCACAAGGTGCCGCTTGCCGATGTCCCCTTTGGCTTCTTAACGCGCAGCACGCTTCTTTGGACCGACGGATGGCTCATTGGTGCACTCACAATGATACTCGTGGGAGGCTCTTTGGCAGGCTTCCGTGGAGTCTTATTTGGCCTCTCGGCAGCACTGGCCATTTGGATCGCACAAGCTCTTCGAAGTGCTCGGCACCTGCGCGGATCCATCCCAGCGATGGACGCCTTTCTCTACGGGATCTTTACCATGCTCGGTAAATGGCCTCTGCGAATAGGCTATGCACTGCACCGGTGGGACGCGTGGAATTCCAGAACCCATCGCAATCTTCATTACAAGCCATGAACTTTATGGCCAACTTCAAAGCCGACCGGGCCCGTTATCCCAAACACGCTTTTCTCAGGGAACAATCCCTCTGGGCCGTTTGGGTGTATCGATTCGGGAGGGCAACGCAGGATCTTGACCCCCCAATCCTCCGCTGGGTCGCGGACAAAACTTACTGGATCCTTTTTAGAATCGTCGAAACTCTAACCGGTTGCAGCTTTCCGAAATCCGTCGTAATCGGTCCAGGCCTTCGCATTCATCACTTCGGTAATATTTTCATTCACCGCGATGTAAGAATCGGAGCGTTTTGCACCCTCAGGCAGGGTGTTACCATAGGAACCCGCATTGATGGAGGCCCAACTCCTGTGCTCGAAGACGGAGTGGATATCGGCGCCGGCGCCCAAGTCCTCGGGGATGTACGCGTCGGAAACGGGGCAAAAATCGGTGCCCTCTCGCTGGTCCTCGAAGACGTGCCTTCGGGTGCAACCGCTGTGGGAATTCCCGCGAGAATCATCTCGCGGCAGGAACCCGCCCAATAACCATGCCACAGGTCAAAACCA
Source organism: Chthoniobacteraceae bacterium (assembly GCA_947476255.1). Taxonomy (GTDB): domain Bacteria; phylum Verrucomicrobiota; class Verrucomicrobiia; order Chthoniobacterales; family Chthoniobacteraceae; genus Chth-196. The sequence goes on along the minus strand of CANJPY010000037.1, from coordinate 30,123 downwards.
TCCTGTACATCGCGGGACTCCTCCCAAAACGCTCCGAAACATTCGTGACCTCGGAAATATTGGCACTCCGAAGCCTCGGCTACCGCGTTCTTTGCGCAAGTGTTCACCCCCCAGAGCGGGCCCTTGGTGAAGCCCAACTCGAAGCGCTCGCAGATGAAGCCCTTCCAATTTATGGAATGGGCCTCGCAACAAACATACACCTCGCCTTCCAAGAGCTTCTTGTGCGACCGAGAACGTTTTTAAAAACACTCGGAAACGTGTTTTTGAACATCCTCCAAGAGCCGGTGGAGGCCACGCGCAACGCCCATAAACTCTGCTGGCAATTGATAGGCTCTCTGGCTCTTGCCCACCGTCTCCGAAGCAAAAACATCGCCCACATTCACGCACACATGGGGCACGTTCCCACAACCATTGCTTGGCTTACCGCGCTTCACCTAAAACTGCCCTATAGCTTTACAGGGCACGCAGCTGATCTATTTAGACACCGCTGCCTTCTCAAAACCAAACTCCGGTCCGCATCGTTTGTGAGCTGCATCAGCCTCTGGCACCGCAACTTTTACACCTCAATTCTGCCGGGCTCGGCACTCAAATACCCACTCATACGCTGTGGCGTCGACATCACGCGTTTCAAACCTGTTTTAAAAAACAAATCCAATCCCTTTATCCTCTCAGTGGGAAGACTCGTTCAAAAAAAGGGATTTGATATTCTCCTCAATGCCTTTGCCAAGCTTCGCGAGAGCGGCTCCGAATTAAACCTCTTAATCGGTGGAGATGGACCTGAATTCGCACGACTCCGAGCCCTCAGAAAGCAGCTTGATTTGGAAGCCTCAGTCTCCTTTTTAGGGGCTCTTTCTCATGAAGAAGTGAAAGCTCTCCTTCCAGACGCCACCCTCTTCGTACTGCCCTGCCGCATTGACTCTTATGGCGACCGCGACGGCATACCCGTGGTTCTCATGGAAGCAATGGCCGCAGGAGTCCCTTGTGTGAGCGGAGACCTCCCTGCGATACGCGAGCTCATTACAGACGGTCATACGGGAAAACTCGTTTCCTCAGAAGACGCTGAAGTATGGAAAAATACGCTTTTACACCTTTTGACGAACCCAGCTGAGCAAGCGCGTTACTCACGCAATGCACGTCAATGGGTGGAGTGTGAATTCTCCTCCGACGTGAACATTCCTCGCCTCGTCGCTGCTTTTGAAGGAATACCCGCGCGAAACATGGCATCGCCACCTGAACACATGAAATATGTCCTCATCACTCCCTGCCGCGACGAAGCGCGCTTTGCGGAACGCTGCATTCAGAGCGTCCTCAACCAAACTGTGCGACCGGCGTGCTGGGTGATTGTGGACGACGGCTCTTGCGATGGAACCAGCACCATACTTGCTAAATACGCCGCTCAGAATCCGTGGATGCATGTTGTTTCACGTCAAAACCGGGGCAGACGAAGCGTGGGCGCCGGGGTTGTCGAAGCCTTTTACGCGGGCCTCCAGACAGTTTGCCTCAATGCATTCCCCTATCTCTGTAAATTCGACCTCGATCTGGAAATTCCACGAGCCTACTTCGAAACCCTCATTCTCAGGATGGAAGCAGACCCCCGCTTGGGAACATGCAGTGGAAAACCGTATTTTGAACAGCGTGGCCGTTGGATCAGCGAACGGTGTGGGGATGAAATGTCGGTAGGCATGACAAAATTCTACAGGGTCTCGTGTTTTCAAGACATCGGCGGCTTTGTCAAAGAAGTGATGTGGGATGGCATCGATTGTCACCGTTGCCGCATGAAAGGCTGGATCGCTTGTAGTTGGAACGACCCAGATCTCCGATTTCTCCATTTGCGGCCCATGGGAGCCAGTCAGGATAGCCTTCTCAAGGGACGCCAAAGGCACGGCTTTGGACAATACTTCATGGGAACTGGCTGGTTGTATATCTGTTTGAGCGCTTTGACGCGAATCTTCCACCCGCCTTACATCTTGGGGTCCGTCTCCATTTTGTGGGGGTACACCAAAAGCGCGTGGAAAAAACACCCGCGTTATCCTGATCAAGAGTTCCGCCGGTTCTTAAGGTCATTTCAGTGGAAATGCCTCTTGTTTGGAAAAAACAACGCGTCCATGAGCTTGCATAAAGCAGTCAAACGCACTCAACCCAGCCAGGGCCAGTAGACGCTTGTTCCACGAATGTGTCATGAAACGCCCTTGCTCAAAATCGGCCTGGACCGCCCTCCTTATTCCCATCATCAGCCTTTTACCCCTCGGATTCACAGGCTGCGCTTCCTCCAAGCCCGGAGTTTATGAAACTTTTAAGCCAAATCACCGCTTCACCAGAACCTCCAAGCATACGCCAAACAACGTTTTTGTAGCGAGTCAGGCCGCCCCCTCCCGACGCTATGCCTCCACCAAAGACGTCGACCAATTTTCAGACGCCGCAGATCAGGGCTATAAACTAGGCCCGGGAGATAAGTTTTCTTTCCTCGTCCGCGGTCGTCCCGACATCTCTCGTGAGGAAGTGATTGTCTCTCCCGACGGCGAGATCACGCTCCCCCGCGCTGGCGTCGTGCAAGTCGCGGGAAGGTCCTTGAGGCAGATCACTGAAGAGCTCACCACAAGCCTGCGCACGTACTATGATGCGCCAGAGGTCACCCTCATCATGCGCTCGTTTGTGAACAATCGAGTCTTCGTCCTCGGGCGTGTCGCCAATCCGGGAGCAGTGACTTTCAGCGGTCGAGGTTCGCTCATGGAGGCGCTTTCGCTAGCGGGCGGATTGCCCGTGGACACCACCAAGTCGTTTTTGAGCCGTTGCATGATCGTGCGCGGCAGTGAAATGGTCATCTGGATTGATTTACGCGATCTGCTTGAAAACGGAAACATGGCCCTCAACGCCAAACTTCAAAATGGAGACGTTATTTTTATTCCGCAGAGCGAAGATCAAATGGCCTATGTCATGGGCCAGGTTCAACAACCCGGGGTGCAACTCCTACGCTCCTCTCAAACCATCTTGGATGCCGTCATGAGTCATGGTGGCCCGACCCGCGATGCAAACCTCTCCAAAGCCCTCCTCGCGCGGCAAGTGAATGGAAAAGGCATTGTGGAACAAATCGACCTCAACGAGATTATCTCCAAGGGAGATCTTCGCAAAAACTACGTCCTCAAGGAAGGGGACATCGTGTATTTAAGCGAACGCGGCAGCAGTAAGGTGAACTATTACCTCATGAAACTCATGCCCAGTATGGCCGCCGTTGATTTCAGCCTGCGCACGGCAGAAAGCCTCGGCGCCATGGCCGATCTCAGGAAACGCATTTGGGGCCAGGAAGGCTTCGTCAACTCCGCAGTGGTGTCGCCCAGCGCAGCGACGGGAAAATGATCGAGCACACGGACAGCTCCTCCCCCCCCAAAGCGAAGCGCAAGCCATTCGATATTCATGGCTTCTTAAGGAGGAGAGCCCTCTTGATCCTGAGTCTCGGAGCCCTCGTGTCCGTTGTTTTCACACCCATATTCCGGCTGTTGATGAAAGCTCACTACGAAGCCGGAGGGGCCCTACTTGTGGATGTCAGCAAGGAAATCACGCTCACCGGTCGGGAACGGGAAATTGTCCCGACAAACGTCGGGGACTACATCCGCACTCTTGTGAATCGAATCACGAGTCTCGACATCCTTTCCACCGCCCTGCTTTCCATTCCCCGTGAGGCATGGCCCTGTTTCTGTGATCCACAAGCGCCGGTCACAAAGAACGCTGTGATGATCCGTAAAAACATCACAGTGAAAGAAGAGGTTCATTCTTTTTTGATTACCGCATCGCTAAAAGGCGAAAAACCACACGGGCTTGGAACCACTTTGAATGCAGTATTCGAGAGCTTTCTTGCCAAACTCCGTGAGGAGCAAGCGCAGAACACCTCCCTGCGGCTCAGGTACCTTCAAGCCGAGCGCGCCCGCATTGAAGAGCGCTTGGTCAACCAGCGGATGCATCTTTTGGAGCTTTCCAACAAAGTCGCCAACAAAGCTTTTCTCCAAGGCAACTACTCCGTCCATCTTGTGAATTTGGAGCAGATTCAAAAGCTCTACTGGGAGGCTGAGGCTGAGAAAGCTCTGAAAGAGGGTTTATGGCGGAAAGCTAAGAACGATGAGGAAAAATTAAGCGCTCTCGCTCTCACTCCCTACGCTGAGGAGCGAGTCGCCAACAACGAGGGGATCAACCGAATTGAACAGTGGACCTACGAACAGCTTCAAACACTTCGAACCAATATTGACGGTCTCACGGCAAATAATAAGGACCGTCTTTATGTGGAAGAAAAAATGGGCGCAATGAAAGCCTATTTAGAGGGGCACAAGAAGCGGTTCAACGAAACCACCAATAATATTCTCTCCCAAAAACGCAGTTACGATCTAGGCGCGGACGTGATTCGGGCCTCCTCAGCGCTGGAGGCTTCGCGTTACACGAGGGACACCCTGGCAACCCAGTTAGAGAGCGCGAAAAGCGAGGCCTCGAGTACCGCAGAAGCAATTTTTAATGCCTCGGATATCAGCTATACCGTCTCCCAGCTCAGAGATCGTTTGACGTCGCTGAATACTCGCATCGACGACTGTGAAATGGAGGCCAAATCCCCCATCAAACTATCCATCGAAGCACACCCGTCTGATCCGAGCAAACCTGCGCGAAGTGCAGGGTCAAAGGCATTGATCGCCTCGCTCCTCGCCGGCTTTGGCTGCATCGGAGGGATATGCTTGGCATTTGAACTGGTAGACGGCCGCATTCGCAGCAGTAAACATCTGGAGGGAGCCTTAAATGGCGGGGCCCCCTCCCCGATTCCAATGCTGGAACCTCCAGAGGATATTCCCTTCGCCTGGATCAACCACCATGCATCGCATTCAGGTGCGGCCCGTGCCATTCGTTCACTTGCTGTCCGTCTGGAAAAGGAACGCAAATTTTACGGAGGCCAGATCTTTATGATCGCCGGTACAGGCCCAAAAGTGGGCGCCACTTCCGTCGGGCTCAACCTGGCGGATGTTCTCTCGAGAATCCTTCCCCGGGTTTTATTTGTAGAGGTTCCTGCAGTTTCGTCGCAGGGGTCTGACTTTTTAGTCAACGAAAGCGAAGACCTCACAATCGCACTATCGAACATTCCTCACTGGCTGGCTCAAAATCGCCATAAACTGGGCCTGACCGTCCTTACACCACACTGCATGGATACCGTGTGGCCCTCTCAGATACGCGAACTCTTGGAGCTCGCAAAGGAGCATTTTGACCTGCTTCTTATCAACACCGAACCTCCCTCGCTCAGCGACATGGCTCAGTTCACCTTACTGGAGGTTGATGCTGCGATATTAGTCGCAAGAGAGGATCACACTTACTACCACGAACTCAAAGCCGCCCTCGACTTACTCACCACGAAGCCAGTCTCGGCGATGACCGCTGTTCTCAACCATTCCACAGCTCACAAAGCCCTCAACAGATTCTTTCTCAGCGCCAAAGTTACCTCTCGAATCAGTCATCATTTTTCGATCGTTCGAAAACATGTCCAGCCACACTTACGCCTTCCTTGGCGGAAGTAACGAGAGACACAAGGACCCGATGGATGGGACAGCCTATACACTCTCTGTGTGAGCTGGCTCGGGATGCGGAGCCACTGGGACCGGATGATACGGTGCGACCGCTACCAGCAAAGACGGCCCCGCCGCAGATCAAAATAAGTTCCGATTAACGCGATTCCATTAAACACTGAACGCAGCAAACAAACGATACCGTAGCGCTGAAAGGATCCTCTGGGGAGCCGAGTCAGTTGCCGAAGCGGCAGCAAGACTGTTTGAAGCGGAAGAACCCGCCACCCTCTGGCATTTACCGCAGCTTGCGTCATCGCATCGACCCAATGCGGATCAGCAAGGTTTAAAGCGCGGATTAAGTCGCCGACATCTCCAACCCCGCTCGTTGCGAGCTTCCGCCTTAAATACCCGAAGAGAATTATATTTTGGGTGGTGCCCTTCATCAGACGCATCTCATGTCTAAATAACGCCAGTAGATTACTTTCGGCTTCAAAGGTATGGGCAGCACCGTTCGCGCGCACAATCTTTCCCACATTCTCAGGCTCTTTGAGACCATCCGTAAGAATGAGTGCCTTTAGAAAACCATCTTCGACTAGCAACCCAAGCGGAAGCCAGATGCGCTTGGCCACGCATGCACGCAACACGTAGAGCGAGCCCGCAATTTTAGGATCACCTGCCCGACTCATTTCCGAAGTCCGGATGGATATCGTCTCCAAGACGGTCTTTTGAGGACTGAATACAATATCTTTAAGTATCGTATCGACTGCTACACTCGCGAGACACGTCTCTTCCAAAGACGACACCATGGAGCGGAGCGTTTCGGAGCCGACAAATTGGATGTCACCGTCCATGAAAATAAGGTAATCTGCCTCGGGAGCGCAGAAACGATGCACGTACTCGTTCCAAGCGTTGCTTTTGCCCGCGCGCTCGATGAGGGTGACACTGGCGTCGACCCCTTCCTCAAGTGCAAAGAGCCTCGCACAAGCTTCTCGCGAGCGCTCTACAGTGGCATCGCTGCATCCATTCGCCAGCACACGAATTTGAACCGACAGATTGTTTTGACCAGCCCATTCGAAGAGGTCTTGCCGGCTTAGAGACTCAAGCGTGGCTGCTATACGCAGCTCTTCGTTATGCGCGAAAACACCAATCCCGATATGCATATGATCCTCCTTCTGCCCCAGTTTCTTGCTTCGAAGAGAGCAATGCCTGCGATTCCCAGTTGTTACTGTGACTCCTCTCGTACCATTGATGATGTTTGGCTGGCTGCCTCTGGTGATTTACCTCTTCTCAAGAGTTAAACCGCCTCACCTTGCCGTAATCGCCGGCTTTCTCCTCGCCTGGATGTTCCTGCCCCAGGCCATTTTCAAAATCCCCGTCATCCCAGCGTACAATAAAGTCTCCGCTGCAGGTTACGGCATCCTCCTCGGCGCCTTTATTTTTGACCGCCCGCGCCTCGCCCAGTTTCGCCTCCATTATATCGACTTGCCTATCGTACTCTGGTGCCTGTCTCCGTTTTGTTCCTCCCTAAGCAACGGACTTGGCGCTTATGACGGACTCTCCGCGACCGAGGCCAAAATCTCAGAGTGGTTCCTCCCTTATTTCATCGGCCGAACCTACTTTGGAAGCCTCAAAAACCTGCGTGATCTCTCTACCGGCCTTTTCATCGGCGCTCTACTTTACACCCCTTTGTGCTGGGTGGAGTTTGTATTGAGCCCACAGCTGCATCGCATTTTTTATGGCTTTCATCCACACGAATTCGGGCAGTCCAAACGAGCGGGCGGGTACAGGCCCGTGATCTTTATGAAGCACGGCCTGATGACCTCCATGTGGATGATTAGCGGGGCGCTCTCAGGCATATGCCAGTACCTGAGCAAGAATATTGGAAAAAAGGTGCCCGGGCTCAACCTTCCGACCTTGCCTGTGCTCGGACTAATGGTGTGCACGATCCTCTGTTTGAAATCTTTCGGTGCACTCGCTCTCTTTGTTGTCGCACTCGCGTCGATACTGACGATCAACCGCTTGCGCACCGCTTTTCCTCTTATCGCCATTGCAATCATCCCGATCGCTTACGAGAGCACACGGGGCACTGGTTGGTGGGACGCGCAGAACCTTATCAAAGCGTCCGCCGCAGCTTCCAGTGAAGACCGGGCTGAATCTCTGGCCTTTCGCATTCGAAATGAGAATCTGCTTATTGAAAAGGCCCTCACCCGTGGAACCTTTGGATGGGGAGGATGGCAGCGTTCCTTTATTTTCAACGAACGCGGTGTGGCGACTTCAGTCCCCGACGGGCTCTGGATTGTCGCTCTTGGCCAAAACGGCCTGTTCGGTCTGGCAGCACTCACCCTTACTCTGGTTCTGCCTCAGTTTCTTTTTTTGACAATGTTTCCTCCGTCCCGCTGGAAAGACCCGCGCGTCGCGGCCGTTGCTCCCCTGCCCTTGTTGTTGGGGGTTTTCATGATCGACAACCTTTTCAACGACATGTTCAACCCAACCATGTTGCTTTCGGCCGGCGGCATTTCCTCGCTGTATATCCAATACAGCACTGGAACTCATCCGCTGGCGGAAGACCAAATGACGTCGGCATCCGATCTCGTTTTTGAGAAGAGGCCCAGACTCTTGTGAAACAAAAACTGCGGCCTCTGATTTGTGCTGGCGGAAACGCACATCCTCAAAAATTTGGAGTGTGTTTGGGATCGCGGGTAATGGCAGACGTATGGAAACGGAAAAACAGACTGAGAATACGCAGGCAGCCGAGCACGCTTCCTTCAGACGGTCCGCACTCCGGGGGTCCGTATGGGTGCTGCTTGGTTTTGGCGCCTCTCAACTGGTCCGCTTGTTGACTAACATTTTACTCGCCCGCGTCCTGTCTCCGAGCCACTTCGGACTGATGGCACTGATTGCGAGTTTTCTTCAAGGGCTGCAAATGTTTTCAGACCTTGGAATTGGACCGAGTATCATTCGCAGTCCACACGGGGAGAACCGCGACTTTCTCAACACGGCTTGGACCTTGCAGATCCTCCGGGGCACGGGACTGTGGCTGTTTTGCTGCATCATCGCAGCACCCCTATCGACGCTCTATTCAAAACCCTTAGAAGACATGCCCTCCCTAGCTATTTTGATTCCGGTCGTGGGTCTTACTGCCGTTTTCAACGGATTCACATCCACCGCGATTTTCACGCTGAATCGAAGCCTGAAAATGGGGCACCTTGTCGCCCTGGACCTCGTGGCTCAGATTCTTTCGAGCCTCTGCACGTGCCTCTGGTCTCTCTGGCATCCAGACATTTGGGCACTTGTTGCAGGCGGCTTTGTCTATTCCGGAATGCGGGTGATCTTAAGCCACTTCCTGAATGTGCAGACCAGAGATAAGCTCCACTGGGATTCCCTCGCCGCCCAGGAGCTATTGGTTTTTGGTCGTTGGATCTTTGTGAGTACTCTTGTGAGTTTTGCAGCGGCACAAATGGACCGCCCCATCCTAGCGTCGCTCGTCTCGATTTCAGACTTCGGGCTTTATAACATCGCGCTTTCTTTTGCCTGCATCGCCATCGAAATCACAAACCGGCTGAGCTCTTTTATTCTTTTCCCACTTTTGACCAAGCATGGCACCGATTCCGAACAGATGATTGCACTCTGTGTGAATGCACGATTTTCTCTTTTATGGATCAGCGGAGCACTTTGCGCATCCTTTGCCATCTTGAGTCCGGTGTTGTTTGGGCTCTTGTATGATGCGCGCTATGCTCGAATCACCGGGCTCACGCAATGGCTAAGCATCTGCGTTTGGACTTGGATCTTACGCGCCACCATGGATCGGCTTCCCCTCGCGATGGGACAACCGCGCGAACTCTTGCTCACAAATCTTGTCAACTGCGCTGGGATTGCGTTTTCCCTCCTTGGGTTTCATCTCTGGCGCATCCCAGGCTTTGTACTTGGCTTCGCGCTTGGGAACGTCTGCGCGCATCTTTTTCTCACGTCGCGCCTGCCTCACTCCCGAACTCCCATGCTCAAGCAATCATTCGTTTTTACAACAGCGTGGCTGTGTTACTCGCTCCCTGTCATTTTCGCTCTCCGCGCGATCTCCAACCACACCGAGTTTGCTCCAGAATCACTGCACGCCTTTTCTCTGGATTACAGGGCATTACCAAACTCTTTCCGCTACCTCTGTGTGGCGCTAGGAAGCGCTGCACTGCCGTGTGCCCTTGCGACATGGGTCCTTAAAAACCGTTTCCACGCGCAAACCGCATGACCCCGGAATCCCAACGCACGTGGATGGACAACGGCCCCGAAATGGTGGTTCTTTTTGGCGTCCCATTTCACAACGTCTCTTACGAAGAGGCCATAAACTGGATTGTGGCCCGGATTCATTCGGGGAAACCCGCGATGGTTGCCACGGCGAACGTCGACTTTGTAATGCAAGCCTGGAAGGATCCCGAATTACACAAGATTCTCCTCGAGGCTGATCTCGTACTCGCTGACGGCGCGCCGGTGGTCGGCCTCTCGGCTCTTTTCGGGCCCAAATTATCCCAACGTGTCACCGGCAGCGATTTAACTCCACTGCTCGCAAAGGCATGTGAAAAAGAGCAGTTTAAGGTGTTTCTTTTAGGAGGAAGGCCGGGGGTTGCTCAAAAGTCTGCGGCAGTGTTGACTCAAAAAAATCCACTTCTTGAAATCGCAGGGACCCTTTCCCCTCCGATGCTTCCACTCTCTGAAATGAACACGCAAGAGATCGTGGATCAGGTTACCAACGCACATCCCGACCTGCTTCTCGTAGCACTGGGCGCGCCGAAACAAGAAAAATTCATCCGCCGCAATCTGGAACTGTGGCGCGTCCCAGTGGCCATAGGAATCGGGGGCACTCTGGATTTTCTCGCTGGTGTGCAATGGCGGGCTCCACGGCTCGTGCAAAAAATGGCTCTGGAGTGGTTGTGGCGTCTCTCGACCAATCCGAAGCGCCTGCTGCAGCGTTACTTTCAGAATGCTCTCTTTCTGTCTGGAGCCGTATTTCGACTGCTTTTACTCCGACTGGAAGCCCTGCTCCAGAACACTCGGCCCCAAAGCCCCCCACCCACCAGTGTCGACCCAACCGGGATATCCAAAACTCAAACGGTTCCCTTTCCACAACTAAGCCAGCTCAACCCACCTCCGGCCCAAGGAGACTGGGCCCTTGTCGACCTCGGCCAGCGACACTGGTTGAACAGCCGCCAAATCGCCACCCTCGTCTCAGCCGCACTCTCCTTTAAAAAAGCACATGGTTTCTTCGCTGTGCTGTGCCCCTCTCCTGTGCTGCGTTCTGCATTCAAACTATGCCACTTGGAGAGAGTGATTCAGGTCTTCCCAAATCTCGAAACCGCTCGCCGCGTCATAGAAGATGCGGGTTCCGACTCCGGTCCATCGCACCCCCTAAAAACAAGTTTTCCCCGCACTTGGACTGCGGGGGAACCCGATACCGAGGACAGTTTTCAAGAGATCTCCCTCGCAGCAAACCTCCGCGAGCGCTGATACCTGCGTGAAATCTTCTATTCCTTCAACTCCCCCTTGACCCGTGGCTCGATTGCCTGCGCCTAGGTTTCACACCCCTTGGCGTTTGGGTGTAACAAATCCGGCATGATCTCCTTTGACAAGGTGCCATCGGCCTCCAAAAGAGGTTCTATTGACATGCATCAGCTTCTTCCGCACAGAGTTACATAAAGTGTGCCGCGCTTTCATTGCCGCATTTAGGTTTAGGTTTACTCACGCAACGGGAGTTCACAGGGCAACGAGGCTGTGGGCCTGTGGACCGGCCTCTTTTCTCCCCCCTCTAGTTTAGAGCCACACAAGCCCCCACACATCGGAAGCCGCGACACTCCTCACTTCGATTGTAGGCCGACCGTATTCACAGCAATAACCCTGTATTTGTAATTCTTCCCAGCCTCCGCGTTCTTGTCCGTGAACACCATCTTCACCAGCGGTAAAGAGGGCGTGTCGCTGTAAAGCAAGCCTTGAAAAAGGAGCCGTCCGAACGGGTTCTTTTGCTCCTCGGGGACCTTTCCAATGACTTCGCCATCCCTCTCAATGAGAAAATGCGCCAAGCCGCTCTCCAAGTCGGCTTCCGCCTCCCACTGAAGTTCACTTCCCTGAACCCGCACGTGGGTGGGGGCTGGAGGCGGGGTTACATCAGGGATCGCGGTATCCTTCACGTACTGCATCCACGCTTTGGCGACCTTGTCGTTGGGAAGCCACACGGCAGAAAGTTTATCACCCTTAAACTTTTGGAGCGGAGCTGCTTCCGTGTCTAGAAGCGGTGAAAGCCAAGCATCTTCGGAGGGCATCGCCTGCAAGGGATCTCCGCTTTTATTCGGCAACCGGGCGCCCAAACAAGCATCGAGCCAAAGTACGGCCATGTACCGCTGGTTGCCACACTCATGGCTGGTCAATGGATCCACGGAAACACCAATCAACCCGCCCTTGGATCGTACTTCCCGAAAGAAAGCCTCGTTGGCTGGCCATACCTTCGCAAACCGACCGTCCTTCACAGTCACACCCTCTTTGGTGCCGGGATTGCACATGATCGGAACTCCCAACGCTGCCTCAGGAAGTTTGTGCGCTTTGATCGTCGTGCGGTTGGAATCTTCCTGAAGCAAGGGAACGCCCGAGCGCAACCAGGCGGCAGCCACGCGTTCGGGATGAAGCAGCACCATCCCCCCCGCCCAGTGTCCTCCTCCGCTATGTCCCCATAAAACCCATGGCACCTTGGCGAGTTCCGGATGCCCTGCCTTCGCCCCAAGCTCCACCAAACCCTTTTGAAAAGCGGCATCCGAGCCATTGCGCGGGTCGCACCACATCTGACAATCCGCCTTTTCAGGCTGCTCATACGCGGGCGCGAGCAACGCACACTCGTGGCGCCTGGCCAAGGCCTGCCAGTGTAAATCAAATGCCCCCGTGAGACCCGACTTGCACGAGCCTTCGCCACAACCGTGTTGATGCACAATCACCCCACGGAGCGTCTTTACTCCGGGCGGCACCCAGGCGGTGTAGTTCACGGGAAAAATCAACTCGCCCGGGGTTTGCGAAGCCTCATAACGCACCCGATAATAGGGCGGCTCGGCGGGAGGAAAAACGTCATACGGAGCCACCTGGGCCGAAAGGGCAGAGGCAAATCCAAACAGTGCGATTAAAGCGACACGCATAGGACTCTGTAATGGGTTATTCTTAGGACCACTCCTGATAACTGCCGGAAAACTTCCGCCACCCCCAGGCAAAACTACCGCAACCGCGCTGCGGCGGCCTGGTCGATAAACAGTATCACTTGTTCGCGGGTTTGCAGCAGACTGCCTGGACACTCCGTTGTGATTGGGCCCTGCACGGAACGCTGCACCGCCTCCGCCTTGCGCTCTCCGGGCACTACCACGCTTAAATGTTTGGCTCGTAAAAAGACGGGAAGCGTCAGCGTAATCGCATGACGCGGGACATCTTCTATACGAGGGAAACACCCGTCATGCACCTGCTGTTCCCGACAAGCGCTGTCCAATTCCACGACCTTCGCAGAGACCGAATCCCCAAAATCGGCAACGGGCGGGTCGTTAAACGCCAGATGCCCGTTCTCGCCAATCCCAAGACAGATCAAGTCAATCGGCGCCGCCTCAATCAGCGCGGCATAACGCGCACATTCCTCGGAGGCGTTGGACGCCTCGCCTGCAATGGGATGGAAACGCGCCACCGCAACCTTCGAGAGCAGGTTTTTGTGCAGATAGGAGCGGAAACTCGCAGGATGTGCCGCTGACAATCCGACATATTCGTCCATGTGAAACGCAGTCACACGGGACCAATCAATCCGAGAGTCTGAAAGACGGATAAGTGCTTCCAAAAACTGATCCTGCGAAGGGGCGCACGCAAAGATCACACGCGCGGCACTCTGAGAAGCAAGAATCGACTCCAACAAAGCGACGACATGTTCTGCAGCAGCCCGCCCCATCGCAGGACGATCGGCATGAATCGAAAGCTTGGGAGAACCAGGGATGGGAGGGAGTGTGGGGTTGGTCATGAGCGGTAAAAAGAGGGTGGAATCTTAAAGAGAAAAGCCAAGAGCGCTAGCAGGGACCTCCGAAGCCATTGCGGACGCCAGCGCGGGATCCAACCCCAGCCATTGGGCTGCATTTTCAACCCCGCGGTCCAGACGCAAGGCGCTGCCGGCAAAATACGGACTTCCGGGGAGACGCACCACCCCATCCCCGCCGACCTCGAGTTCCATCCTCCCAAGCGTGTAACGTCCGGGTCCCGCTCCTGCAGCGGACATGGCGTCGGTCGTAAGGATAACTTTACCCGGGGTTTTGGCGCGCACCAGATTGCGCAACACCTGCGGAGGCAGATGAATTCCGTCCGGGATAAAACAGGCGGTGAGTTCATCCCGGGCGAGAAGCCGCTGGATGATATTGTCGTGCCTGTGCAACTCGGCGGGACAGCCGTTGCCTAGATGCGTACAGAGCGTGGCTCCCGCGCGAATTGCCGCGTCAATGTGAACGTCGCTGGCATTCGTGTGGCCGAGGGAAACACGCACACCGCTCCCCGTCGCCCGCCGGATAAACTCCTCGGAGCCCTGACGCTCGGGCGCGAGCGTCACGAGCCGAATGCGGCCGCCAGCGGCCTTCTGTTGGCGCTCAAACGCGCTCCAATCAGGATCACGCATCAGTTCCGCGGCGTGAGCCCCGCGGTACCCGGGTTCAGCGCTCAGATAGGGTCCCTCCAAATGGTATCCTACAATGGTTTCAGCCACCAAGGGGTCTTCAAGGCGATGCGCTTCAAAAAGCGCGAGCCTGCGTTCAAACGCTTCGGGATGATCGGTGATAAAGGTCGCCAGCACCCTGTGCATCGAGGCCTCGCGCAACCTGCGGCAAGCCAGATTGACTTCAGGCAACGTGGGCAGTCCTTGAAAATCAACGCCGCCAAAACCGTTGACCTGCAGATCAAAAAAACGAGCAGCTGCCATATCAAAACACGGGGGCAAAAAGCCTCGAGAGCTAGACGCTCGGATACACCCAAGGGCCGCGATAAGGCCGTGAGAGCAGTGCGTTGGCCGCCGGATCACCAATGATCTGTTCCTTGGCGGCGTCCCATTGGATGCTGCGCCCTGTCCTCCACGAAATCATGCCTAGCAAAGGCAGCACGGAGGAGCGATGCGCGAGTTCAATGCTTGCGACAGGCTTCTTGCGACCGTCGATCGCTTCCAGAAAATCCGCCCACAGGATTTGAATATTGTGGCCGTCGGGTTCTTGCAACTGGGAATCTTCGTGCTCCATTTTACCGCCCTTGGTCGTGGGGTAAAACGTCCAACCGTCCTTCCACCCAATATGTAAAACCCCCTTGGTGCCGTAGTAGTAGGAACCGATTTTATGCTTTTCGGTATCGTTTCCGGCGAAACGACGGTGCTCCCAGATGCAGGTGAACTTTTCAAACTCGTAGGTCGCAACCTGGTGATCGGGCGCGTCACTGGTCTGCTCCTTATCGTTGAGGACAGCCCCACCCAAGACCGGTCTGCCACCCGCGCAGAAAATACGCTTGGGATACTGTTCCCCGCTCCACCACAACACCTGGTCCAGCCAGTGCACACCCCAGTCACCCAAAGTGCCGTTGGCAAAATCCAACGTATTGCGCCACCCGCCCGGATGGAGCTTTTTGCTGAAGGGGCGCAAAGGCGCGGGCCCGCACCAAAAATCCCAGTCCATGCCATCGGGGGCTTTCTCATTGGGAGCGGGTTTTTCAGGCCCGTCCCCGGGGCTGTGAGCGAAGAGACGCACCATCCCCACGTCTCCGACGGCGCCGGACTTCAAAAACTTCATACCGCTCACGTGGTGAGGCCCGATGCGGCGGTGCAATCCCACCTGAACGACACGACCGCTTTCCACGGCAGCCTTGAGCATGGCCCTGCTTTCATTGACCGTGTGGCCCGTGGGCTTTTCCACGAACACATGCGCACCGGCTTTCAGAGCTTCAATCGTATTCAGCGCATGCCAGTGGTCCGGCGTCGCAATGATCACAACGTCGGGCTTCTCCTTTGCCAAAAGCTCGCGATAATCCCTGTACAGCTTGGGCTTGTGGCCGCTCAGATCCTGCACCTGGTCTGCGGCGATTTCGAGGGCGTTTGCGTCCACATCCGCGAGAGCCACCGGCAGGCAGCGTCCCGAGGCCAGCGCCTCCTTTAAAATGTTCTTCCCCCACCAACCCGAGCCGATCAATGCCGTGCGCAGTTTGCGCGGCTCAGCGGAGCGGACAAAGGGGGCCAAAAACGTGGAGGTTCCGCTCAGGGCGGCGTATTGGAGGAATTGACGGCGTTTCATTTGAGGTTAAGGACAACGAGTTCGCCGCGGCCATTGCGGCAATAAAGCAGACCATTGGCGAATACCGGAGCAGTCCAGCTTTTGGGACCAAATACCTGGGTGCGGGCGCTCGTCTTAAAACCGGAGGGTGAGGCGGGCGCGATCATCACCTCTCCCATCCCACTCAACGCCACCAAATTTCCATCCACAATCACGAGTCCGCCAGACCCAAACCCTGATTCGGACCACTTTTCCTCGCCGGTGGCAAAGTCGATGCATTTGAGAGGCGACTTCTGAGTGGTGTCTCCGTCCACCCCGTAGAGGTACCCCTCGTGGAAGACGGCCGCGTTGAGCTGGGTGCGAAGCGCCTTTGTCTTCCAAACCTCCTCCGGTGGCTGTGTGCCCTGAAGCTTGAGTCTCGCCCCGCCTTTGCCATAACCGCTCGAAATAAACACATCCCCCCCTGCCAAAACGGGATCCGCCGCATTGACTCCATACTCCGTGAGCCAGCGGAAACGCCACGCCTCCGCCCCAGTCTGCATGTTTACAGCCACATAACTTTTCGCATTCCCAAACATCGCTAGGTTGCCGAGTGGGAAAGGCGTCGAATAACCCGCGTCTTTGGCCTCGGACTTCCACACCAAACGGCCCGTCGCCTTTTCCACGGCGGTTCCCGCATCCCCCACGTTGAGTACCAGCAAGTCTCCGTGCACCAGGGGCGCCCCCGTGTACCCCCACGTGGGGATGGGCGCGCCCGTTTCCTGCGCGATGTTCTTCTCCCAAACCACACGGCCCGTCGCCGCTTCCAAACACATCAAGTTGCCCCAACGGCTCAGCCAGTAGAGACGCGAGCCCTCAAATGTGGGTGTTCCTGTCGTGCCGCCTTCGTAAAACTTGTCGCCGAGTTCGGCAGGATAACGATGCGTCCAAAGAACCGCTCCACTCGCGGCGTCAAAGCAAAACACCCCGTCCTTGCCGTCCGCATACCCTGCCGTGGCCGCCCTCCCCTCCGACACCACGACCGAGGAAAACCCCAGCCCCACTTCCGCCTTCCACGCCACTGGCATGTCTCCCGGCCACGTCGTCCGCCACCCTTTCTCCACAGAAATGCCGTTGCGGGTGGGGCCTCGAAAATTCGGCCAGTCGGCTGCGTGGGCGCAGACGGCTGCATTTGCGAGTGCCAGTAAACAGAGCGAACGACGTAAAATCATGAGTAATTAGCGCGATTATACGCAGGTCCTTATTTTGCTGAGAAGCGGAACTCCGTGGTGGAGCCAAACATTTCCCCGGGGCGCACCAGCGTGGACGGAAATTCCGGGCGGTTCACGGAATCAGGAAAATGCTGTGTCTCCAGGCAAAAGAAGCCCCGCTTTTGAGGGTTGGGCTGATCTCCAAGCGGACTCGTGTACAGCTGCACCCCGGGCTCCGTCGTCCATACTTCCATCATCCGTCCCGAGCGCGGCTCAACCATGCGCGCGGCAAACGCAAGGGACTTGTCTCCCTGCGGACGGTTAAGCACAAAATTGTGGTCATAGCGGCGCCCCGCATCCAACTCGCTGGCCCTCGCCCCCAAAGGCGCGCCCTTCCTGAAATCGAGCTTCGACCCGGCCACCTCCCGAATCTCCCCCGTCGGAATGAGTGTGGAATCCACCACCGTGTAACGATCGGCATTTAAAGTCAGCTCGCTATCCAGCACATCCCCGCCCCCATCCAGGTTAAAATACGCGTGATTGGTCAGGTTAACCGGCGTGGTCTGGTCGGAAACGGCTGAATAGTCAATGCGCAGGGAGTCCTGCTCGGTGAGGGTGTACTTGACGGTGGTGGTGAGTTTGCCGGGATACCCTTCCTCGCCGTCTGGACTTTCATAGACAAACGTCACGGACGCCTCCTGGGGCACCGCGGAAGGAGTGGCAGTCCAAAGCACACGGCTAAAATTCTTCAGCCCCCCGTGCAGGTGGTTGGGTGCATTGTTGATCGCAAGCTTGTACTCGCGCCCGCCAAGGACAAAACGTCCTTTGGCAATACGGTTGGCCACCCTGCCAAACACCGCCCCCGACTCCGAAAACCCATTTTCAAACCCCTGCGCAGAGGCCTGGATCTCACGCACCACGTTGCCTAGTTTCCCCTGCCGGTCTGGAACACTCAATTCGGTCAGAGTCGCACCGTAGTTGGTCACCTTCGCCACGAGGCCATGCCTGTTTGTGAGCGTAAACAAATCCGCCTGCTTTCCATCCGCCGTCCGCCCGAACTCGGAGCGCACCACCGCGGCCCGGCCGTCTTGCGCACTCCTGGTGGAGTCAGAATCTGCAATGGGCACCACGCGAGCCAGTCGATCCGGTGCATTCAGGGCCAGATAAATCAAGCCGTCGGGCCCGGTCACCATGTGGCGCACCCTTCCCATTTCCTTAAACAGCACCTCCTGAACAACCACCCGGTCGCCTTCGGTTTCAATGCGGCGCAGTTGTTGGCCGGCAAGCCCGCACACAAACAAGCTGTTTTTCCAGTTTGGAAAACGGTCCCCCGCGTAAAACTTGATTCCAGACGGCGCAAGCGTGGGCGTCCAAAACACCACAGGCGAATCCATTCCAGGGCGGGACGCCTCGAACTTGCGCACCGCGTCCGTACCGGCGGACACCACCGGCCAGCCATAATTATGCCCCGCCTCGATGATGTTTAGCTCATCCCCTCCTGTCGGCCCATGCTCCGTCGCCCACAGCCGGCCCGTCTGCGGATGGAAACTCAGCCCCTGCGGATGCCGGTGCCCATAACTCCAAATCGATCCCAGCGCCCCCGGCCGGTTCACAAAGGGATTGTCCCCCGGTATGCGCCCATCGTCCATGATACGGTGGATCTTGCCCAACGGACTGCCCAGATCCTGCGCATCTTCGGGACGCCCCCGGTCGCCAATGGTGAAGAAGAGATGCCCGCTCCCGTCAAAAAGAAACCGACTCCCATAGTGGGAGGTATCCTTCGGGACGTAATGCTTCTGTTCCGCGCGGAAGAGCGTCTGCGCTTCCGTCCACTGCCCGCTCACGATTTTTCCCCTCTGCACCACGGTCATGGAGCTCAACGGTGCCTCCCCCGTTTCCGTAAACGCGATATAAACCCAGCCGTTCTTCGCATATTCGGGATGCGCGGCAACGTCCAGCAGACCGCCATCCTGCCGGACATAAATCGCAGGCAGCCCCCCAATCGGAGTTGGGTCCAACTTTCCATCCACAATCAGGCGCAACCGCCCCGGCCTTTCGCTCACCAAAATCTTGTTGTCCGGCAAAAACGCGATACCCCAAGGCGTGTCCAGATTTGAAACAAAAGTCTCCAACCGAAATGCCTGCTTGTTGCTCAAAACAGCTAGCTGGTCCGGCGGCGCAGGAATCACGACGCGCCCCGCACGGTACTCGGCCGTCAAAAACTTGATGTGCGCCAACAGTCCGGAAATCTCGCCCTCCGTCAAAATCCCACCAAACGCAGGCATCCCCGTTTCCGCCCATCCCCCGCGTATACTACGCAAAATGTCCTCATCCCGGCCCCCGTGGTTCCAGAAATAGTCGAGCAGGTTCGGCGCAGGGATTCCTGTCAGCGATGCGCCATGACAGTTCACACAAAGTTCCGCCACAATTTTCTCCGCGGGACGGTCTGCAGCTAAAGCCGAGGGAAGCGTCAGTGCATGTAAAAGGGAAATGCCGCCCAAAACGACGGAAACCGCCGTTGCGCTCACTTGTGAGAGTTTAGACATACGATTAGATGGGGGTAAAAACACGCGTGCACCGCTGGCGGCTATTTCTTGGGCGCGCCCTTGGGGTCGAGATGGGCGTCGAGCTCGCCAGGCGTGAGGCTGGAATCGATGCCGCCCGCGGGAACCTCAAATTTGGCCACCCAAGAGAGCGCGTTCAGGACAGTCTTGCGAAACTGATCGTTGCCCCAGTTGTCATGGAAATGACCGCCGGTGAACCCAAAGCCGCGGCCTCCGTCGGCACGTTCCACGGCCCAGAGCATTGCCTCGGCGCGCCCGCTCGCAGCCTGAATATGGGGGTACGGCCCCTTGGGGTAAACATAGGGCCCACCGCGGACGTCGTCTCCGGGCTTGGCGACAAGAATCGGGACGAATTTGGTGCCCCCGCTTTGTGCAGGGCCGTCGGCGTTAAACCCGTCGGTAAAGCGCATGTTAAAGTACCACTCGTCCTTGATTTGAAACGGCTTCACCCCGCGCGTGATCGGGTGTTCGGGGAAACTGGTGAAATTCGGCGCCCAGATGGGGTTGCACGAAAACGAATTTTCATAGTGCCCGCCGATCCAGCGCTTGAAGGGTTCGCCCGCCTGTTCTGCCACCACCTCCACGCCGTAGTGCATGCACCCGATACCGACGCCGCGCTTCACCCACTCCTCGACCTTCTGGATGCGGGCCCCACCCTCCTGCACAACTTCGTGCCTCGGACCGCCGTCCATGTAAAACACAACGGCATCCGCCCCCTCAAACGCGCTCTCCTCCTTGGGCCAGCCATTGAGCAGAACTTCCGTGTGAAGCCCCGGCACACTGGCAAGACACTTGGCCAGAAGCTGCACGCCCGCATTAAATTCGTGCATCCTCGGCGGATGCGAAGGTTTACCCGCCACGAGGACGAGTTTCTGTTTGCCGTCCGCAGTTTTGGCGTAAGCAGGCAGCGCAAGTGCAGCAACAACGAGGATGGGGGAGAGAAACCGCTTCATGGATACCCCTAGAGCACACTGAGATACAGGCGCGAGTCAAGCACCGCGGCAGGCTTCTGGCGCGACAGCGATGCGCCCCGAACCAAGCGAGAGGTTCCTTGTGTGGAAAAACACACCTCGCCGCCAACCCCAGAAGACCCTTCTGAATGCCCACCGTCGGCAGCATTCGGGCGAAATCAGCCACCTTTTCTGCCTGGTTGTCAGCAAGGAAACCTCAACACTCACACAAAACGAGGCTCCTTCGGCCTCGGTTTTCGGGTTTAAACTCACAGGGGAAACGGCGAACCTCACTGCCAACCCAAGGCGGTGATTGCCTCTACAATGCCCGAGAGGCTGCAGGGTAAGGAACGGCAACGGCAACGGTAAGGGCTCGCCTCGCCTCGGCTCGGGAGACCACTTTCGCGAACCTTTAAATCAATTCTGAAATGGGCCGGGCTCCGTTTTCGACGAGATAATGCGGGCGCCCCTTGGAGTCGGTGAAGGTGGCCGTCGCCGCATCGATGCCCAGATTGTGATAAAGCGTGGAGAAGACCTCGGCGAAATGGACGGGCCGGCTGTCCGCCTCGCCGCCAAGGCGGTCGGTGGAACCAATCACCTGGCCGCAGCGCATGCCTCCGCCAGCCAATAACGCCATTGCAACCCGGGGCCAGTGGTCGCGCCCCACTTGCGGGTTGATGGTGGGGGTCCTTCCGAACTCGCCCCATACCAGCACCGAAACATCTTTGCTAAGTCCACGCTGGTGAAGATCCTCTACGAGCGCTGTGACGGCCTGGTCGAAGATGGGAAAGTCTTCGCGCTCACGGGTGAAAATATCGTTCCCCTGCCCCCCGTGCCAGTCCCATTTGCTGTAGTTGACAGTCACAACGCGGGCGCCGGCCTCCACCAGTCGACGCGCTGCAAGAAAGCTTTGTGGCACCCGAGGCGCGCCATTGCCATCGATGCGCTTGGAAACGTCACCCGTTCCATAACGCGCGACAATGCGTGGATCTTCTTTGGAGAGGTCCAGCGCGTCGGCGAGTTTAGAGGAGGTGAGGATTCCGATCGCCTGTTGGGTGAAGGTGTCCATGGCATCCATTTTGCCGCTCGCATCCACGGAGCGGCGGAAGTGGTCGAAACTGGAAAGGAGCCCCACTCTATCGGCCAACCTGTCCGTTGTGATCCCCTGAAGTGTCAGAGAGTCCCGGGTCGCGCCTTCGGAACGGAAGGCGGCGTGTGCAGGCCCCAATGCACCGGGACCCGGTTCGTTATAGGGGCCGTGCGTGCACTCGTAACAGAGACTCACGAACGGAGGAATCGGGGAGTTGACTCCGCCCTGGATCTCGCTCACGACGCTGCCAAACTGCGGCCATCCGGAGGGCGGCGGCGTGCCTCCGCGCGGGGGGCGCCCCGTATAACACTGGGCCGCATCGTGCTCGGCCTGCGCTCCCACGAGGGAACGGATCAGCGCGAACTTGTCCATCATTCGCGACATTCTGGGGAAAAGTTCGCAAATCTCGATCCCGGGCACATTTGTGCCGACAGGCTTGTGGGGGCCGGCAATCTCGCGCGGCGCATTCGGCTTGAGATCAAACATGTCCTGATGGGGAGGGCCGCCCACCAGATAAATCAGAATCACAGCCTTGTGGGAGTTCCGGATGCCGGATGCCTGCTCGAGCGCAAGTAATTTTGGGAGCGAAAGCCCCATGGATCCGAGCCCACCAATCTTGAGAAAATTGCGCCGAGAAATGCCGTCGCAAAACGGCTGCGACTCATCGGGGGGAGCCAGAATTTTAAGCATGGCGGTTCAGGGGGGGATGCGGCACTCGGGTTTGTGTATGGCACGGCAAGCCTGCCTTGACGACTAATTTCTTGACTGAATCGGCCTGACTGCAAGACTTTGGAATGATCCGTCAAGCGCTCCGTCTAGTTCCGTTGATGCTGTTTTTTGCCGCTTGTGCGGGCTGTAAGAGTCGTGCGCCGATGGTCAAAAATCACGAGGTCACGTTTCAGAAAAAACTTCATGCGCTTCATCACTGGCGGGTCTTGTCAGCGGACTTGGTGAAAAGCCTCCAGCAGAATGTCGACGTTTCGGGCAGGACGGTTTTTGTCGAAGTGCTCGGCAACGAGACGGAGTTTTCCGAAGCATTCGGGAAACTGGTTGTTTCCACCCTCAATGAGCACGGCATCAAGGTTTCTACCGTTGAAAAGGGGGCTGACATTAAGCTTGTACTTGGAAATCAGGCCATTTTCCACGGGAGACGTTTCGCAACACCACACCCGTTGAATTTCATTAACAATTCCTCAAATCCTTTGTTAACGCTGCCCTTGGCGTTTGGTAATCTTGTGACGGGAGACGACTCAGGGTCCCCGGGGCAGACCCGTGGAGAGTTGCTCGTTACAGCTTGGGCGCATCAAAGGGGCCGAGTTCTTCATTGCAGTAATCATATTGCCTACGTCCCAGTCAAGGACGCCCCTCTGTACCTCTCCTCTGCGAACTGGGACCACTTTTACCGACTTGAAGCGTCTAGGCGCGGTTGCAGCAACTGGCTCTCTGCATGCTTTGGGGATGATAGCCGTTGGTAGGAGACGCCTCGGGTGTTCAGGGCTCAGGACTGTCTGTTTAAGAAAGTCGTGAGGCTCACTAGCTATGACCGTAGCTACCTAGACAGGAAGAAGAAGCGTCATTTGAGCTGACTAATGCAGATGCTTCGGTTCGAATTCTAGAATGAAACGATGCATGAATGGGTTGGGCTGTCTGTTTTTCCTCTTGAGTCTTGTTGGGGCAGCGGCGAGCGCCCCCACGTCCAAGCCGAATATCATTTTTATTTTAAGCGATGATATCGCCCAGGGAGACCTTGGTTGTTACGGCCAGAAACTGATTCAGACGCCAAACCTCGACCGGATGGCGAGCGAGGGCACCCGGTGCACCCAAGCCTATTGCGGAACGACAGTGTGTGCGCCGAGTCGGACCTCCCTGATGATTGGCAAACACATGGGCCACTCGCCCATTCGCGCCAACCGCGAGATTCAACCTGCGGGGCAGCTGCCTCTGCCTGCTGGTACGTTTACGGTCGCGCAACTGCTCAAAAGCGCAGGGTATCGAACCGCTTGTATCGGTAAGTGGGGCATGGGGATGTTTGAGACCACGGGGAGTCCGCTCAAGGTGGGGTTTGACCATTTTTTTGGTTATAACTGCCAGCGCCACGCCCACAGTTATTTTCCAAAGTACCTTTACAATGACGACCAGAGGTTTGATTTGCCGGGGAACGACGGCAATCTCAAGGTCGAGGGCAAGGGAGCCGTGTACTCCCAGAACCTAATCGCGGAGGAAACCCTGAAGTTTGTCAGGGAGCACAAGGAGGAACCGTTCTTTCTGTACTACGCCGTGACCCTTCCTCACGGGACGTTTCACATCGACGATCAAGGCATTTACAAAGACAAACCTTGGACGGAAGAGCAAAAGAACTATGCGGCCATGGTGACCCGCCTCGACACAGATGTAGGCAGGTTGCTCACGTTGCTTAAGGAGCTTCACATCGACGAGAAAACGCTGGTGATGTTTTCGGGAGATAACGGGTCGTCGTTTGCACCGAACTCGCCCCTCGGACGGCTCTTTGAGCAGGCGGCAAATGGAATGCGTGGCTATAAACGCGAGTTGTACGAGGGGGGCTTGCGAAATGCGGGGATCATCCGGTGGCCCGGGGTGGTGCCTGCGGGACGGGTGAGCGAAGAGGCGTGGGCGTTTTGGGATTTCCTCCCCACCTGCGCCGCGTTGACCGGCGCAAAGATTCCCGCAGAGGTTCGTCCCGACGGAGTTTCAATGGTGCCGTTTCTCAAAGGCGGGCGGATGCCTGTGCGCGACTATTTTTATTGGGAACTCCATGAGGGTGCCTCGCTGCAGGCGGTGCGCTGGGGGGACTGGAAAGGGGTAAGGAACGGGCCCTCCAAAGCGGTGGAGATCTACGACCTTAAGAGCGATGTGGGGGAGGCGCAAAATCTGGCGGCGAGCAGGCCGGACCTTGTGGAAAAAGCGGAGACACTGATGGCGGAGGCCCATGTCGACGACCCCAATTTTCCGCTGCGGGACAAGCGCGAAAAAGGCGGGGGAAAAGGAGATTCAACGGGAAAATAGGCAGTGGCACAGCGAGCGGCTCAAGAAACGGGTGAAACCTCACCCCGCCCACCATAATGTAGGTTCCAAAACCCCATCCTTCTCTATGCTGGATGGACTTGACGCTTGCGCAGGGAGCCCCCCACACCGAGCCCCGTACTACTGCTGACCGATTTCAACAACAGCCTCTGTCGCTCCCACCACAACGCCACTTCTCGGATCTAAAAGTTCGCATTCCAATCGTACGGGTGCCCGTGAGTTGGACACCGAGTAATTGCCCCTGAGAATAAGATCGGCGTCCGAAACACCGAATTGCCGCTGCTTCTCACTGCTCTGATTCCAATGAGCCTCGTTGAGTCTTTGCTCGGCTTGAATGTCGCTCAAATTTTTTCGAGTGACCAGTTCAAACCC
This sequence comes from Chthoniobacteraceae bacterium, assembly GCA_947476255.1. Classification (GTDB taxonomy): domain Bacteria; phylum Verrucomicrobiota; class Verrucomicrobiia; order Chthoniobacterales; family Chthoniobacteraceae; genus Chth-196. The sequence goes on along the minus strand of CANJPY010000037.1, from coordinate 5,104 downwards.
CGGTTGCCCTACGAGGGCTCGTTCCAACTCACTCGTAATCCGTTCGCCCAAATTCGCGCCTTTTGCCCCTGTCTCATCCCGCGGTACAAACCTGTATACAGCGACCCTGATTGGGCCATCCTGCCTCTGATTAAAATTCCGTTTGGCGCCTGCCAACAAACTCGTGGCTAACTTGGCAAACGAACTGGAAGTCTCACCTTTGACGGTTTTCGGCGCACTCTGCGCATGCGCAGGGGGCTTTGGTGCAGCTTGAGGCGCTTTGGGCGCTTCCTCCGAAGCCATGCTCGGAACCGCCCGAGTTTCCGGTGCGGGGTCGTCGTGATAGAGCGCCGTTTTATAGCCCGTCCGACTGACATTATCGATCGCCTGAGCTCCGTCTTTTCCAATGACCATTGCGGAATCTACACAGTCTCGTTCGGAATAAGTGACCTGTATCCGGAGTTGTGTGCCGTCAAAAGCCAGTTCGGCCGGCGTACCAAGCACCTCCCAACATCCGATGGTCATCAAATCAGCGGCACCATGAGCGAAGGCGCGAACGGTCGCGGTGCTCAATAAAACCTACCAGTGAGTGCAGTCTCTCCTCTCGACCGATTCAGATTGCGCAGCCCAAAATCCTATTTCCCGAGCCGCTCTTGAAACATTCCCTGCTCTTGCAAGGTTTCCATGCCCGGCCCGTAAAAAGCGGCCTCCATCCGCTCAACAACCTTGGTGCCGACGCTCGTCGAGCAGCTTTCAGGTCCCCAATGTGTGGCACACGGCAATCGTGCGTCGCCTCAAAGCCTTCGAAAAATCTGCACCCTGCGATTCTTCGCCCGTGCCTGCTCATCTGTGTTAGGGACGATCGGCTCGCTCTGACCACATCCCATGGTCTGCATGCGTATGCCATCAACCCTCAGGGCAACAAGCACCTCCCAGACCGCCTGCGCCCTGCGTCGGAAAAGATCCGCGTTCAGGGCCTCCCCTCCCCGGTCACAAGTGTGCCCCTCGATCAAAAATCTTTCATCACCCGCGTTCTGCATCGCCCTCGCAATTTCAGCCAACTGGGCGCGCGAGGCTCCCGCCTCGATCTCGGCGCTGTTGAGCCGAAACTGAATATTCTGAAAGCTCGCCAGCGTTTTTGCGTCAACCGTGACCTCGAAAGACTTGCCCGGCGAAGTTCCTCCCGAGGCTTCCACTAAAGCCATGCCTTTACGTACCTTTTCCTCGGGCGCTGAGAACGGCTTGGTTCGTCGCCATTGGTTTGCAAGCTGCTCGGCGGACACTAACTCATCCCCGGCCCCAAAGATTGGCAGACTCAGGAAGACCGGAACCCGCAAAAACCTCTGTTTGCCAGATAGTTGCATGACCTAAATCAAAACAACCTCATGCAGTAAACTCAACATTCTTTCACTTCGGAGACATCCGTGAACAGCATGATTTCTTGCACCACGGGGCATTCGCAAGCCACCAGAACCAAGGCGCGCACGTTACGTTTACCCGCAGCCCCACTGAACGTCTCCCCCCTGCTCCAACGCCCTCCCCACTCCGACTCGTCCCCTCGCGCCTGAGTACCAGACTCCACGCCGCGCCTAATTGGATCGAACTAGGGCAGGCCGGAAACCAGCGTTGTCACTACGAAACGCTGGACATACCCCCGCCGGTAGGCCGCGCGACAACCGGCGGCGATGATGACCCACGTGCCGCCACGCAAGACGCGGAAGACGCCCGAATCAGGGCCCGTAGGATTCAAAATATCACCCGTAATTTCCTCTTTATACCAATCAGCGCACCACTCAAACACATTCCCAATCATGTCATGCAATCCCCACGGATTGGCTCCCTTCGTTCCCACACGGCGGGGACCAACCGTTCCTCCACTATATTGCCGTTCTGTCCATCCGCTGGAATCCCACCCACGTCCGATGTCGTTCACACTGCTGCTGCCCCCATACCAGGCAATGTTGTCCAATGCAGGTGCATTATTTTGCAAGAAACTGCACCCCAACGCTGTACACCAACGCTGTACACCAACGCTGTACACCAACGCTGTACACCATGCCGCTCGTCCCAGCCCTGCAGGCGCACTCCCACTGCTCCTCCGTCGGCAGACCGTACTTCCATCCCACCGCCAACCGCCCAACACTCCGCTCCCGCTCCGTCAAGCGTTGACAATATTCCACTGCCTGCACCCTGCTCACACACTAGACAGGCATGTCATCTCACTCCACTCCCATGTGTTTTTCAGGGTCATATCCCACGCTTGCTCCAATAAATTCCCGTACCGTCACAATCTTTCCACCTCCGAAATTTAACTTCTGTTTGTCGTTCAACATCGCCACTACCTCCTGCCTCAGGGAGCGTCCTATCACTTTCTTCCAATCCCCCTGTGTCACCTCGTGTTCGGCCAACCAAAAACCGCGGGTCAACTTCACCGGATGCTGCTTTTCATCGGAAGCATCGAACCACTTCTTCACGGCCGCCTGCTCCGCGGCGGGACTGCCCATGATAAAATCCCCTGGCAGACACCAACGAAACCGGCTTGCAAAGCTGTTCTCATACACCTGCCCCGCCTCGCGTTCCTCCAGAACACAGCTGTTTTGCAGACCTAAAGAGTTGTCCTGCGCCTTCCCGGCAGCCATTTGCACCGCCAACTCACGGGCGCGCCGCTCCACCTCCGCCTGCTGGGCGCCACGATCCGCTTTCTTGAGCGCCACAGGCAACAAACCCAGTAAAAAATTCACCCGTCAGGCTGCGGTTGGTCCAACTCATCTCATCCGCAGCCATCACCTTCTTCACGTCCCGCAAAAACAGATCGATGTCCTTGCTGACGCTCGTTTCCAAGGTCTTTAAAAATGCAGCGGTAAACGGATTGTAGCGCCGCCCGTTTCCATCCGATGCCGCCTGGCCTGGACTGGCCGCAAAGACCAGATAAAAACTCGGCCCATATCCGGCGATCTCCCCCACGCTTTTAGTCTTAATCGACTTCCCGACCTGCGCCAGCACGGCCTCCAACTGAGAGGCAAACGGGTTGTCCCGGCAACAGTCCAACATCACCACCTTTGTCCGCACTTTTGCTTCTTCAAGCGCCACCATGAAATTATAGCGAAGCTACTGCACCGCCCGGTTTTTAAGCTGCGAAATCCCAGTGATCTTGGGCGTGTCCACGGGCAGCAGATAATTGTCCTCCCCGACCTAGATCCCGTGGCCCGAGTAATAGAATACCGCGGCTTCCGCGCCCCGAGCCGTACTGGCAAACCGTTCGGCCGCGGTGGCGAGCTCTTCTCGGTTGGGGCTTTGACCGCACCTCCGACGACGATCAGATATCCCATCGCTTTGAGCGCGGCTGCAACGTCAGCGGAATAGGCCACAGGACTCACCAACCGCATGTTCGAGGGCAGGTTGGCGTACTAGCTGCAGCCACCAACAAGGGCAACCCGTTGTGCCGCCATGGCGTCCTGCAGGGATACCCCTGCCAGTGCAAAAATGCCTGAAAACCGCAGGGACATTGAACCTCTCATGAAAAAGCGATTTTTTTCTAAAATCATTCCATGCAAACTCGTCTCCTGCACGCTCCGCCCCGCCGAGTCAAAAGCGAATGGAGCGGAGCGCACCCTTAGCTCTTCGGAAAGACCCCTATAGAATTAGAGCAAGACCCTTGCCGGAGCTTGCGCCTGTGGATGAACTGAATTAAGGAATCAACCCGCTTGCAACCGGCAAAAAAGACACCCCAGAGAAACTTTGAAGGTCTCCAGCACCACACCACCTTCCCCCCTGAATCCAGCGCTCCGCGACGGTCTCGGGAGCCAAAAGAATGCATCCGCATTCGTTTTTGGATTCAAACCGTGGAAAGAGCATCTCGAAACATGGCTCCCTGAGCGCGCCGTGTACCGGGCAGAGCGGTCCCTCGGGAAATGGGAATTTTACACACTTTGGGCACCGCGCATTCTATGGGCATCCTCCGCCAGAGTCTATGTGTGGGGCTACAAACATCCGGAGTTTCTTGAAAAATTCTGTCACAACCACCGCGTTCCCTTCATCCGTGTTGAAGATGGATTTCTGCGCTCAGTGGCCCTAGGCTCCACAAACGCACCTCCGATTTCACTGTGTTTTGATTCCCCTTTCCTCTACTACGACGCGACAGGGGTGTCACAACTTGAACACCTGCTTCAGCACTACGATTTCGAAGCTGATCCAGACCTGCTTGCGAGGGCTCGAACCGGAATAAACCGAGTGCTCGAAACTCGCCTGAGCAAATATAACAGCGCAAAAGAAGCCGACGTTTCAGAGATTTACGGCCCAAAAGACAGGAAGCGCGTTCTCGTTGTCGGACAGGTGGAGGGCGATATGTCGATTGTGAAAGGGTGCGAAAGCCCTATCGAAAACCAGGATCTGATCAAGATCGCAGTTCGTGAAAACCCGGAAGCACAGATCCTTTACAAACCCCACCCTGAAACGCTTCACGGGGCCAGAGCCACCGGTCCCATAGCGCAGGAAATCAGGGACACGGCTCAGGTGATTGAGCAGGACATTGCTATTGCAGATGCGTTTGAAACAATCGACCACGTGTACACCATTACCTCGCTTTCAGGGTTCGAGGCGCTCCTGAGAGGCATCGAAGTGACCTGCCTTGGATCGCCTTTTTATGCGGGCTGGGGCGCCACGGACGACCGTCAACCCTGTCCCCGTAGGACAGCAAAACGCGGCGCCGTGGAGATATTTGCAGCAGCCTATCTCCTCTACCCAACCTACTACGACCCGGAACTCAAAAAAAAGATCAGTTTCGAGGAGGCGCTCTCCCTTTTGCAGCAGGAAATACAGAAGGGAAAAAATTCGGGGACGGGCGTGTTGGAAATGTCCGAGACGGACATCATATCCGTAAAGTGAACACACAAAGAAGCCGCCCTTGATGGCGTCGTCTGGGATTGTCTCATTTTTGAAAAGGAGCCCCCCTCTCCATAAGCAGACAAGACCCAGACAAAAAAGGCCGCCCCGCAAAGGTTTTAGCCGATGCGGGGCGGGGAAACTGGCGACGTCCTACTTTCGCGCAACCTATAGAAGCACTATCATCGGGGCTGCAGCGTTTCACTTCCGTGTTCGGAATGGGAACGGGTGGGTCCACTGCGCT
>CANJPY010000036.1 GCA_947476255.1 Chthoniobacteraceae bacterium | reverse complement strand
GCCACACGGCAATGCAAATGAAGCAAACCGGAGAACAGCCTCCGAGAGCCGGATGCGGGAAATCCGCCCGTCCGGTTCGATGAGGGGGAGAGGAGGACAAGGAGTGGTTGTGGCCGCAAACCATCCTCGTCTCCCTACTCTATTAACAGCCTCCGGCAGACCTCCCGCCAGTGCTTGGGTGCTCACCAGAGCGGCTCTAAACTGGCGAGGCACGCGGCTGGGAGACAACCTGCGCCAAACTAATTCCCGAGACAGACCATGTTGCCCTGATTGTCCCGCAGGTACACGCGCCCGTTCGCGAAAACGGGTTGAGCCCAGGTGCGTTGGGAGAGCGCCGTTTGCCGCGAAATCTGATGAAACCCGTCTCCAGCAGCCTCGGCGAAAACCAGATCTCCTTTTTCGGAGACGAGGACCAGCTTTCCTCCGGCGATCATCAACGCGCCGCCTTTCACACTTTTCTCCTCCCAGCGTTTCTGCCCCGTTGCCGCGTCCAAACACACAAGATTTCCACCGCCGGTATTTCCATCGACTCCGAAAATGTTTCCGCCGAAAAACACCGGTGAATTGATGTGGGCGCGGAGGTTTTTATTACGCCAGACCTCGCGCGCCCGTCCCCCTTCGATGGCGACCACGGCGGCGCCGGCGTTGTAGCCTGAGGAAATGAGAAGCCGGTCTGGAGCAATTTGTGAAGGAGTGGCTGCATTGACTTTGTAACTTGTCGGCCAGGGCAGGCGCCACAGCGACTGTCCATTTTCAGGATCCAGGCCGACCAACACATCCCCTTTAAAAACGACGAGAGTACGCCGGGCGTCCAGATGCATGATCAAAGGAGCCGCATAGCCTGCGGGCTCGGAGCCGTCTTTCCAAAGCAACTGCCCGTTGCTGGCATCGAGCGCAATCGTGGAAGCCCCCACACCGCCGGCATCAAGGATCAGCTTGTTTCCGTCCACCAAGGGCGCGCCGGAATATCCCCAATCCGGCTTTCGTCCGCCAAAATCTTTCACGAGGTGTTTTTGCCACACGACATTGCCTGAACTGGCATCGAGACACACAAGCTGTCCCTCGTGACTCAAGGCAAACAGCCGGTTGCCTGCCAGCGTGGGCGTCGAGCGCGAGCCTCCTTCAAAAAGATTGGGATCCAGAGAAACAGGCTGGTGAAAGCTCCAATTTACTTTTCCAGTGGCCGCGTCCAAACAAAACACCCAATCCGAGCCCTCCGAGTGACCCATTGTAAAAAGCCGGCCGTTTTCCACAACCGACGACGAAGTCCCCACTCCGACCTTGGCCCGCCACAGAACACGCCAGTCTCGCCCCGGGGCAAGCTTGGGTGTTTCGGAGGAAACACCAGTGCCAATAGGCCCTCGGTAGTGGACCCAGTCAGCCGCTTGAGCTTTCCGAGGCAGGACGAAGCCCGCAATCCACAGCAGAGATACCTCAATAAACGGGTGGAGGCGTCTAAAAACGTGGCGAATTCTCATACCTTACTCATACGCCCGTTGGCGCCTCCCCGGAAGACCGTAAATTCTTAAAACTTCAGCGTCACCGAGACTCCTGTGGAGGCGTCGAATTTGCTGCAGTTAGGAGAATTAATTTGGTCATTACTATGCCGGAAGTCACCGCTCACCGACCATCTTAAAGCAACCCTAGGGGAGGGCGTCCACACGACAGTGAGTCCCGGTGCGATGCCTCTGTCCTGCCGATGCACATTCGAACTCTGGGGCTGCGTGTACAGCGAATGAGAAAGCCGGACATTCGGTTGGAGCATGACCGTGTCCGTCACGGCGTAAGACAAGCTCGCACTCAGATTGTTGTCGAGCTTGTCTCCGGAATTGGTCTGGGGATTGGGATCCGTGGAAGTGAAATGATACCCCCCTGAGTAGGAGAGCGTTAAATTCAACTGGTCACCCAACGGAATGTTACGGGACAAACCCCAGTTGGGATTCCACTCGACGTACACCTCGCGCCACTTGCTGGGATCGGTCAACTGGTCGGGCCGCCAACTGTCCAGACCTTCGGCTGTCATAATTCGATTAAAATCAAGCCCTAGAGAGGCATTCCAGTTCTCGGCAAAGCTGTAATTGCCTCCCAAAAACACCGTGGACATCTCGAAGTTATTACGGTTGAACGTATTGTAGAAGTACTTTTTCGCGGCGTCATACATCCAAAACAGATGCCTGTACCCGGTTCTCAAACTCAACTTGCCAGGACCAAGATCGAACGGAGGCGGCGTCAAGGCCAGAGACAAGGTCTCGGCCACAATCTCCGTCTTTTTAGGGCCCGGGCTTTCCGACAGGGCATTGGAGGTCCACGTAAACATCGTGTCACTCGAAAACTCAAACAGAGGCGGTCGTTTCTTCTTGGCCTTTAACAACATCTGCGGTCCGAGATCCGCGTTTTCGCCCGGATAAGTTTCAGGCGGTTCCTCAGGCGTTTCCGGTGTGTTTTTCACAGCCTGTTGCTGCTTGAGCGATTCAGCCTGGCGGACGGCGATATCCGTGGTACTGGGCGTTGCCGCCACGCAAACACCCCCCACAAAAAAGCCCTGGGTGATCAAAAGGCAGGAGAAACCTGCTTTGAGGCGTTTCAGCGGCACACGCGGGAACGTCAGATTATGTTTCGAGTATGTCATATCATGCTGGGGTAGGAAGAGGCACCACCTTCTGTCTTAAAATCCCGAAGGCGCCCGCGATCCCTATTTTTCAGTCAACGTCCAGGAACCGTCCCAGTTTTCCGAAGGCGGTTCTTCCAGGTAGTGGTCGCAGCGTTTCTGGTACATTTTGCAGAGGTAGTCGTCCCCCCCCATTTCCATATTCACAGCGGCAAAAGCTGTCTTCGCTTCCGTGAATTTGCGTTCGTGGAACAGGTCCAGCGCTGCATGATATTTGCCCAACCAAGCCGGCACCTCGATGCCCACCTCACCCAGAGGAGTGAACACCTGAATGGGCTGTGTTTTGCCCTTGAAAACCGCCAGATCCACCCGTCGGTAGACAATCTGGTCACGGGTGAGTTTTTCAGCTTCCGAGGCCACCAAAATATCAACGCCGAACTGCTTGGTGGCGCTCTCCAGACGGGCGGCGAGGTTCACGCCGTCACCAAGACACGTAAACTCCATACGCTGTGGATGCCCCAACTCACCGACAACCACATGGCCGTGGTTGATCCCCACGCCGATGTGGAGTTCCTCACGGTCTGGATTGGACTCCCAGCCTACGTTCAACTCGTGCAAGGCATCCCGCATTTTCAAGGCGGCACGCACCGCACCGAGACAGTCTACATTGATGCCCATGGAATGCGTGTCTCCCCAGACCGCCATGATGGCGTCTCCAATGAACTTCTGAAGCGTCCCCCCCTGCCCGAGAACACGGTCCACCATTTGCATGAAATACTCGTTCAACTGGGCCACCAGCATCTCTGGAGTGCGGGACTCGGAGAGCGACGTGAAGCCGCGGATGTCGGAGAACAGAACGCTCACCGCCTTGTTTTCCCCGCGCAACGCCTGGTCGAAGGAATCCCCCTGGTTCATGACCATGCTTGCCACGTTGCTGGAAACATATTTGTCCAAAACGCCACGCACATGCGCTTTCTCCAACTGTTCCACGGCGAAGTCAAACGCTGTGATGATGCCCCCCACGAGGCCAAGGGCAATCAATGGTGAGACCATGGGCATCATCAGGTGGTGGTCCGTAAAGAGCACGTAAGAGCCATAGGCAAACCCGCCAATCACGAGCAGGGCGCAACTCAGGCGCTTGGGAAGGCTTTCAAATATCAAAAGAAGCAGCGCCCCGATCACTACCGCACCCACCACGAGCCAGAATTCCTGCTCTTTCGGAAACTCCCGAATTGGGATGTTATCAAGGAGTGAACCGGCGTAGTGAGCGTGAATCTCGACCCCGGGTTGGGTCCCGAGTGGGGTGTGGTGCTCGTCATGGAAGGTTTCGGAAATCGGTCCCAGAAAAACCAGTTTGTCTTTGAACCGATTCCCTCCCTGATAACGAGGGTCCTCCTTCAGGAGTCGATCGCTGAACAATTCCTCGATGGGCAACACTTCAAACGTTCCTGCCGCCCCGCGATAGTTGATGATCTCATGCTGCGGTTCGATTTTGCGATTCGCAAATTTCGATACAGCGAGAGCCGAAAACTTAAGCCAATCATCGGGCCCAGTCTGGAGAAACGCCTTGTTACTTTCCTTGAACTGGGAAGTCGTGGTATCCACCCGGCGCACGATCGTATCCACATCCGGTTGGAAGAAGGCGTAACCCAAGCCGTCTTCTCCCAAAGCCTTGGTCAAAGTTGGATTGGGGCGCAAAAACTGGATGGTCTCCTTGCCGTTATCGTCCAAGGTTTTGTTGTTTGAGAAGGCCAGGACGATCTTGCCCTTGTGGCGTTCCAGCGTCTCTGCAAACACTTCGTCCCCCTCGCGGATTTTCTTGCCTTCGCGCTCAAGCAAAGACTTGATCCGGGCAAAAAGCGCGGGAGGCACACCCATCTTATCCTTAGCGGATTCAAGACGTTGCAGGGCAAGAATCATTGCCGGGGCAATTTCGAAGTTCTCGTCCATCTCGGTTTCCAACTTCTCGAGAAGTTCGTCAGAAATGCCGTACGCCTGTTGCATCGCCTCCAAGCGATCCATCGCCGCGAGAATCCGGGGGTCAGAGTCATCCTTCCGGTCGGAGACGTACAAAATATCGATCGCCACGGTCTTGGCGCCAAGCTCAAACAGCCGCTCCAGAGCGTAAGAGTACACTGCCCGAGGGAAGGGCCACGAGCCCTTTGCCATTAGCTTGATCGCCTCGCTGTAGTTCCTAGTCACCGGCGCCTCTGTAGGGGCGGGCGCTGCAGCAGCGGCCGCAGGAGCGTCCGGAGCTTGGGGCACCTTGGAAAGCTCCAAAGAACCAAGAATCGGTTCCGCAGCCGAGGCAGAGCCGGGCTCTTTCGCCTTCGGTGCTTCAGGTGCAGGTGCAGGTGCAGGTGCAGGTGCAGGTGCCGCCTTCGGAGCTTCAGGTGCAGGTGCGGGTGCCGCCTTCGGAGCTTCAGGTGCGGGTGCGGGCGCCGCCTTCGGAGCTTCAGGTGCGGGTGCGGGCGCCGCCTTCGGAGCTTCAGGTGCAGGTGCGGGGGCCGCCTTCGGAACTTCAGGTGCGGGCTCAGGAGCCGCCTTCGCAGCTTCAGGTGCGGGCGCGGTTGGCGCTGCTACTCCAGTCGCCTTCAAGATACGCTCTTCTTCCGCATCCTGAGCTTCCTTCAAAAGGGGGGCGAGCAAGCCCTGATCGAGAGACTGCGTGGTGATACCCACCAGTTCGATTTGCGGGTGCTGCTTTAAAGGAGCCGTTTCGTTACGAATCAAAAACCTTTGGTCGATAGCCTGGCCTTCGAGCTTTTTAAGGGCGTTAGAATCGCGAACCTGCGGCATCCGAAACAATCCGACCACGGCCAACCCAATCAGCACAATCACAGGGGTGCGATACTTTCTCGCCTGCCTGAGGTGCGAATTGAGTTTTCGAATCAACTTTTTAAAGTTCATGATAAGGTATGCCGTTCCGCAGCAGGTTCCGAGCCTGCTGCCGATGTTTTAACGGCACAAAATCAAAATATCCTGTAAAGCGAAGCATTCGAGCTGGGAGATTTTTTCTGCCCACCAAAGTAATGGCGCTTGAAAGCTGGCGACTCAGGCCCCTATGAGGTATTTCTTTACTTTCATGGCCGCCTCCCCTTTTTTCCCACTCCCGACACAGGGCTTGAAAGAAAACACCCTGGAGTTGCCCATCAAAAAACATTCACGCAGCCCCACCAACCGGCATTCCGCCGCCGCAGGGCAAAAGAGGCGCAAGCTGATTCTTCTCCCTCTCTGAAGGCAAAACGCCTAGTTTGGGGATTAAAAGAGCACGAAACCGCCCAAACCGAGGCAAGAACCCGCACAAAACGAGATGCAATCTTTCGGAGTCATTCAGCAAAAGCTCCCCCCATGGCTGCAAATGCCTCAGGGACGCACCTTGCCCTGCGCACTGGGTGTGCTTGCCATGTTTGCAGGAGTGGAACTTGCACTTTTGTCGATTGCGCCAAGCCGTATCAAAGGCGGTGAAAAACAATCCATCGGCGGCCCTGTGCACACCGTGGAGCCAGAGTTTTCAACGGGCGAAAGTCTTCTGATTCAACCCCGCCTTGGTGCCCCATCCCTTCGGGCAGGCTGGCAGGAACTGGTTGAAGAATCGCGGGCCGCCGCTGCGAAAGGGGATTCGGACACGGCGATCAGACTGCTTGAAGAGGCGGAAGCCCAGGCTCCCCAACAAGCGGCGGCGCTGGCAGAGGTGGCAGTGCAACTCGAGAAATGCTCTGCGCCCGCACGTGCGCTCAAACTCTGGGAACGTATTCATCAATTCGGGTTGTCGGCCGGAATTTATTATTCGGCCGCTGACGCGAAATTAAATTTACTGCAGGCTAAAGCTACGGAGGACCGCTCCAGCGACGTTCTCGCCGGCACCAAAGGCGCGCCGCTTCGGTTTTCCAAACTGACTACCAAAGAGCAGCCGGGAAGTTCCCCCCAACGCCGTGTTTTCACTTTGGAAGTTCCAGTTCAGCGAGCAGGTCCCCTCCAAATCGAGGTCCGCGACGTCTCCGTTCAAGTCCAATTTTTCGACCAAGTTAACGGGCGCACCCTCGAGCGTACGAATGCCGCCATCCGCTGGAAGTGGGCCTCAGCTCCCGTAGACTGGCGGGACCAGTCCGTGGAAACCCTCGAGGTGGACTATCATCAAGCGCAGAACCGGTCCAACAATGAGGAGCGGCGCTATTTTGGGTACGTGGCGAGTGTTTACTACAAGGATAAACTTCTGGATGCCAAAGCAGACCCGCCTCGTCTGGGCCAGCAGTACCCGCCAGCGAGACTCCTCTCTAGAGACGCCGCACCATGAGAGTGCTCCTCGTTGATCCCGTCGCCGATCTCCTCCCAGCCCTGCAAGCCACACTGCTCGCGATGCAGGGCGTCGAGTTGTATTGTGCGCCCGACGGAACCATGGCCATCGAGCATGCGGTTCTTCTTGGAGGGGTTGACGTTCTCATTACGGAGGTTTTTCTCCCTGGTGTGGATGGATTTGCCGTGCGGGACGAAATTCAGGCACAAACGCCGTCGCTCCTCACAGTGTTTCTCACCCGCCACGATTTACGGGCCTATGCGGATGCCGTCCGGGGTACTCCCGTGCTGCCGATTCCGGTCAATCCCGACCTTGTTCTTTCGGCGCTTCAGGAATCGCGGCCCTCGAGTCCTTCACGTCCGACGCCGCCCAAAGAAGCCACCACGCTCTCAAAGACGCCCTCCACCCCCTCCCCCCCCTCAAAAGCGCCTTCCTCTCCTCCTGCCACATCCTCCCAACCAAGTTCCGCAGCCCCCACTCTAGAAGCGCCGCCTCTAGAAGCGCCGCGCCCACCTCGCCCACCAAACCCTCCGTCCTTTCCTCCCACGAAAACGGTCGAGGAATTATACATCGAACCCACGCCGAAAGCCCCGCTCAAAAACAGCGCCCCCGCAAAACGGCCCTACACCGCTCTCTATCCGGGGGCAACCCTGGGGCCATACCACCTTCTCTCCGAAGATGGCCAAACTCCCTTTGCCCAGAAATTTGCAGCTATACACACCTCTCTTGGCAGGAAGGTCCACCTGGTAGTCATGCAACCTGAGAGCGCAGCCAACTCCGAGCAAACCGCCTCCTTTCTCGCTGACGCGCGGGCCAAAGCACGCATCCAGCATCCGTCGCTTCTTGCAGTCTATGAAGCGGGTGAAATCGAAGGGCGTGTTTATTATGCACTCGAGCGCACGGACGGAGAATCCCTTGAAGATGTCCTGCTCAAGGGCAAGCCCCTCGAGGTACTTCTGCTCGTAAAAATTGCACAGACGACCGCGGAATGTCTTCTCCATTTGCGCGAGGCAAAAATTCCGAGCCCCCCTCTTCATTTGGGGGATCTTTTATTACAGGCAGACGGCAGCGTCAGGCTTCGAAACATGGCACTCGGAGGACTGCACCCAGCCACTGAAGCCAGCAGAGACATTGCACTCTTGGGAAGCTGTCTTTTGAAACTCATTCCTCCCGAGGCACCCTCGGAATTACGGCTCACGCTGGAACGAACCAGCCCGAGCCATCCGAAGCGGATCGCCAGTTGGGAAGAACTGCTCTCCTCCACGAATCCCGCCCCAAAAGCTTCCCCGCACTCACCGAGCGTTGGGCCAACGCGAATCAAGGCGAGTGGCCAGCCTCGAACCTCGCGGAGTTTTTTTCGTGTTGCGCTCTTCTTAGCGGGACTCGCACTCGGGGCCGCTGTTTTATTTTCCGACTTTTTCAAGCGTGAATGGGTGACACCGGACCAAGCGCTGATTCCAAACGGCCAGTACCCGGTGGGAACCGGACGGCGCGTGAGTCTCGAGAGTTTTTCCATCGACTCCACAGAAGTTACCAACCGGCACTATTTAAAGTTCATAGCATGGACCCGCTCCCACCCACGGGAGGCAAGCCGTTACGATCATCCTGAACAACCACCACACCACTCGCATCTCCCGAAAGGATGGGAGGAAATGTTCCCTGAAAATTTCAAGCCTGAGAAAAACAAAAACGAACCCCTTCTGGAACTACCTGTGACTCAAGTAAGCTGGTGGGATGCATACGCTTTCGCCCAGTGGGCTGGCCGGATTTTACCAACCGAAGAACAATGGGAAGCGGCAGGCCGGGGCCCCCGGGGATTTCTTTTTCCCTGGGGCGACGAACCCGAACCTGAGCGCACCAATGTGAGCAGGCCCGAGTATGTTTTAAAAGCGGGCGAAACCAACGGCCCCAGAGGCGTTTTATCGATGAACGACGCCAGCGTTTTTGGAGTCAAAGGACTCTCCGGAAATGTGTCGGAATGGACCTCTACCCGGCGGGACGGCAAAATTGTGGTGAAAGGCGGCCACTTCAATGCGACTCTGCTTACCCTCGATGCCGTCTCCTCCATTTCCGCGGACACCCGCTCTCCGAACTTAGGCTTCCGCACGGCAAGTCCTCCCACCCAACCCAGCCCATGAACCTGCGAGCCGTTTTATACATCCTGTTGACGGGCCTATTTTTACTGCATTCAGCAAAGGCGCAGATCAATGTGGAGCTGCAGTTCCAACGGAACACCTTCTTGGTGGATGAGCCCGCGCAGGCCATCCTGCGTATCACCAATATGGCCGGGCGCGATATCACTCTGGGGGCAAATTCCGGAAGCGAGCCCTGGTGCCAGATCCAAGTATCCGCAGTCCGCGGGGACTCGCCCTCGCCGCGCAGGAACAACCCGGTATTTCCCCCGCTTTTTATGAAAGCTGGCGAGACCATCTCCCGAAGTGTCAATGTGACAGAAGTCTACGACATGAGCCTCCCCGGGCAATACAGGGTCAAAGCGAGCATCATCCCCCCTCAAGGCCGCAACCTCATCGTCACAGCCCCTGCCTATATCACCGTCGATCCAGGAAAAATGATTTGGAATACCGCCGTTGGCGTTCCAGAGGGCAAAACAGGAGCCGGCGGGACGCGGGTATTCTCTGTGATCCAACTCCAGCGCAAAGAAGGCATATTCCTGTATGCCAAACTCGAGGACCAAGAAGGAGGCTGGCGCTTCCCTCCCTACCTCCTTGGCAGGCTTTTATCCGCGATGCACCCGCAGGCTCAAATCGACCGGGACAACAATCTCTATGTCTTCCACGCTGTGAACGACGAAACCTACATGCTTTCCCAAATCGATGTCGACTCAGGTCGTTCTGGACAGGCTACTTACCGCTCCAAAACGCCGCGCGCCGGCCGGCCCTCGCTACAGCGGCAGCCGGACACTGGAAAACTTGTGATCGTGGGAGGTATCCGCGTCAAGGACACAGACCTCCCTGCACAAAGCGCTCCTGAGCGATCCAAACTTTCGGATCGGCCGGAAGGTTTCTAAATTTATGTCTGCCCTGCCCCTGCTCAAACGCCCCCGCCGCCTGCGCAAGTCTGCTGCCCTGCGTGCTCTAGTGCGCGAAACGGACCTCCATCCGGGCGATTTTATTCTCCCGCTGTTTGTGAGTGAGAAAATTTCCGAACCAGCCCCCGTCGCCAGCATGCCGGGCGTCTTTCAACTTCCACTTCCCGCTCTGGTCCGAGAGGCGCGCGAAGCCCATGCAGACGGCGTTGTGGCGGTGCTTCTTTTTGGAATTCCCTCGCACAAGGATGAGGAAGCCTCGGGGGCGTACTCCGAGGACGGGATCGTGCAAAAAGCGGTGCGCGCTATTAAGGCAGAAATCCCTGCACTCTTGGTGATTACCGACGTTTGTTTGTGCGAGTTTATGAGCCACGGACACTGCGGTGTCACCCGCTTTGAGGGGGAGCACGCCCACGTGCTCAATGATCCTTCCGTGGCTTTGCTCGCCCGCACCGCCGTGTCTCACGCGCGCGCAGGGGCGGACATCGTTGCTCCGTCCGACATGATGGACGGCCGCATCGCCGCCATGCGCAACGCCCTCGATTCCGCTGGCTTTCAGGAAACCCCCATTCTTAGTTATGCCGCTAAATTCGCCTCGGCGTTTTACGGTCCATTTCGTGATGTGGCGGAAAGCACGCCGCGGTCCGGAGACCGGCGCGGCTACCAAATGGATGCGGCCAACGGGGATGAGGCGCTGCGGGAAGTGGCGCTTGATTTGGAAGAAGGCGCGGACATGGTGATGGTGAAGCCTGGCCTTCCATATCTTGATATCATCCAGAGAGTGAAACAACGCTTCGAGGTTCCCACCTTTGCCTACCACGTGAGCGGTGAGTTTGCGATGCTCAAGGCCGCGGCCAGCAACGGCTGGTTGGACGAAAAAGCCTGTCTCTTTGAAATCATGACCGCGTTTCGCCGCGCTGGTGCCGACGGCATCATCACATACGCCGCAAGGGAGATGGCACGCTGGCTCAGATAAAATCCACCCGGGCATGCGGCCCCGGGCCAGAATGCCAGAATACAGCCCGTGTCCCCCGCGGCAGGCTTGAGCAACTTCTCCTCCATTGGCGCTCCGAAACGCAGTCTTTTCCTCAAACCCGCCGCTTCAAAGGCTCTCCCTCTTGCCGGTTCCCCCAAGATCCCTGCATCCAGCCACCGATCATTAGCCTGTCCGGTTGACCCTGCGAGGCTGCGCCTCCATAGTGTGTGTGCGTGAGCCCGCGTCTAGGGGGTGCCACCTCTGTTTTTCCATATGTCCAACGACCGCATCCGTAATTTCTGCATCATCGCCCACATCGATCACGGGAAAACCACCCTGTCTGACCGCCTGCTGGAATTCACAGGGACCGTCGAAAAGCGCGAGTCGCAAGAACAGTTGCTGGATGCCATGGACTTGGAGCGGGAACGCGGCATCACCATCAAGTCCCATCCAGTGGCCATGACGTACAAGGCGCAAGACGGCTTGGAGTACCAACTCAACTTGATGGACACGCCCGGGCATGTGGATTTCGCCTACGAAGTGTCACGCTCCCTTGCGGCCTGCGAGGGTGCGATTCTTGTGGTGGATGCAGCGCAGGGAGTGGAAGCCCAAACCGTGGCAAACGTTCATCTGGCGATGAAGCAGGAGCTCACATTGGTGCCTGTCATCAACAAAATCGATCTCCCCAACTCGGACCTCCCAAGTGTGCGCCGACAATTGGAGGAAATTCTCGCCATTCCCGCAGAAGAAGCCGTGCTCGCAAGCGCCAAGGCAGGCATCGGGATCACGGATATTTTAGAGGCCGTGGTCAAACGCATTCCTCCCCCGAAAGGCAAGGCAGAGGACAGGATGCGCGCCCTCGTTTTCGACTCCAGCTTCGACACCTACCGCGGCGTTGTGGTGTACGTGCGCGTTGTCGACGGCTCCATCAAGGCGGGGGACGTGGTGAAAATGATGAACACCAACAGGCCTTATGAAGTGAAGGAAGTGGGGATATTCCGTCCCACCAACCCGAAGTTCGTGGCCCAGCGCGAACTGCCCGCGGGCAGTGTCGGTTACGTCATCGCGAACATGAAAACAAGCGCCGAAGTCAAAGTCGGCGATACGCTTACAAGCTCCCGCTTGCCCGCAACCGAGCCGCTTCCCGGATTCCAGGAAGTCCAGCCCATGGTGTTCAGTGGAATTTATCCCATTAACACAGCGGACTTTGAAGCACTCAAGGTGGCCATGGGAAAACTGCAGCTCAACGATGCCGCTTTTGTCTTTCAAGCTGAAAGCTCCGTCGCCCTAGGCTTCGGCTTCCGCTGCGGCTTTCTGGGCCTCCTCCACATGGAAATCATTCAGGAACGTCTCAGACGAGAGTTCGACATGGACATCATCGCGACCTATCCCTCGGTGATCTACCAAGTGTATAAAACCAACGGAGAGATGGTCTTGGTCGACAACCCCGAGCATCTTCCAGACATGAGCATTGTGGAGGAAATTCGAGAACCCATGGTTCGTTGCTTTTTGATGCTCCCCAACGAGGCGATCTCCCCGATCATGCAGTTGATCCTCGAGAAACGCGGCGTTCTCAAGCACACCGAATCCCTGGACACGCGCAGGGTGATGCTCACGATTGAAATCCCTCTCAACGAGATTCTTGTCGACTTCGTGGACAAGATTAAATCCATCACGCGGGGCTACGGCTCCATGGACTACGAACATGCCGAGCACCAAGCCTCCAAGCTCGTGAAGCTGGACATTCTCGTCAATGGCGAGCCCGTAGACGCCTTCTCAAGCATCGTCCATCGTGACAAAGCGGAAAGCCGCGGACGTGCTCTGGCGGCCAAACTCAAAGAAGTCATTCCCACCCAGCTCTTCACCGTTCCAATCCAAGCCGCAATCGGCGGTAAAATTGTCGCAAGAGAAACAGTGAGCGCCCAGCGCAAGAATGTGACCGCCAAATGTTACGGCGGGGACATCTCACGAAAGCGCAAGCTGTTGGAAAAGCAGAAGGAAGGGAAGAAACGCATGAAGGCCATTGGCCGCGTCAACATTCCCCAGGAAGCCTTCATCGAAGTCCTCAAAACAAACTGACCCGCCCCTCTCCCCCCATGCCAACGCGAGATACCACACCCGTCCCCGCGCCCGTCTCCGCAGAAGATGCGCCCAGACTGGCTCTGGAGACCATGCAGAAGTCAAAGTTTCCCATGCTGGCGACCGCCGATGGAGACCAACCCCATCTGCGCCCGGTTTCTCCCGTCCTCACCGACGGGTTCACCGTCTACGTCGCGAATCTCCGCGCCTACGGAAAAACCAACCAGATTGCGCACAACCCCAAGGTCGAACTTTGTTATCTGGATGAGGCCCATGACCAAGTGCGCATCACAGGGGCCGCAGAAATCCTCGCGGACCCGGTGTTACTGGAGTCAATCTGGAGGGATAATCCGCTGCTGCGCCGTTATTTGGGCCAACCCGACAACCCCTCCCTCATCATTTACCGCATCCGTCCCACCCGGATCCGTTTCATGCGCGAATGGGCGTTGCAATACCACGAAATTCCCGTCCCTCACTCCTAAGGTCTCATTTTTGGAATCCACGATGCGGCGCCTCCCTCCCCTTCTGAGACGCGCTTGGTTTTCTCTCAACCAAGCTTTTCGACAGCGCTTGAGCCCTCTGGGCATCACCCCCGATCAATACACGATCCTCCGTTGGCTCTATGAGGGCGATCCCGAGGGCTTAACTCAAAGCGAAATCACCGGGCACATGGCAAGTGATCCGAATACGATCACGTCCACCGTGCGCCGCATGGAAAATGCCGGCTTGTTGGAACGCCTGCCGCATGAGAGCGACGGTCGGGCAAAACGTGTGCGGCTTCTTCCGCACGGTAAATCGACGTTCCTGAGTGCGCAGAAACTTGCCTTTGAACTTCAAGGCAACGTCCTTGGCTGTCTGAACACCACGGAATCCAGAACTTTTCTCGCACTCCTCGAAAGAGTGGGAGAGGCCGCCCTTGAGGAAGCGGCACCGAAGCGACCATCCCCGGGCGAGCTCCCGTGATGGATGGCCTGCCAAGAGTTCAGTTTTCTGCACAACAACAACGCTTCGTGGCATTAAACCGAGGAGATTCACCGCATGGAACCTGTTCTCCTGCGGTTGTCGACGGGTCGTCACGCGGCAGCCTTCTACTCGAAAAAACCGATGAATCACCTCAAAAGACGCGGGAACGGCGCTTGAAGCCCTGTTTGGGGCGGTCAGAGTCGATAAAACAAATGGTGGAAACAAACGCAGGTCTGATATAGTTGGAAGTGTGCCTTTTCAGCTTTGCCGCTCGTGCGCCTGCATCCCTGCACTGAAATGCGCCGCCGCGTACTAAAAAATGAATTCCACCCCTTCTGTTCCAACGCCCCTCAAATCTGGCATTTCACGAGTCGAGCCCGAGGACCAACTCGCGGTCTCTTGGGCAACACGGGCGGCGACCCTTGCTGTCATCATCGTCCCCTTCGTTGGCATCGTCATCGCCCCCTTTGTCGTGTGGGGATGGGGCTTTAGCCTAGTAGACCTGGGACTTCTCCTTGGCTTCTATTCCCTCACCATGTTGGGCATTACCGTCGGCTACCACCGGTTGTTCACGCATACGTCTTTCGAAACGCCGACTTGGGTCAAATGTATTTTTGCAATCCTGGGCTCCATGGCCATTCAGGGGTCCCTGTTTGACTGGGTCGCCATGCACAGGCGCCACCACCAGTTTAGTGACACAAAAGACGATCCACATTCCCCGCATCATCACGGAACCGGTTTTTGGGGAGTCCTCAAGGGCGCCTGGCATGCGCACATGGGCTGGTTCTTTAAACCAGAGGCTCCAAACATGGGCCGTTACATCAAAGACCTCCAAAACAGCCGCGCGCTGCGCGCCATCAACGCGCTTTTCCCTCTTTGGATTGCCCTGACGTTTCTGCTCCCAGCCATCGCAGGAGGTTTAATCACGCTTTCATGGAAAGGAGCATTCACAGGACTCGTCTGGGGGGGGCTCGTTCGTCTTTTCTTGGTACATCACGTCACATGGAGCGTCAACTCGGCCTGCCACCTTTGGGGCCGGCGTCCCTATCCAAGCAAAGATCTCAGCCGTAACAATTTCATTTTTGGAGTTCTTGCGATGGGCGAAGGCTGGCACAACACCCACCATGCCTATCCCCGTTCCGCCCGGCATGGTCTGAAATGGTGGGAACTCGACGGCAGTTATGGAGTCATTCGGCTGCTTTCGTTGCTTGGGCTTGCTTGGGACATTCGACTGCCGGATGCCAAGCCAACGCAGGGGGCACCAGAGACACCGTAAAAGGTCCCCCCACCCAACTGGGAGAAGGCCCCGCGGCTCACATCGGGGCTTTTCCTTGCGTCAGTTCCCAAGGATGCTGTTGGTTATGCCTTTCCGAATTGATCCTCACGTTCATTCGCATTTTTCGGGAGATGGAGTCAGCAGCCCCGAAGCGATCGTCAGGTCCGCAAAAAAGGCGGGGTTGGACGGATTCGCCCTCACAGACCACAACACGTGTGATGGCTGCCGCTACCTCCGGGACCAGGGGTTGCTGCGCGAAGACGGAGAAGCAGTGAATGACTTTTTGATAATCCCCGGTGTGGAAATTTCAACCGCAGAGGGCCATCTGCTCTGCCTCGGGGTCTGGCTGCCCAACGGACTCAAGGGCATCCCGGCAAAAGAAGCGATTGCCATGGTCCGCGAACAGAATGGCGTGGCGATTCCAGCGCATCCCTACGACAGAATGCGCGCGGGCATCCGCGAGGGACACTTGGAAGAACTCGAAATGGACGCCCTCGAAGTGTTCAACGCGGCAACTGCGCTTCAGCGCCATAACGAGAGCGCCAAAGCATATGCCGTGCGCCGGGGCCTTCCCATGACCGCCGGTAGTGATGCCCATTATCACCGGGCCGTGGGGCGCTCCCATACCATTTTCTCGGCCTCCACATTGAATGTCAGGGCCATTCTCGATTCCCTTTCCACTGGGACGACATTGCACTGCACTCCTTTGGGAACGCTTGAATCCCTGCGGAAGACGTTTTTTAACTGGTTCCGTTTTCGAAAAAAACGTTTCTACTTGGCTCCGGACGGCGCTGGAGCGCGCTCCGGCGAGGTGGGTGCTGGCGTCGCCGGCGTCTGAACCGCCCCTTCGGCAGCGTCCCGCGCCTTGCGTATTTCCTCCTCGCCCCGCCTGATTTCTTCCTCGTTGCGCTCTCCTTCCACGGTCTGCGGAGACCCCTTGATTGGCTCTAAAGTGGTCGCCTCGCGCACCTCAACAATGTGCGGCCTGCCGTCACGCACCCACCATGGAAGAACGAAGCGAAAGCCATGTCGCCCATCTCCAAACCCGCGGTCCCTTAAATCTTCACGGTAAACGTCGGCACTGCGCCGCTCGATAAACGCATCATCCACATAGAGATCTACTTTCACCTCTTTTTTGGCCGCCACCCGATCCCACATCAACCCGACAACCTCATTTGTATCCGCCTTCTCCAGGATTTTCTCCAACGCAGGCGGTGGCGGTGGCGTCAGGCGGCCTGAAAACAACAGCAACCCAAAGGCGATGGCGTGAAAAGTGGCAAGGCGGTTGAAAAGGATTTGCAGAGCACTGTCGCCAAACCGTTTCGTCGTCTTGTTCCAGCGAGCGAACCAGTCATAGAAACTCAACAGCGCCGCGTGATAAATGCCGTAGAGAATGTAGTGGAGGGAAAGCCCGTGCCAGACGCCCATGATTCCAAACGTCAGGAACAACCCGCAATAGGAGGAGGTGTGTTTTCCCGTAAACCACTTGCCCTTGGATGCGGCCAGCAAGAAGCGCATGTACACATGATCCCTGAACCAAAAGGAAAGCGAGATATGCCAGCGGTTCCAAAAGTCCCGAATGTTCTTGGAAAGAAAAGGGCGGTCGAAGTTTTCCGGAAGGCGGACCCCCATTAACCGGCCCACCGCGATGGCGAAGGCGCTGTAGCCCGCGAAGTCGAAGAACAAATAGAACGTATAGGCGTACATATACATCCAGAGGGAACCAATGCCCCTCCCCGTGCTCCACGGGTCGAGCCAGTAGGTCTTAATCAACGCCGCAATGATGAACTTGTAGAGAAAACCGCGGGCCAGTCGATGCAGCGCAATGTCGAAGTCTTCCAAAAACTCTTTCCGATCGCGTGCTTTCTCCCAGTCTTTCAGAAACCGGCGGTAACGATCAATCGGCCCGGAGGACAACGCGGGCACGAACAAAAGGAACGCCGTGTAAGGCGCTGGAGAAATCGTTTTGATCAACCCGTCTTGAATGGAGAACAACACATCGAGCGAACGGAAGGTGATGTACGAAATTCCAAGGAATCCAAAGGCCGTATGGGGCACAAGCGAGGGCAGAACCTTCGAGGCCACCAGAGGCATCACACACAGTGCAATGGCGCTGTAAAAAACAACCCGGCTCCTGAACTTCAACAACCCCCATGCCACAAGCGCCTGGAAAACGGTATATCCAAGGATGATATAGATTTCACGGACATGAAACTCCGGCCTGACGGGCACGGCTCCAGTGGCCTGTAACACAAGCAGAACCGCCATCACAGCCAGCGTCCATATTCTGTTTGAAATCCCGAAAAACCCCAGAACAATCAGGGGCAGAAGAATATAAAGCAGCAGGCCAAAGTATTCAAAATCACCGAAGGGTACCATGGGATGCGTTTTTGGAGCGTCAGACTCTTTTACCCCAACCGGGCCGCCAGGGCTCGCCGGTCAGCCTTCCCGTTGGGGGTCATTGGAAACGCATCCATGAAATGAAACTTCCTCGGCACCATGTACGGAGGAACCCGCTCTCCCAACCGCGTTTTCACGCGCGCCGCCACTTCAAACTCGCTCCCCGGAAGGGCCTCCGCCAAGACCACGAAGGCCGCCAAAGAATCGATTTTTCCATGCTTCTCAACCGGCAAAACAACGGCATCTGCGATTTCAGGAAGCGCTCTCAAGTTGGCCTCCATGTCGCCCAATTCAATGCGATATCCGTTCATCTTGATCTGCCCGTCCATGCGCCCCTCAAAAAAGATCAAACCCTCCTTACTCCGCCCCCAGTCACCCGTACGGTACGCAGGCAGACCTGCGTAGCGCGTGAAGACCTTCGCATTCAAATCCGCCCGGTTGAGGTACCCAGGGCTGACGTTTGGACCCGCGATCAAGATTTCTCCTCGCTCGCCCTCCGCAACCGGAACGCTCCCTTCGTCGACCACAACCACGTGCGTGCCGGGCATCGGATACCCGACAGGAAGAGGGGAATATTTCTCCAACACCCCCCGGTTGACGCGCACCGAAGTTGTCGCAACCGTCGCCTCCGTAGGCCCGTAGGTGTTCCAAACTTCGGCTTCTGGAAAGCGTTCCAAGAGTTGGGAGGCAGTCTCGGGCGCGAGTGTTTCGCCGCAAAACAAAAACCGCCGCATGTGTGGCAGCATTTCTGAGCGAAACCCTTTTTCGATCATGCACATCTGCGCGAAAGAGGGCGTGGAAACCCAGCACGTCACCCCTGATTCCGCAAGCCGTTGATACAAAAGCTTCAAATTCGACAATTCGTCCTTCGTGATGCAGGCAAGGGTCCCACCACTGAGCAGGCTTCCGTAAAGATCCATCACGGAGAGATCAAAAGAAAAGGGCGCCTGATTCAAAAAGGTTTCACCCGGCTCGGTAAACTTGTGCTCCGCAAGCAGCCAATCCGTAAAACTCGTCAGGTTTTCCAAAGTAATGACCACCCCCTTGGGCTCGCCCGTGCTCCCGGAGGTGAACAAAATATAAAAAGGATCTTTGCCCTCCACCCGGCGCAACTTCGGGACCTCCGCAGGAAGGGAAAAACCGGCCAAAACCTCCGAAACCCGCTTCGGCGTCAGCACGAGGGCGGCGCCTGCACCCTCCACAATTTTCGCCACGCGCGCCTCTGGAATCGACACATCCATGGGCACGTAAGCCCGTCCGCATTTCACCGCCGCCAGAAACGCCACGAGCATCTCAGGTTCCTTGTGTCCGTGCACCGCGACGGGCCCCGGCCGGGCCCCCAGTTCCTGCTCCAGCCAGCACGCAAGCGTTTCCGAGTGCGACACCAACTCGCGCCAGTTCAAATGCCGCCCGCCGCTGGTAACAGCCATGCGTTCAGGACAAAGAGAAGCCCAACGATCAATACGGTCCAGCAGGTGGCCGGTCACAAGAGAGGTGGTCATGAAAAAAGAACGCCTAAAACTCCTGATAAACAAAAGGCGGTGTTGAAAAATCCCCGCGCCCGTACATCAAAATCAGAGTGAAAACAATGATCGCATAGTACATGAAAAGCGCCAGGCGGCGCAGGACGGGGCGGCCTTCGAAGAGTTCGTCAAAATCCATCTCGAAAAGGGGCTGAAGTTCAGGAAGCCAGCCGCTTTTCCACATCTTCCACCAGTTTGGCCGGCGTTGCCCACGCTTCGCGCTCAAACTCGGCGGGGGAAATTTCAACCCCAAGCTCTCTTCCAAGCGCCACGATAAGCTCGACCGTCTTCATCGAATCTAAAATTTGAAGATCATAAAGAGCGAGATCAGGCTGCTTGAAAACCTCCTGTGTTTCTGCAACTTCAGCCAGCACAGTCAAAATTTTGTCTCTCATAGGAAAAGCGTTCAGGGTTTCGGCAAGTGGGCGACCTGGTTGAGCCCAAGCCTGTCGTGATAGAAATCATCTAGCACTTTGTTGTAAAACCACCATCCCTTTGAACCGATGTGGTCGTGTTGATCCACAAAAAACACGGGGTCGGTCTCATGGTCGCTGAAATACACCAGCGGCGCATTGTATTTTTTGGTCATCTCCCTCAACTGCGCCCCGTACTGCATCCGGGCCTCCTCCGACACCCCTTGCGCCTCCAGGACGTCCGCATGCAAAGGCATCGAAATCACCAATGGCCGCGCCCCCGTTTCCTTGAGCAACCGAAGGACAAGCTCAAAGTCTTTCCACTCCTGCGCCTTTTGCATTTTCGCCACAAACTGCTTGTCCCACGACCCCTTGCTGCGGACAATAACGGGAGCTCCATTTCGGGATTTTGAGGCAAGCGCCTTGGACTGCTGCTCCGCGGTCCGAAACAGTTCATCCCAGTTCAAACTGCGGCCGCGTTTCGGCCGGAACGCTGAAACTGCGGCGACTTCCGGTTCCCCATTGAGCGCAAAAGCAGCCTCCACGTGGTCCTGCATCCGCCCTATCGCACGGTCGAAGGCCATGTAGGGCTCAAACATGGTCAGTAAAAAATGATCCCACTGGCCGCCTTTCGCAATCCGCCGCAGCGTAAATTCAAGCGTCCAGTCGCCCTCGAATACCTTCGGGTACTTCAAAATTTGCGCCGCCACATCCTGTTTCAGACTGTCGCTGAAACGATAGCTGCCAAAAAACTCCTTCAACTGCAACTTTGACGAATTGCCCTCAAAATACTTCGAGTCCACTTCTTCCGACTGAAAGAAACTCGGGGACAGCGACAGCACCACCTTTTTGCCCACAAGTTCCTCGCCGGCACAGCCAAGCTTCTGCAATACAGAGAGTGCGCTGGTCCCCGCTTTCCCCACCGGAAACATGGAAAACCCAGTGGGCGATTCCGCAAAGAAATCAACCCCCTTCAACGGAACGTTTGGAATCAGCTCGGAACTTCCAAAAAACACCAGCGTGTCCGGCCGGGTAAGCGCTTCCCGGATGAGTGCCACCCCGTGCAATTTCGCGTCGCAAAATTCGGGCGCCGCCGAATGAAGCAACCGCTCCTCCTTGTCTTTTGCCCAATGATACCCTCCAAAAATTGCCGCCGTCGCAGCCGCCAAAGCGAGTGCCAAGGAAGCCAAGTGAGAAGGCTTTCGATTCGTCCCCTGGCTATCGTCAATAGGCGACGACGAAGGGACACCGAGGGGCACGGGTTCGCTGGTTTTCATGTTCTGGGGAACTAGGGGCTCTGAATACTGTAGCAGCTTTCCGAAAACGTACAACGCCATTACAAGCCATTCTTCGAGCTGCAAAACAAACACAAAGCAACCACAAAGCACGGCCTCACCGAGCCTGCTTTTTCAAACATTATTACCAAAAAAGCCGACCGCCGCCCTCAGCTCGTGCGCCCCCCCTGCAACAGCCGCTTGCAGGAATCTCTGCAAACAAACAGCATACGCCACCCTGCCCCTCTATGCACCTCCCCAAAACCCTCGCACTCGCTCTTGCGCTCCTCCCCGTCCTCGCAAGCGCCCAACAAAAACAGGCCAACTACGACGAAGCCGCCATCCCCCCTTACACGCTTCCGGAACTTCTTATCTCGGCCTCTGGCGCAAAAATCGAGACCTCGGACCAATGGGCAACGCTCAGGCGCCCCGAGATTTTGGCGCTTTTCGAGCAACATGTCTTTGGTAAAGCCCCAGCCCAGTGGGGCAAAGTCGCGTACGAGACCCTCTCGGTAAACAACCACGCATTGGGAGGGAAAGCAGTCCGCAAAATCGTGCGCATCTCGCTCGTCGATTATCCTCAGTGGCAGGGCATGGAATTAATGCTCCACCTGCCAAAACAAGGCACCAAACCCGTCCCCTGTTTTGTGGGAGCCAGTTTTGGGGGCAACGAAGCCGTCACCCCCGACTCTGATCTCCCGTTATCCACGCGCTGGATGCGCCCGGGCAAAGACAACGGAGTCGAACAAAACCGCTCCACGGATAAAACACGCGGCACAGAAAAGGAGCGGTGGCAGTTGGAATTGGCAATTTCAGAGGGCTTTGCCGTAGCGACCTATTATTGCGGCGATGTGGAACCCGACCATGCAGAGGGGTGGAAAACGGGGTTGCGCGCTTTCCTGAGCAAGGCGGGCCCGGAAACCCAGTGGAAGGAAGGGGACTGGGGCGCGATCGGAGCATGGGCATGGGGACTCAGCAGGATCGCTGATTTTCTGCAGGCCGAGCCCGCCGTAGACCCCAAAAAACTCACCGTCATCGGGCACTCCCGCCTTGGCAAGACTGCGTTGTGGGCGGGCGCGCAGGACACCCGGTTTCGGATCGTCATTTCAAACAACTCCGGAGAAGGGGGTGCGGCGCTCATGCGACGCAATATTGGGGAGACGACGGCGAGCATCACCAAGGCTTTCCCGCATTGGTTCACAAAAACGTACTCCAACTACTCAGGCAACGAGTCCTCCTGCCCCATTGACAGCCACATGCTCGTCGCGCTCGCTGCGCCACGCACCGTGTATATTGCAAGCGCTGAAGAGGACCGCTGGGCCGATCCCAAAGGCGAGTTTCTCGCAGGCTTCCACGCTCAACCCGTCTTCGCGCTCTTTGGAAAAAACGGGTATGGCGTCGCAGAACAACCTCCCTTAAACGCGCCCGTTGGAGAAACTCTACGCTACCACATCCGAACAGGAAAACACGACATCACACGCTACGACTGGGAACAGTACTTGCGCGGTGCCCGCAGCGAATTCGGCCTGTAGCCGCACCGCGAAGAGACGCTCAGCCTCAGGGACAACGCGTCGCTACCATTCCGGTGGAAGCGCGCCTCAACACACCTTCCCGCCTGCATACGGTCGCCCTGTGGAGGGAGCGTGTTCAGGGACGGCTTTAAATGGGCTGAATTCCCCCCGTCTCCCCCACTTTACTCTGGTAGGCGTGCGCGCGGGAGACTACGGCGTGGGGAGCATGTGCGGCCTGCACAATCTGCAGCGTCCCGTGGGCATCCCTTGCCAAGAGCCGCGCAAACTGCGGATTTTCCATCAGTTTCGTGCGCGCAAGTTCGCATCCCTCTTTGGTCCCCACAAACAAGACCATGGGATAGGGATCCATCGACGTTGGTCCCGTAGCTTGGTGATACAGAACGAAATTAGACACTTCCACACCCTAGCATCATTGGTAAAGCCAGGCAACCCTGAGTCCCAAGCCGGGGAGCAGGCGCAGCACATTTTACCCCCAAAAGCGAAAAGCCCAGAGGGATACCACAAAGAGTATTCCGCGAGCCGGCGCCGGCGAATCTCGACCGAAACGCTCCGTGTTTTTGAAAATAAAGCCTCTTCAGCGCTAGCTTTAAGGCACGGCTCATGCGAACGTGGCCCACTTCGCATGAAATCGAAACGTTCTTCCGTCGTAAGCAAAGCTCTTGGCGCCGCCCTTCTAGCCACTCCGGCGCTTTTGGGATTGGTGTCCTGCAACCCCAACGTTCCAAAAGCTCCCGCGGATTCCGCTCCGGCAGCCGCTCCGGCAGCCGCTCCAGCTCCAGCCGCGCCCAAAGCAGACGCCACCCCGGGAGACGGCGCAACCGCCAAAAACGATCCAGCGGCGGCAACACCTCCCGGTGCAGCGACGCCTCCCGGCATACCCGCAGATTTGGCCGCGCTCTTGAATCCTGACAAAACCCCTGCGGCCCCCTTGCCTGATGTCGTTGCGACCGTGGAAGGCCAGGACATCAAGAAGGAGGAGCTCGAGCAGGCCCTCATCGGAGCGCTCAGCAAACAAGGCATCCCAGCAGACCAGCTTCCTGCGAACCAGAAAGCCCAAGGCTACAAGATGCTGCTCAATGATTTGATCACTGAAAAGCTCGTCACAAAACGTGCCACGAACATTGAGGTCAAAGACGAGGACATCAACGCACAATTGGAGCAACTCCGCTCGCGCTTCCCAAATCCAGAAGCGTTTCAGGAACAGCTCACAAAATCAGGCCAGTCTCTGGATAAAATCCGTGAAGACATTCGCTCCTACCTTCGCCAGCAAAACTGGGTGCAGGAGCAGGTGAAAGATGCCCCTAAGGCGAGCGATGCGGATGCGGAAGAATTTTACTCCAAGAACCCGGAGCAGTTCAAAAAGCCCGAACAAGTCAGAGCCAGTCACATTCTGGTGGCGGTTCCAGCGGACGCCGATGAGGCAAAGGTTGGCGAAAAGAAAAAGGCCGCAGAAGCCATCGTTGTCCGAGTCAAAGGCGGGGAAGCTTTCGACAAACTCGCGGCTGAACTGTCTGAAGACCCCAGTGCAAAGCAGAACTCGGGAGACTTGAACTTTTTCTCGCGTGAACAAATGGTTCCGGAATTTTCGGAAGCCGCTTTTGGCATGAAAAAAGGAGACGTCAGTGAACCTGTGAAGAGTCAGTTTGGCTTTCACGTCATCCAAGTCACGGACCGCAAAGAAGCAGAAGTGATGACGCTGGATTCTGTCAAACCCCGTCTTCTGGCCTTTCTCACCCAGCGGATGCGCGATACCCAGGTGGAAAAAGTCATCAAAGAACTCCGCGAAAAAGCAGAGGTCAAAATTAATCTCCCCTAGTTTTTGCCCTCTCATCCGCTTCGCGGACTGATTCACAAAACCCTACAAAAGCGGCCCGCCTGAAAAGGCGGGCCGCTTTTTGCCTTTGGTACTGACAGGAGCAAACGGCCTGCACTCAATCGCTTGCCTTTCAAAAGGCAATTCCGGCGCCAAACGCCGCAGCAAGGCCCCTTTCGTCCAGCCCCTCCCTCTTGGGCCCTCTGCAAGCCTCCCCGTCGCTCGCGCCTCGAAAGCATGGAGGATGCCGCGCGGCTCTTTTTTACGAAAGAAATCGCCATTGAGGCCGCTCCGTGCGAAAAGCCTTGATGCAATCTGATTCCTTTCGTGACCTCGGCCTTTCGCCGGAACTGCTGAAGGCCGTCGAACAAATGGGGTTCGATACGGCCTCGCCTATTCAGGCGGCCACCATTCCCGCACTCCTCTCCGGCAAAGACGTGGCGGGCCTTTCCAGAACGGGTTCTGGCAAAACAGCCGCTTTCGCCATCCCCGCAATCGAATGCGTCGACGCCAAACTCAAGGCACCCCAAGTTCTCATTCTCTGTCCGACCCGCGAACTCGCCGTCCAAGTGGCTGGAGAAGTCGCAAAATTGAGCAGTTTCAAGCGGGGCATCATGGAACTCGCCATTTACGGCGGCGCCTCCTATGGCGCCCAGTATCGGGGCCTGGAAGACGGCGCCCAGATTATCGCGGGCACGCCCGGCCGCATCATGGATCATCTGGAGCGCGGCTCCCTCAAACTTGGAGCTCTGAAAATGGTGATCCTGGACGAGGCCGACCGCATGCTGGACATGGGGTTCCGCGATGACATTGCTACCATTCTCCAGCAAGCACCCGAGCAGAGGCAGACCGCTTTTTTCTCTGCCACCATGCCTCCTTCCGTGGAGCAACTCATCAAGCGCTACACCAGTTCTCCGTTCTGGGTCCGCCTGGAAACCCGCGCAGAAGCCGCGCCCAACATCGACCAGTGCTTTTTTGAAGTCGGCCACGGCTCACGCGTGGGCTCGCTCTGCAGAGTGCTGGAGGCAACCAATTTGAAATTCGGAATCATCTTCTGCTCCACCAAAAACGCCGTCGATGGCGTGACCGAACATCTCGTGGCAGAGGGCTACCAAGCGGACCGCCTTCACGGCGACATGTCTCAGGCCATGCGCGAGCGCGTCATGCGGCGCTTCCGAGACCGGAAATTGGAGTTCCTTGTGGCCACGGATGTCGCCGCACGAGGCATTGATGTCGATGACGTCGAGGTGGTCTTAAACTACGACCTGCCCCGCGATCCCGAGGACTACGTGCACCGCATCGGGCGCACCGGCCGCGCTGGCCGCAGTGGCCGGGCCATCTCTTTCGTCACCCCCCGCGAAATGTTCGCCTTGGAGCGTATCTTTCGCCTGACGAAAATCAAAATCCGCCGCGAAAAAATGCCCACCCCAGCCGAGGCCGCCTTGAAGCGGACTGAAGTGCTTGTGGAGTCGGTCAAAACGCTCATCTCAACCGGAGAGGTGCATAAAAGCGGTCCTGCCGCAAAATCACTTCTCGCCGACGGCACCGCCCCCGAAGTTGTGATCGATGCCCTTCTGCATATGCTCACGCATCGGCGCTCTGGCGGAAAAACACCGCCAGCTACCGAGGAACAGCCCCATCGCGAGGCACCTCCTAAAAACCGCACCCGCCCCCCTCACGACTCGGGCGATAAAAACCGGCGTCCCTATCCGTCCTATAAACCGGGGCGCCCCCGCTCCAGAGACGAGGGCGAAGCGCGTCCAAAGCGCGAGTTTGCCAGCGCAGGTCACGCTCCGCGAAAGCCATCTTTTCGGAAAGAACGAAACTAGACATCAGAGGTTCGTCGAAAATAAGCGGGGGAGATGCAGCCCATGGCTAATATTTAGGCCGCGACTTGACTCTAGAGTGCTGGACGTATTATAGCGTCCTTCTCCCCATGTATCTCCCCTTCCGTTCGTTAGTCTGTGCCTTGTTTTTTTGTTTCTCAGCCCTAGCCGCCTACGCGGTGCCGGATCTGATGAAACTGCCCCTTGTCGACATTTACGGCAGACAAGGGACGCTCGGAGCTTGGGAAGGGCAGGTGATCCTGGTTGTCAACGTGGCCAGCGAGTGTGGTTACACGCGCCAATATGAAGGGCTCGAGGCGCTTTATCAGAAATACAAGGACAAGGGCTTCGTCGTCCTTGGCTTTCCCAGCAATGATTACGGTGCGCAAGAGCCCGGTAATGAAGCCGACATCGAGAAATTTTGTAAGTCAAAGTACAGCGTCACCTTCCCGCTCTTTGGCAAAGTAAGCCTGCGCTTGAATGCGCATCCGCTATTCACCGCGCTCACCAATCCAGAGTCTCCTATTCCAGGTCCGATTACTTGGAATTTCAATAAGTTCCTCATCGGGAGCGACGGCATTCTCAAAGCCCGCTTTCTCTCCGATACAGAGCCAGACTCGCTCGAACTCAAACTTGCCGTGGAAAAGGCGCTCGAAGCAAAAGCGAAGAAGCGCTAGCACGAAGGCGCAGCAGTTCGCCCTGGAAGAGGGTCCGGGCGCGTGTCCCGCCGGTCTTAAACGCACACGGCATTCAACAGGCATGTTTTGTGCTTTCAACGTGATGCGAGCGTGCCCTGATGAAACTTCCAACTTCTAAATTCCGGCTTGCCGCAGCAGGGTGCCTCCTCCTGCTGACTATCTGCTGCGCCCATTTCATCGGCCAACCTTTCGGCAGCTCCGAATTCTCCAAAGCCACCCGCCAAACGTCTTCGGAAACCCCGTCGGCGCTGCCCCCCATTTCGTCCCGGCAAGATCAACGCGGCCCAGCACAACCGCAGCCTTCCAGCAGTTCCCAACCACACGCTACGGTCTCAGTGGCTCCCTTAAGCCGGTTGGGGCGGATTGAAGGCCAGCCGGCACTCAGTTTTGTCCCCCAGTTAAACCCGCAAAACCTCAAGGGAAGAACGGTCCAATTAAAACAGGCACAAATGGCCTACTGGAGCCATTTGCAGGAAGGCTCGCACATCCTTCTCCCGGGTTTTGAAGAAGACTCGTACGAGGGGACCGTCTCGCTTCGCCTCGAGGACAACGGCTGGTTGCGTTTCGGGGGACGTTTGAAAAATTCGCAGGGTACTTTTTCCCTCCATGTCCAAAGCGGTGCGGTTGCAGGGACCATCCTCCTGCCCTCCAAAGGAATCGCCCTGGAGATCCGCACAGAGCCCTCCGGGAACGTCTTGCTGGTTGAACGGCGTATCAGCCAACTCCTGTGCTGGCCCGGACTCCCACAGGCCGCCGCAACTCCAACCACAGGAACCGTCGTGAATCCAACCTCCACGAGCGTCCCCAAAATCAATTCACGTCCGGGCGCAAATGGCCTCATCTACCTGCATTTCGGCGGTGGAACCGTCGTCGATCCGGATTGGAACGGAGGCCTTCCCATCAAGGCTGCCCCCTCGGGCTTAAGTCCCGACGAAATCAAAGAAGTCATCGCGCGCGTCGCCGAAGACTACGCCCCCTTCGACATGGCGGTCAGCACCATTTCGGCAGACTACGACAAAATGCCTCCGGGCAGGAGAATACGCGTCATTATCACTCCTACAAACGAACTCCAAAGGGGCGTCGGCGGCCTCTCCCTGATCGGCAGTTGGCCCTCTTCCGGCCGCATTCGGAGTTCAACGATTCCAGCCTGGGTCTTCAACTCCACACCGAAACTTGTCGCAGAAGCCGCTTCCCACGAAGTCGGCCACACCCTTGGGCTGTCCCACGATGGCACCTTGGGCTCGGAATATTATTCAGGAAACGGCACGGAAAGTTCCCCCACAAGCTGGGCTCCCATCATGGGCAACTCCTACTCCCGCTCCCTTACCCAATGGAGCAAAGGGGAGTATCCTAACGCCAACAATTTGGAAGACGACCTCGCGATCATTTCCAGCGCGCGCAACGGGGTGGGTTATGGCGCAAATACCGGCGCGAGCGCTGGAGATGCAGCCCCCAGCGGCATTCCCCTCCCCCTCAACGCAGGGACCTTCAGCACGAGTGGTGTGTTGCGCCATCAGGAGAATCCCGATCGCTACGAGTTCACCACCACTGGGGGGGCTTTGTCCGTCACAGCCGCCCCTAAAACTCCCAAGTTTGCAAACGCAGACCTCCAACTCGAACTCTATAAGCACGTACCAGCTTCCGGCAGGTACGTGCTCGTTTCAAAAGCCAATCCGCCGGACCTGCTTGAGAGTGTGTTGAGAGCCTCCGCTCTGGCGGCAGGCACTTATCAAATCCGGGTGCTCCCTGCAGGCACAAATACCACCAGCACAGGAATTTACGCCACAGGCTATCCACCCTATGGATCCCTCGGCCCCTACGAGATCAAGGGAACCGTGGATAACGCTCCAGCCATCCCCGGCATCCTGACTCCAGCCGCTGCAACCGGCATCCTCGGTCTGGCCCTCTCCCTTCCAATCACCCTCTCCAAGGGAACGACTGTCACAGGCTCGCCAGCATCTCTCCCCCCGGGTGTGATTTGGGATCCTAAGAAAACCTGTTTACGAGGCACACCAACTCAAGAAGGCCGCTACAATGTCACCTTTACTCTTCAGGCAAACAAAACCACGTTTTTCCGAACACTCCCTCTTTTCATAGACTTCCCCGGTATTGCCCTTCCCGTCATCGACGGCGCGCTTGGCGCCTTCACCAATTCAGCCACGGCGCCATGGGCCGGCCAACTCGTTCCCTTCACTGACAATGTCCCGGTAAAAACCTTGGTCAGTGGACGCACCGCCAACGGTGGAAGCAGCAAAATCTGTTTGCAAATTCCAGGAAACCGCATCGTCTCCTTCTCGTGGAAAACCTCCAGTGAAGCAGGGTACGACGGACTCGAATGCCGCATCAACGGGGTTCTCGCCAAAGATTTAGAGACTGGAACCCCACTCAAAATCAGCGGTGAAACCTCTTGGGTGAAGCACAAGACCCGAGTGGAAGTTGCGACGACAAGCTCCCTCGAGTTTTCCTACACCAAAGACAACACGCTGAGCGAAGGAGAGGACCGCGGTTGGATCGCAAACGTAGTCATAGGTGTCGCGCCCGTGCTCAAAAAGTCTCCGCCATCCATCCAACTCACGCCAACCGACAACACATTCACCCTTGCAGCGCTTGTCGATAATGCTTCCTCCCTTCAATGGAGCAAAGACGGCATTCCGCTGGTGAACGTTTCAGCGGGCTCACACTCCGTCACGGGCGCAACCACTGCAACACTCACGGTGCAAGGCCTCCGCGGCGCTGATTCAGGCGCTTACACTTTGGCAGCATCCAACAACTTCGATACCATCACCTCCCCCAAAGCGGATGTTGTCGTTCCCCTGGCTCCCATCATTACAAGCCAAACAGCGCCGACGGCACCCGTCAAAGCGGGGGAGGTTCTGCTCCTCGGCATTGACGCGGAAGGAGCCGGCCCCCTTACCAGTTCGTGGAAGAAAAACGGGCGCGTGATCCGCAAAATCAACGGCACCCTGCTCAACCTCGGAACTGCAACCATCGCAATGGCAGGAACGTACTCTGTTTCCGTTTCAAACTCCTTCGGTGTCTCCTCCAGCAGGAATATCTCCGTCTCCGTCATCCCGCCTCCCTAAACATCTAGGGTTCTCCAGCGTTTCAGCACGGCCCTCTCGCGTGCGCGCCATGCCAGGCGCACAAAACAGAAACCGCGCACTCCCTAAAGAATGCGAGGCCCGTTAAAACCAATAACAAAGCTCAACGACCTAGGTGCCGGCGATCTTGTAGTCGCGGGAATTTGGAAGCGTTAAGCTGCCATCGGCATTGTGTTTGACTGGAGGCGGCCCATTCGGGTCGAGTTTCTCGCTGATCACCGAATCATTAAGCGCCAGCGTCTGATCCCACTTCAATTCTTTGCCAGTGTACGCAGCATAGCGTGCGAGCGATGCAGAGAAACTACTGGTCGCGCCATAGTAGGCATCATTGTGCGGCGTATTGGAACGAATGAACTGATGCAGTTCATTGTGTTCCACTTGATATGGGTTCTCGGGCTTGCCCTCGTACTTCCAAACAATGTTGCCCTTGTAGTCACTGATTTTGCCAACTTCGCAGGTGCCTTTGGTCCCGCGGAAATCTTCACTCACCCGCCCCAAGCCTGGGTACTGCCGGCACTGACTGGCCACAGATGCGCCGCTCTTGTAAATAAAGTTCACCGCAAAGTGATCGAAGATCTCGCTGGGCTGATCGGGAGTAATCACCCTGCGACCTCCAACACCAAAAGCGCTGGCCGGTGTTTCACCAAGGAACCAGTTGGCTACATCTATGTTGTGGACGTGTTGCTCCGCGATATGATCACCGGACAGGTACGCGTAGTGGTACCAGTTGTGCACCTGATAAGTGACATCGGTCATGCCCTCTTCGCGTTTGCGCCACCAGATCCCCGCGCCGTTCCAGTACACATTGGCCTGGATGATGTCACCAATGGCCCCGTCTTTGACGCGCTTGTAGGTTTCCCGGTACTTGTCGTCATAGTGCCGCTGGAGTCCCACCACAACCTTGAGCCCCTTCTTGTCCGCCTCCTGCGCGGCCTCAAGCACCTTGCGGGCCCCGGCAGCATCCACGCACACGGGCTTTTCCATGAACACATGTTTTCCAGCCGCAACAGCCGCCGCAAAATGGAAGGGACGAAAACCTGGAGGCGTCGCCAGAATGACCATGTCCACATCCTTGTCCTGGATGATTTTCATGTAGCCATCCAAGCCCACGTACATCTTTTCAGGAGTCACGGCAACCTTGTCTCCATGCTTGGCCTTGAGTCCTTTCACAGTCGACTCGACACGGTTCAAAAAGGCATCCGCCACGGCGACAACCTTCACATTGGAGCCCGGAACGCTCAGCGTCTGGTCAGCCGCGCCCGATCCGCGTCCGCCGCACCCGATGAGTCCGACACGGATCAGCGAGTTTTCGGCATTGGCTTGTCCTCGCATGATATACGGGAAGGCGGCCATGCCTGCACCAACAACACCGGCGGTTTTGATAAGCTCTCGGCGCGATAGCACCGGTTTTGAAATTTCTGACATAGGTGGGAGCAACTAGGGGTTTGGTTTGAAAGAAAAGGAATAAACGACCTCTCCAAGGTGATCCAGCCCAGTTTCAAAAATTAGGGCCGTCTTTCCACAAGGAAAAGACGGCCCACACAACTTAACCGGCCCTACAATCTTACAATTTAGTGCGCTGCTGCCTCAGGCGCCTTGGCGGCCTCGTCACGCTCCTTCATTGCGGCTTTGCGGGAGAGCTTGACGCGCCCCTTGTCATCAATACCCACGCACTTCACCCAAATCAACTCGCCCACTTTGACAACGTCTTCGGTTTTGTTCACTCGCTGCTCTGCGAGCTCCGAGATGTGGCACAACCCGTCCTTGCCGGGAAGCACTTCCACAAACGCACCGAATTCTTTAATCGACACCACCCGACCTTGATAGGTCTGGCCGACTTCGATCTCAGCAGTCATGCCCGTGATGATCTGGCGCGCGCGCGCCATGCCTTCCGGATTGTTCGAATAGATGTGCACCTTGCCGTCATCATCGATGTTAATCTCGCACCCAGTTTCGGCCACGATGCTCTTGATGTTCTTGCCACCAGGCCCGATGAGTTGCCCAATCTTGTCCACGGGGATCTTGATCGTCTCAATACGCGGCGCGTACTTCGACAAATCTCCGCGGGGCGAAGGCATGACCGTGGTCATGAACGCGAGAATTTCGCTGCGCAACTTCTTCGCCTGATGGATCGCATCCACCATGATAAAGTGCGGCAACCCAGTCAGTTTCAGATCCAGCTGGAACCCTGTGATCCCGGCCTCCGTGCCGCAGATCTTGAAGTCCATGTCGCCAAAGTGATCTTCGCTTCCGATAATGTCGGAAAGCATCGAATGGCGCTTCAGTTTGTCCCCTTCAAACTCGGTGACGAGTCCGACGGAAATTCCTGCCACAGGGGCCTTCAAAGGCACGCCCGCGTCGAGGAGCGCAAGACAGCCTCCGCATACGCTTGCCATCGAAGTGGATCCATTGGACTCCATGATTTCCGAAGATACGCGGATCGCGTAGGGAAACTCTTCCACCGAAGGAATAACGGGAGCAATCGACCGCTCTGCAAGGGCTCCATGGCCGATTTCACGCCGTCCGGGACTTCCCGTGCGGCCTGTTTCGCCCACGGAAAAAGGAGGGAAATTGTAATGGAGAATGAAGCGTTTGGTAATCACTCCGCCCGTGTAACCGTCCAGTTCCTGCGCCTCACCCGTTGTCGCAAGTGTCGCGAGCGCAACGGCCTGCGTTTCACCGCGAGCAAACAATGCAGACCCGTGGGAGCGGGGCAGAAGACCGACTTCACCAGTCAGTTTCCGCAGTTCATCAAGTTTGCGTCCATCACAGCGCACTGCTTTGTCGAGGATGGAAATGCGGAACGCCTTCTTCTGGAGATAATCAAACGCCTGACTGACTTCGAAGGAAGTCGCCTCTGGGAAACGCGCCTTGACGGCCGCGCTCACCTCCGTGCGGAGAGCCTCAACGGCCTTGCCACGAGCCACCTTGCTCGGGAGATAAATCGCGCCTTCAATCCGGTCCCCGGCAACGGAGTACGCAATTTCCATCAAATCATCGCGCACAAGCATCAGCGGCACTTCACGCTTGGTCTTTCCGACGGCGGCGGCGAGCTGCAACTGGGCTTCCACCAAGGCGCGGGCCTGGACATGTGCAAACTCAAGAGCTGCAATAAATTCAGCCTCAGGAATTTCGTTTGCCTCGCCTTCGATCATGATGCATTCGTCCTTGGTGCCCACGTAAACGAGGTCCAAATCGCTGTGTTCACGCTCTGCATGCGTCGGGTTCGCGATGAACTGGCCGTTCACACGCCCCACGCGCACAGCCCCCACGGGCCCCGCAAATGGGATGTCAGAAACCATCAAAGCGGCGGATGCCCCGTTGATGGACAACATGTCGGGGTCGTTCTGGCCGTCGGCGCTCAAAAGCACCGTTATAATCTGTGTGTCGTACAGATAACCCTTCGGAAACAAAGGACGAAGGGGACGGTCGGTCATGCGCGCCGTCAAAATTTCCTTCTCGCTGGGACGCCCTTCGCGACGGAAATAACCACCGGGAATTTTGCCCACTGCCGCGGCCTTTTCGCGGTAATCAACGGTCAACGGAAAAAAATCCTGACCTTCCTTGATTCTGGTGGCGGACACAGCGGAAACCAAGATGATGGTTTCTCCGCACTGCACGGTCACTGCACCGTCAGCGAGTTTTGCGAGTTTTCCAGATTCAAACTGGATGGTCGTGGAGCCGATCTGGCTCGATACATTATGGATCATTGTTTTTTTTGTAAATCCGAGGATTTGGCCTGATCCCTGGCTCGCAGCCCAGCTCCCTCTCCAGTGCGCAGATCACGAGGATCTTACTGGTGAAGAGGCTGGGCTCCGTCCAAGGGTCACAGGTTCCCCTTCCTGGATAAGTTGTTTGGGGAAAATGGGGGGAAAACCGAGGAAACAAACCGCGAAAGGCGGCTGTTATCCAAAAAGAGCAGCCGCCCTCTTGATTAAAGAGGGCGGCAAAAGCCATTTGACTCCGAAGAGCGACGATCAGCGGCGGAGGTTGAGCTTGTCAAGAAGGGCCTTGTAGCGGTCGTTGGAGGTACGCTTGAGATAATCAAGCAACTTACGCCGGCGCGCCACCATCATCAAAAGCCCGCGCCTGGAGGCGTGGTCCTTGGTGTGCGTCTTGAAATGTTCTGTGAGCTGAGAGATGCGGTGCGTCAGCAATGCAACCTGCACGTCGGCGCTGCCCGTGTCTTTATCGTGAAGGCGAAGCGCCTGAATTTCCGTTGTTTCTGACATAAATCCTAATTTCGTGAACCGTGGAGTATGAGCCAAGCGCCGAGAGAATCAAGCACATCCTTAAATTCACAGCCCAACTCGGGCCGCAAGAAGAAAAAGACCGTAGGCAATCCCTGCGCAAGAAGCCGCGTTCCACCTTGCCGCAGAGGCAGTCAACCAGCCAATGCCATCCCGAAGAACATACGGCGTTCCGATGAAAAAAAGTCCGGCCACAATCCACCCATAAACCAGTCCTACCAGCCACAAACGCCCAGATTCAGGACGCATCCACGCCGCTTCAAGCAGCGGTTCAGCCACCAAAAGAAGCAGCATTCCAAGCGCACGCACGGCGAGGAATTCGAGAACGAAGCGCAGCATCAGAACGGCGGCAAGCACCGTAAACACCAAAAACTTCGTCCGCATCGAACTGAACTCGCCCAGATCCGTGAAGGCCACCAGTCCCGCAAACCATGCCGAGGCCGCGACAAACAACGCCACACCGGCCGACACAGAACGCGGAAAAGCTCTCAACTGTTTCTGCAGAGCGGCGCCGAAGAAAAGCGCTGCTGAATGCCCAAAAACAAGTGCGCATCCAACAACCAGCAAAGCAGTCTCAAGTTTGAGGGAATAAATCATGGGGACCTGAGGAGAAAACCCGAGGCGCTCGAGTTTCTCAACCCCAAACGTCATCTGTTTTTTTTATTTCCAGCGGATTTACAGCAGAATCACCCTCGCGCGCACCCCCCGCCCGCCACGGGGCGCAACCTCTTCACAACTCACACAACCCATTTTCCGGCATGTTTTTATACTTTCCCTGCGCAATAATTGAGGGGTTCCGGCAGGGCCTTTTCAACCATTCCAAAATCTGCAGCGCCTCCCCGTGGGCTCTACAATTTAGGGCCATTCAAAAAAAACAGTTCCCGCTTGGAGGCTCCTCCTGCGCATAGTCTCCCGAAAACAATGAGACCTGTTCTGATTCTTACCGCCGGCTACGGCGAGGGCCACAACGCTGCGGCGCGTGGTCTCAAAGAGGGCTTTGATCTTCTGGGCGAATCGCGCGCCGAAGTGCTCGATTTGTTTGCCCCAGCATTCGGGAGGTTTTACCAACGCAGCCGCGCCGACTACCTCACCGTCGTCAACAACCGGCCGTGGCTTTGGGCGAGCGTCTACTCCGCCCTAGACCGGTTCCCCTTCACCAACCGGCTGCTCTCTTTGCTCTGGCCCCTCAAACGCGAACTCGTGAAGGCGCTCAAAGAATACCGTCCGCAGGCCGTGGTTTCTGTTTATCCGGTCTATGGTCACCTTCTGGCGGCAGCCGGGCGCGAGGCGGGCCACTCCGGCTTTGAGTCGCTGGTGCTCATCACCGACTCGATCACCGTGAATTCCGTCTGGTACAAATGCGACGCTGATACCTTTCTCCTCCCCAACGAAGACACGGCGGCTGTAATGCGAAACGCCTCGGTCCAGCAGGATAAGTTGTTTGTCAGCGGCTTTCCCGTTTCCACCAAATATTCTGCACAGGGTGAAGCAAGACCGGACCCCGGTGGGGAGGTGCTCCCACGTGTGCTCTACATGGTAAACGGCCAACCGGGGCGCGTTGTCCCTTTGGTGGAAAGCCTTCTGAGAAAAGGCGGCATCGAACTCACCGTGACCGCAGGCAAAGACGAGGCGCTCAAGAGCGCGCTCGAAAACCTTGCACTCCGCATGCAAAAGCCGCTGAACGTGCTGGGCTGGGTCAGTAACATGCCTCATCTGCTGCGCAGAAACCATCTCCTTATTGGGAAAGCCGGAGGCGCCGCCGTTCAGGAAGCGCTTGCCGCAAAGACCCCGATGCTGATCACCCAAATTCTCCCCGGCCAGGAGGAAGGCAACGCACGACTCGTTTTACAAAACGGCTGTGGGGCGCACG
Source organism: Chthoniobacteraceae bacterium (assembly GCA_947476255.1). Lineage (GTDB taxonomy): Bacteria > Verrucomicrobiota > Verrucomicrobiia > Chthoniobacterales > Chthoniobacteraceae > Chth-196. The sequence continues at coordinate 11,395 of CANJPY010000036.1, read as the reverse complement.
CTCCAACCAACGAAGCCATCCTCCAAAGCGTGGAGCAGCTTTTCGCCAAAAGCGCCCATGCCTGGCACCAGATGCACCGCCACACCTGCGCCCTCAGTAGACCAGACGCCGCGCTCACCACCGCCCGCTGGATCACGCAACGCATCAGAAACGAGGGAACGCCCAGAAACTCCCGCTTCGGGTTGAGGGCGCCCAAAAAGCAGTAGCGGCAGTAGCGGGCGCCCCAAAAGCAGTAGCGGGCGCCCAAAAGCACTCACAAGAAGCCGCCCAAAAGATTGAGAACACGCCAATGTTTGCAGACCGTCTGAAAATCATTTCCCAAAAAATAGCCGCCGCCGCCGCGCGCCGCCCCTTTCCTTGCGAGCAGGATGTAAGACTTATAGCCGTCTCAAAAACACACCCGCCAGAATCCCTTCTGGAGGCGCTCGAAAGCGGTGTGACTCTTTTCGGAGAAAATCGGGTTCAAGAAGCGAAGGCGAAAATCGCCGTTCTTCCATCCCGTTGCCAGTGGCATTTCATAGGCCATCTGCAACGAAACAAAATACGCCAGGCGCTGCCGCTTTTTGAACTCATCCATGGCGTTGATTCCCTTGCTATCGCACAGGACATCGACCGCATTGCAGCAGAATGCGGCCTGTTTCCAAAGATTCTTCTAGAAGTCAACGTGGCGGGAGAAGAGACCAAATTCGGGTTCTCTCCTGAGTTTCTAGTCGCACAAATGAAACAACTTCTGCAACTGCGCAGAGTCCAAATTGAAGGACTCATGACAATCCCGCCCCCGGCGCCAAACCCCGAAGATTCACGCCGGCATTTTGTCACCTTAAAAAATCTAAGGGACACGCTCAGAACGACATTCAAACTTCCGCTCCCTGAACTTTCGATGGGCATGAGCGATGATTTCGAGGTCGGCATCGAGGAAGGTGCAACGCTTGTCCGAATCGGAACGGCTCTTTTCGGAGAACGTTCCGGGAAAACCTGGAGACCCTCGGGAAGCGATTCACTGGACGGTTAGCAAAAAAGACGCCACACTCTCCTTCCATCCGTTCCCGCAGCCTTAAGCATGAACGCACGCATCTCTCCAATCAACGTAGTCCTCATCGGCGAGGAACTTGCCGTGGCGTGGAGTGATGGCATTGAAAACTATTTTCCCTTTGAAGTTTTGCGCAAGAACTGTCCCTGCGCCGTTTGTCAGGGCGAAGCGGATGTGATGGGACAAGTCGAAAGGCCCGAGCGGCACTTCGGCGACGGCAGTTTTCAAATCAAGGCGGTGCAAAACGTCGGTGGTTACGCACTCCAAATCTTGTGGGCGGACAGCCATAACACGGGCCTGTATTCATTCCTCTACCTGCGCGAACTGGCGGCTCAAATCTCTGCCAAGGCGCCATGAAACTTTCCACCCGCCTCGGCATCGTCATATTCACCCTTGGAAGCTGCGCCATGGCAGCCTTTCTGCGCTTTCAGGAGGTGAGGGCCCCGCTTGACCCCGCGCCCTACGAACTTTTCGATACCATTCAAATGCAGATTCTTGCGCTCAGGGCACAACACTACCAGGAAGCCTATCTGCAAGCCTCCGCGCAATACATGGACACCCATGGGCTGGATAGTTTTATTGAAACCGCTCGGGGCGATTGCGCCGTGGTTCGACAAGCGCTCCGCTGGGAATTCGGCCCTGTCAAAAACGATGAATCCACCACGCTCGTGGACGTGCGCTTTTTTATGCCCGGAGGCGATTCCCTTTCTGCCACCTACTCCGTGGTCCACGAAAACCGCCAATGGAAAATAGACCACGTCGGGTTCGGCTCCGTTCTCCAGTCACGCGCACTTCCGGGAATCAGACTCTAGAAAGTCCTTTTCCCCATTAAAAAGCGCTGAACCCGGCTCCAATCCAGCGCTTTACCCACGCTTTTTTTTACCGGCGCTTTCCTAGCGCTTTAAAACATCTATCAGAAAATCCGTGACCCCCGGATGCACCACGCTGGCAGCGCCCGGATAAACCAGTTCGCACTTTACGCCCAAAGACTGGCACTTCTCCTGCAACTTCACGCCGTAATTTGACGTGTGCGTCGGATCCTTCTGCTCCACGCCAAGCGCGGGCGCCTCACCATAAGAAAGATACACAGGCGGATCGTCAGCGCTCACATGCTCGATGGGAGAATACTCCCGTATCCACGGAAGCACGTCTGCGCGGTGCTCCAAAAACTCCGCGAACCGCGTGTCACGCGTCTTGATTGTCGCGGGGTCCATGAAACCAAAAGCATGCCCTCCATACCGGCTGTTGGGAGTCCATTCCTTGAGCTGCAGCGGATCCAAAGAAGTTTGCGCACCCGAAACAGCCGCGCACCACAACCGCGTGGACTCGTGCGCCACCAGATCGCCGCTCGTGGGATCTGCCATATCGTCGTGAAACGCCAGCCACAGGCTGCTGCAGGCCCCTGCCGAACCTCCGCTCGCACCAATGCGCGCCTTGTCGATGTTCCACTCACCCGCCTTGCTGCGCACAAACTGCAACGCACGCGCTGCGTCACGCAAGGGCGCCTGCACCGGCGGATGCACCCCCGCGATTTGAGCCTGCCAGCTATAGCGGTAATTGATGGACACCACCGAAATCCCCGCCGCCAGACACTGCGACAAACCTGCAGGCCCCCGCTTGTCGCCAGTCACCCAGCCTCCGCCGTGAATGAAAAACAGCACAGGAGCGGGCTTCTCCGTTTTGGCCTGATAAAAATCGAGAACCTGCCTCTCATGATCCCCATAAGGAACGTCGGCAAACGTCGGGACGATCCGCGGAGATGCAGACGCTGGAGGCGCTGGCGCAGCCGGAGGCCTCGCCTCAGCGGAGCCAGAAGCCGCCGGTTGTTGGGCGTTTACAGGCTCGAGGGGCAGCGCCAAAAAAACCGACAAGCTTGAAAGCAACAGGGACCTGAAGGAGGGAATGCAGCAGATTTTCATGAGGAAGAGTCACTTGTGCCTTAGTCCAACAACAACACCGGGGGCACGGCAACCCTTATTAAGGCCGCGACCAAGACTGTTCGCAATCTGTAAAGTCTAATCGTGCAATGCACACCAATGCACACCAATGCACACCAATGCACACCAATGCACACCAATGCACACCAATGCACACCAATGCACACCAATGCACACCCGCAACCGCTCGCCTGGCCTCAGCCTCGCAAATGCCCGAGCACACTCATACACACCAGCGCCGCAGTTTCCACTCGCAACACGATGTCCCCCAGTGTCACAGGCCTCGCCCCCCAGGACACGATCCGCTCCATCTCCACCGGGGTAAAGTCTCCCTCCGGTCCCACAAAAATCAACGCGTCGCCGCTCAAATTCGGAGGCAATACCGCCTTGAGGGGCAACGCGCCCGGGTGCAAGGACGCGACAATGGAGGCGGGACTGGGGAGCTCCTTCAAAAACAACGGAAGCGTGACGGGAAGACTTACTTCGGGAAGCCAGTTCTGCCCGCACTGTTTGCACGCCTCAATCACAACACGCTCCCACTTTTCCCGTTTCCGCTCCCTCTCCGAACCTTCCAATTGCACCACAGTACGCTCGGTCAGCAAGGGCACGACCCTTGAAACCCCAAGTTCGACGGCCTTTTCCAGAATCCATTCGAAAAGTTTTCCCTTGGGCAAGGCCTGCACCAATGTGGTTCGTCCAGAGGGTGCTGCCGCTTGCTTGAGCTCCACGATTTCCGCTTCCACGCGCCTTTTCCCCGCCACCACAAACCGCGCTGCAGCCACGCGTCCCGCTCCGTCAAAAAGCACGGCGGGATCCCCCTGTTTGAGACGCAGCACCTCCACGGCATGCCGCCCCTCCGCCTCGTCCAACCACACACGATCCCCTGACCACTGCGCGGCTGGAGCATAAAAACGCGGCATTTCCCTGGCTTCCGTTTAACTGAAAAACTCCCGCGCCTTCTCAAAGAAGCTCTTGTGCATGGGCGAGTTGTCTTCTCCCATGGAGGCTGCAAACTCCTCCAGCTTTTTGCGCTGCTCGGAATCAAGCTTGGAGGGCACCTCCACAATCACCTGCACGAGCAAATCTCCATGCAGGCTGCTGTTGAGTTCAGGCATCCCCTTCCCTCGCAACTTAAAAGTCGTCCCACTCTGCGTTCCCGCGGCCACCTTGAGCTGCACACGCCCGCTGAGTGTCGGCACCGTCACTTCTCCGCCAAGGGTCGCTGTCGTGAAGGAAATCGGCACCTTGCACATGAGATCGCTGCCATCACGGTCAAAAATCGCATGCTCCTTCACATGCATCACAACATACAAGTCGCCATTGGGGCCGCCGCGGACCCCCGACTCCCCCTGCCCTGTGGAGCGCAGTTTCATCCCGTCCTCGATTCCCTTGGGAATCTTCAGCTTGATCTGGCTGGGTTGATTGACACGCCCCTCGCCTGCGCACTTTTTACAAGGCTTGTCGATGATCTGCCCTGTCCCCCGACACCGTGGACAGGTCTGGGCCATTTGAAAAAAGCCTCGAGAAGACAGCACCTGCCCACGCCCGCCACAATCCCGGCAGACCACGGCCTTCGCACCCCGCTCTCCCCCAGCCCCGCCGCAGTCCCCGCAGCGGTCGCGTTTGCTCACCTCGATGTCCTTCTCGCACCCCGCTGCAGCCTCCTCAAGAGAGATTTGCAAGTCATACCGCAAATCCTCCCCTCGGTTGCGATCGCCACGTCCGCCACCGCCGCCACCGCCAAAAAATTGCTCGAAGATATTGTCTCCGCCGCCCCCAGCCCCGCCAAACACTTCGCGGAAAATATCAAAGGGATCATGCGCACCAGCACCGCGCCCTCCCCCGCCTCCGCCTCCACCTTGCGTGAAAGCGGCATGGCCGTACCTGTCGTAAGCCGCGCGCTTTTGGTCGTCGAAGAGCACATCGTAAGCCTCTCCCAATTCTTTGAACTTCTCTTCGGCAGAAGCATCTCCGGGATTTTTGTCCGGATGAAACTTCACCGCGAGCTTGCGGTAGGCTTTTTTAATATCCTCTGCAGAAGCATCTTTCTGAACTTGAAGGATTTCGTAATAATCGCGTTTGGAAGCCATGAAAAAGGGTGGAGTGAACTGTTTGAGTTCAAGGGTTTGAAGAAAAACCGGCGCCCTCCTCTGCTGTCTCGAACTCTGACATCCGAGACACTCCGTTTGGGCAGCCTGCTTTTACTCTCGTTTTAAAAAGGATGTGCGTGTCGCTTGCTTGGGATCGACAAAGTCAAGGGATCGGGGCTTACGCTGCCGGCCCTCCGGAGACAACAACAAGGGTCGCCCGGACCAACCGGTCCTTCAAACGGTAGCCCTTGCGCAACTGGCGCACCACAGCACCTTCAGCCACTTCAGTGCTGGGCTCCTGCGCCACGGCCTCATGAAGGTTCGGGTCAAACGGCAGACCGAGGGCCTCCACCGGCTCCACTCCAAATTGATGTAATACATCTTCCAACTGCCGCTTCACCATTTCCATCCCGGATACAATCGACGCCGCCCCCTCATGGTTGCGCGCCGCCGTCAGACCAAGCTCAAAACTGTCCAACACCGGAACCAGTTTCTCCACTAACGAAAAATTGGAATAGCGTACTGCATCCTCTTTATCACGGTTGGCGCGCTTCCGATAATTCTCAAAATCGGCCTGCGAACGCAGCGCCAGATCACGAAACCGTTCCAGATCCGCCTGAATTTGATTCAGCGAAGGTTCCTCACTGCCTCCGGGTTGGGGAGTTCCGTTTTCCGAATGCACGGCCCCTGCATGCGACTCCTCCGCGTATTCCGTCTGTTCCTTAGGCTGTTGTGTCTCTGTACTCATTTTTTTCGTATCACAATTAACGTAATGTCATCGTGCTGGGGGGCGGCGCCGACAAACTTTTTAAGCTCCTCCGTCAACCGCTCCAAAATAACTGCGGCTCCCAGCGGGGCACTCTCCACTATAGCCTGAGTCACCCGCTCAATGCCAAACTCTTCTCCATCCGCATCGAGTGCTTCAGTCACTCCGTCCGTATAAAGAACAAGGCAGTCATTGGAATGTAATTCCAAGGAGAAATCGCGAGTGAACCGATTAAAAGCTTCCCCACTGTCGATTCCCACCGCCATCCCCGGCGGGTTCACCCTGGTCACCGAATGATCAGACGCCCTGTAAAGAAACGGCGCATCGTGGCCAGCGCGGCAAAATGTCACCTTCGAAGAATTACGCTCCAATACCATGTACGCCATGGAAATAAACATGTCCTCCTTGATGTCCGGAAACAGGCGCTGATTGACGTTTTTAAGCACCTGCGCCGCCGAAGGCTCTCCCGGCGCCTGACTCCGAAGCACGCTCCGGCACGTTGCCATAATCAGCGAAGCGGGAACTCCCTTCCCCGAAACATCCGCGATCACCACACCGCACCGCTCCGCATCCACATGTAAAAAATCGTAGTAATCCCCGCTCACGTGGCGCGCAGGCACGTTGCTGCCCGTAATCTCGAACCCATCGAAGTCCGGGGCCTTGGAGGGAAGCAAAATGCGCTGAATCTCCTGTGCCACCTGCAAATCACTGTCTAGCCGCCTCTTTTCAGCCGCATCCGAAAACACCTCCGCCGTGCGCAGCGTAAACGCAGACTGCTCCGCCAACGTTTGAAAAACCTGCATGTCCGAGGTGGTGAAAAGTTCGTCCAACGGAGCCCTCGCAAGAATCAGGACGCCGAAACTCCGGCCGGAATACAGAAGCGGGGCGACCGCCACATTCCCGCAGATCCCTCCGCTCCGGCGGGCGCGGACCAGACGTTCATCAGCATTTCCAAGGACCTGCGCCTTTTCCGTCTGCCAGACCTCCGCAAGCACGCCCTCCCCCCTCTTGATATGCCGGATGCGCAGTTGCCGGTGCACGGCGTCCTCCTCCATCGCGCCCTCGGGCAGGAGGTCCATCAGCGCGGGACATCCCTTGGCGATGTAGGCAGGCTGCAATTCTGTGCCTGCGTCATTTGCGAGATAAATGGCCCCGGCCTGCCCCCGGAGAATACGCAAAAGCCCTTTGACAATAAGGGTATGCAAATCCGACGGGCGCGCGGTTCCTGAAAGCGCCTCCCCCAGGCCGTGCAGAAAATCAAACACACGCGCCTCTTCCGTAACCACCTTCTCCTGCGCCTTTTGCAGCGCGACGATGCGCATGCGCTGCCAGGCGATGAACCCGCAGAGCGAGATCACGCTGACTCCGCCTGCGATGAGGAGAAGGGTGTCCATATTGTATCTATTCTCCCTAATTGAGGCGTTGAGCCAACCCTCATTTCTACGGAATCAGCGCGAAGCGGGAATTTTACTCCACCCATCGCCGGTTGGATGCAAGCGCAAGTACACTTTGGCACGGGCACTTTTGGCAAAATCCCGCTGGTCTGCGGGCAGGTCGGAGTCGGCCAGCGCCTTGTCAAAATTCTGCAAAGCCTCCTCGCCTTTACCAATCGCAGCAAGCGCCTGCCCCAGATACACCTCGTACCAGCAGGTGGAACGTTTTTCCCGCTCTGCCAGGGCAATCAAATGCCGCAAAATCTCCACCTCCTCCTGAAAAGCGTGCACCTCATGACTGATCTTGGCGTGGGTAAAAAGCATCACGGGATCCTCGGGCGCTTCCGCCAAAAGCTCCCTCGACAACTGGTAGGCCTCTTCAAATTTTTTTGAAAAATACAGCCCCTGTGCCTTCACCGACAACGCAGGCCGATACTTCTTGTCGCTCTTGAGCGCTTTCTCCGCCGCCGCCACCGCCTGCTTCCACTCCCCCCTCGCAAGCCGATACCATCCCTCCGTCGTGCACACCGCGGCATTCGCTGGCGCCCATTTTTTGGCCGTCTCCACCACCTCGCCAGCCGCCTCCAAGCGCCCCGCCGCCACAAGCCTCTCCGCAATCGCCGCCGCCGCCGTCGCTCGCACCCCCGCGGACGCCCCCTCCCACCGGCTCACCTCTTTCCAGATCGTTTCCTTCGTGAAGGACTCAACCCCTCCCCGGCGATACACCAAACTCCACGGATCCACCCGCTCCAGCGCCCAATCCTGCGTCTTAATCAAATGCTCCAGCAACGGCCGGAACTGCACGGGATCTCCCACAAGCAAAAGCGCGTCAAAGCGTTCCTGCCGGTCCAACTGCCGGAATAATTTTGGATTCAACGCCGCCTGGGCCATCGAACGCACCCGTTCGGAACTCGCCACCCGATCCGCCGCCGCCAGCCATAAGGGGGCGGTTTTAACAAGATTTGGAAAGGCGGACCCATTGAAATACACGTTTTTAACGCCCATCGCGCCGACATGCTCCAACACCGGCGCCATGTTCAAGGGAAGCGCAGACGGAGCCTGCGAACATCCTGAAAAGGCGAGCCACGCCGCCAGCGCCAGGACTCCAAACAAACTCCCCGCCTTTTGTAGTGCGCGTCTCATGGAGGTCATATCATCGGGTTCATTCTGGGATCGCCGCCCCAAGCGCCTCTTCGAGGGCAATCCGGCGCACCACCTCGCCTGCGGCGACAAAACCAAAAACACCCGTCACAAAAGTCGCCGCTCCGAAACCACTTGCACAGTCCATCGTCAAAGCACTCCCTTCCTCCCGCGTCTCACAAACCCTCCCGTTGGCCCAAGGATACACGGGGGCTTCCTGGGAAAAAACACAGGGAATCCCCATGTCTTTTCCGGGTTCGTTCGCAAAGCCATGCACACGCCGCAGATCGCGCCGAACCACCTTGAGCAGCGGATCATGCCCGCTCTGTCCAAGATCCGCCACACGCACTCCCGCCCCATCCCTTTTCCCACCAGCCCCTCCGATGCTCAGTGCGGGAATCCCGCGCCGCCGGCACTCGGCCAGCAGCAGGCATTTGTTCAAGGGCACATCAATGGCGTCGACAACCCAGCTAAAGGAAGCTGCAAGCAGTTTATCTGCTGTCTTTTGTGTGAAAAACTCCACCTCCGCCCGCACCTCGCAGCCCGGATTGATCAACCGCATGCGCTCGGCAAGCACCTCTACCTTGAGCCGCCCCACCGTATCGCTCAACGCGGGCAACTGGCGGTTCACGTTCGTGATGCAGACTTCGTCCAAGTCGATCAGCGTGATCTTTCCCACACCCGAACGTGCCAGCGCCTCCACGGTCCACGACCCCACTCCCCCCACGCCCACCACGCACACGTGCGCTCGCACGAGACGCTCCAACCCCTCCCGCCCATAAAGACGCGCAATTCCACCAAAACGCGGATCATCCACGAAATTTTGCTCGGGTGTGGCAGTAGACATCAGGAGGGCAATTCAGGGAGGGCACATCTTACAGCGATTTCGGCTGCTGGCTTCGATAAAATACGCCGCCATGCCGGAAATAGGAATGCTCCCCTCTAATATCGGCGACTTCCGTCTTTTCCCCTGGAAAGTTCTCCTTCACAGTGCTCCGATGAAATTGCTTTCCCTCCTCACCGCTCTCATGCTCACCACCACCGCTGTCCTGGCCGACGGGCCGCTCCGCCACGTTGTTTCCTTCAAATTCAAAAAAGAAGCGAGTGCGGACGACCTTCAGAAAATTGAAGCAGCCTTCGCCGCGTTAAAGACAAAAATCCCCCAGATTCAATCGCTTGAATGGGGAACCAATGTCAGCGGAGAAAAACTCGACAAGGGCTTTACGCACATGTGGGTGCTCGGCTTCGCGGACGGAGCGGCGCTAAAGACGTACCTCGACCACCCTGAGCATCAGGCATTTGTGAAACTCTTGAAGCCCAGCCTCGAGGACGCCTTCGTCCTGGACTTCCAGCCCCGGTAAACCCGCGAGGACTCGCGCGTGGCGCCGCACTCCCGACCGACTGCGGCAACGCTCTTCTCCCATTTTCATCCCGCCGCCGCTTTTTTCTTTCAGAGTCGCCTCGTCTCAAAGACACTCAGCGCCCCTTTTTCCCATGGCACTCATCGTCCAAAAATTTGGCGGCACTTCCGTCGGTAATCCCGAACGCATTCTCAACGTGGCGCGCCGCGTCATTGAAACCCAGTCCCAGGGCAACCAAGTCGTCGTGGTTGTTTCCGCGATGAGCGGCGTCACCGACAACCTCATCAAACTGGCCAGGGACGTCTCCCCCAATCCGAGCGAGCGTGAAATGGACGTCCTCTTGGCCACCGGAGAACAAACCACCATCGCCCTCACTGCGATGGCCATCGCGGGCCTCGGCAAAAAAGCCGTCTCCCTCACGGGCGCCCAGGCGGGCATCGTCACGAGCGAGACGCACACGAAGGCGAAAATCGCCACGATTTCGCCTGAACGCGTGCTCGAAGCTCTCGAAGAAGGCAACATCGTCATCATCGCCGGGTTTCAGGGCGAAACCGCCGAGGGGTCCATCACCACCCTCGGCCGCGGCGGGTCCGACCTCACCGCCATTGCCATCTCCGCCGCCATCAAGGCGGACCTCTGCCAGATTTTCACCGATGTCGACGGCGTCTACACCTGCGATCCGCGGATTGTCAAAAACGCCTCCAAAATCCAGGAAATATCCTACGACGAAATGCTCGAAATGGCCTCCAGCGGCTCCAAGGTCATGCAAAGCCGCTCGGTGGAATTCGCGAAAAAATTCGGCGTCACCTTCGAGGTGCGCTCCAGCTTTAACTACAACCCAGGAACCATTGTGAAAGAAGAAACCGAAAGCATGGAAGCCGTCGTGGTACGGGGCGTGAGCATTGAAAAAAACCAGGCCAAAGTCACCATCTCCCATGTCCCCGACAAGCCCGGAACGGCCGCCCGCATTTTTACGACGCTGGCCACGTCGGGAGTGATCATCGACATGATCGTCCAAAATGTCAGCGTTGAGGGCTCCACAGACATCTCCTTCACCCTGTCCAAAGACGAACTTCCAAAGGCCAAGGCCGCCCTCGAGCCCGTCGTCAAAGAAGTCGGCGCCAGCGCACTCCATTCCCAGGACGGCATCGCAAAGCTCTCCATTGTCGGCATCGGAATGCGCTCGCACTCGGGCGTGGCCGCAAAGCTGTTTGAATCCCTCAGCGCCGGCTCCATCAACATCCAGATGATTTCCACAAGCGAAATCAAAACGGCTGTGATCATTGAAGAGGGGCGCATCGCCGAAGCGGCCAACCTCGTGCACGAGGCCTTTCATCTCGGCCAAGCCTCCGCGTAAAACGCGCCCCCCATCGGGCAGCCGAACTCTCATTGCGCAGTGGCCCCCTCATCGCGCCCGCAAACTCAGCACCATGCACTCAGGGGCGGGGCCGCCCCGGGGCCCGCTTGCCCCAGGCCCTCTCCTACTTACCCCGAGTTCCGCAGTTTGGTGCGAGGGATGAAAAAAGTTACAGAGAGACGCCTCCAAAACCGGAACCGCTCACAGAGTAAAATTCGGCGTAAGTGCGTGTAGTGGAGAAGACCCCCTTGTTGAGGAAAACCAAAGTGCGGAACATGGCT
>CANJPY010000035.1 GCA_947476255.1 Chthoniobacteraceae bacterium | reverse complement strand
TGGCTGGGAACCCTTCGGGTTCAGTCAGTTTCGCGCTCCATGGGAAAGTGAGCACATGGGGAAGACAGTCCTGTCTTCCCCGGCTTTGGAGACAGCGCACGGAGGCTCACCCAGTGGGTGAGGCCCAAAAGAGGTTCTATTGACATGCATCATTTTCTTCCGCATAGAGTTACATAAAGTGTGCCGCGCTTTCATTGCCGCATTTAGGCTAAACCCAGCTTGGGGTACTATGCTGGCCGACGCGGAACTGCCGAGGAGTCTTTCCCGTGCGTTTCCGGAAGTGTTGGGTGAAGGTACTTTGGTCACAAAACCCGTGGGCGAGGGCGATATCCTGCACTTTTGCGGACGTTTGAAGCAAGGCATCCGCGGCCTTCTGGATCCGAATACGGAGCATTAACTCGTACGGCGTCACACCAAATGCCTGCTGTACCTTTCGGTTTAGAGTGCGTTCAGACATGCCGCAAGCGCTCGCGAGCTCGGCATTGGTGACGATCCGATCTGTGTTTTTCTCAAGATAACGGGTGACCGAGACCAGCTCCTTTTCCCGCTTGTTTTCCCGCTTTTGAGTGGTGCGCGTAAGGTCGGGGCGGGTTGTGCCCATCAAGCCGACCACTTCACCGTTCTTCCCGATCAACGGGACTTTGGTTGTTTGAAACGAGTCAAGTTCCCGGCTTTCCGTAAACCAAACCTCCATCCGGTTGATCAGAGGTTCACGCGATTCGAAAACAATTTCGTCGTCAGAGCGGAAAGCCTTGGCGATTTTTTCGGGAACGAATTCGTCATCCAAGTGGCCTGCCACATCGGCTTCAGACCGGAGGCCGAGCCTTTCCACAAGCAACTTGTTTCCTCCGACGAGCCGGCTCTGACGATCCTTGATAAAAAAGACGACATCGGGCAGTTGATCGAACATCGTCCTGAAAGAATAGGGGTCCGCCAAACTTGAAAAAAAAGCCGTCTGGATGTCGGATTTAACCATGGCAGGATTATTACAAAAACAAGCATCCACAACCAGCTCATAATCGGGGACCAAAAAATCTCGGCAAACCTGCGACCGCTTGAGGGAGAGATTCAGTTCGGCAATGTGGAGGCCTGCGTAAAGCGGTTGCAGAGGGTCTTGCGGCAGCGTGGGTACCAAGAGCGCGCGGGAGACCGTAGGGATAATCCGAGCGGAAGCTGGCAGGCACAAACGTTCAGGGAAGTTCCGCCACCCGATCCTAAGAGGACCAAAGCAGCTGTAAGGAAAGTAGGGGTCATCGAGGGTAATGGGTTCATGCACAAGAACGAAACGAATCCGGTGCTTTTCGTAATGCATTCTCCTCCATACTTTTCTGCATGAGATACAGCGTCGCTTTACAAAGCCGCACTTCTAAAACTATCTGCATCCCGCCACCTTTCGCCGCGAATGGCATTATCATGACATTTATATCTTGAGTTTTGCACGCGCAACGAACACACTCGGCGGGAGCACGCAACCCAAACATCCCCTCTTTCGAAGCCATGAAAACTGTCTCATGCTCGGTGTGGTTGGTGGCCACTCTGGCACCATTGTTCCTCTTTGATCGAACGCAACCCTTATACGGCGACATTGCCCTGAATGCCCCAGGTGTCGGGGTTGGCAGCCAGTCCTCCAATTTGGTTCCGTTTCGGAATACACTCACGCTACCGAGCTGCTACAGATTCATTTTCTCTGGCACTGAAGCGCGCGGCACGACCACTGGCGCCCCGGGGGCTTCCGGCACCCAGGGCAACGGAGGACTTGTGCTCTTTAAGGCGTTTGTATCGGCAACGGGCTCGGGCACTCCCACTACAGGCGCTGTCCAACTCACGTTCACTGACATCCAAACCTTCAATGTCAGCCCCTTGAAAACACTCACCCTTGTTCCTTCCGCAGCCTTTGTCGGCGCCTCCGCGCCCATTAATGTAGATCTCGTCTGGCAGGGAGAAGGGAATGGTAAAAAACCAACGGGCTTCTTCAATATCCTGGGGGAATATCAAAAGGCCCCGCCCATCCCAACAGGGAGCCTCACTTTTCCAGACGGCACCTGGGAGCTTAGGAAAACGAAGCTTAATCCCAATCCCGCAGGCGCGGCACTGATCGTACGCCAGTAAGCGTACATCATCACCTTTTGCTCTATGACATGCAGGCGGCCGCAAACTGCCGCTTTGCATTCCCGCACCCGCACACCGCTGCGCGGGATTCGAAACCGTCATCCACCCCAACCCTCCGCTGCTAATGCAAGCAACCGCACGCCGTATTCGCCGACTCTTGCGCTCCACTGCGATGCTTTTTCTTTCTCTCCGCCTCGGCATCAGCGCCGCTAAGACTCTCGGAGAATCTCACGTCGCGCCCTCTCACACCGCGGACTTATTCAAACCAGCCCGCAATGGCCCTACACACGACGTCATTGCTGAAGAAACCCTTCGTGTCCTTGCCCAGCAAGCACACCAACAAGCAAAGGCTACAGAAGCCAAAACAACCCCCGTTTCCGGCCCCCCACCCTCTACGCAAAGCTCACTACTCACGTCCTCCATTCTCATTTCCGATGGTGAAAACTTCACCATTGTCCCTATTGGCTCCGTCCTTCATTTGCCGGCAAATCTACGCCACCGCATCATTCCCCAGCCGCGCGGAGATGTGCTGCTGTGGCCTGATTTTCTGCAGAAAAACTCCACATGGATCGCAGGCAAAGAAGTCACCCTTCCCATGTCCCAAGGCGACTCAAGAGCCGCCGCTTCCGTTTTACGCGAGCTTTCTAATGAGACACGGCTCGTCGTCGCCGTCTATCGCAGCTGTCCGATCACTATCCTCGAACACGCCAAAGCAGGCAAACAGCACACCAATAAACTCGACCTTCCCCGTTAAGAACCCACGCTTATGAACCAGATGCTCAAAATCCTTTGGGGCATTCCTCTTTGTACTCTTGCTCTTTGCGCTGCGTCGACGGATTCGTTTGTCCGACAAACAGACCTGAGTACTGGGCAGGTCTACGACGTCCCGTATATCACTCCCGGCGGGCCCTATACCTCGGCAATTCCAGTGAGTGAAGACGGCGCAAAGTTCGAACTTTTTGCCCGAGGCACTGCCTGGGACACCAACATCTATCTGCTCGATACGAAACTCGTTTACGCCTACGGCCCCTCAGCCATCGTCACCATTACCACCGAAGATCCCTATGTCTTTGGCGATCCTGCCAGCGCCACGTATGTACGTCGCACCCGATCGGACCGCCCCTTTACCGTCAATACGAGTGTCGCCGGTTTGATCACGTCACACGATGCAAGTACCGCTGAAAAATCCGTCTACTATGCGGTTCAAGCGATGAACTACGACCCCGCCACTTATTCCTCGCTCAACAGACCGACGTATTTCCTCCATTCATACAACCTAGGTAATGGAAATCTCGCCTGGGGACCGCTTTATCACGAACTCACCAGCCCAACCCTGCTCACTGGCTGTGGACAGCAAACATACACCGTGGTGAGGTACGCTGCGGATCAGGTACCCGATACCATCCTCACCCAACCCAGCGTTCAAATCTGGCCAGTCGCGACAGCTACAGTCGACCGAATCACGGGCGCACAGGTGTTCATCGATCGCATCCCAACGCTCACGTTCACCATGACGCATCTTTATCCCGACTCACGCACATACGCCCAAATCTACTCCGGCAACGCCGTGCTCGGAAAAGTCGGCACCATTATCACCGGCACCGAACGCCGTTATGGCACCGCCTATAACCCCTCCCAAGGCGTCACCCCGACAAACGTTCCCCAAGACGTCCAGATCGCCATCGACAACCTCTCTGCCTATGCCTCGACTGACGGCATTTACACGCTTGAGGTCATCACCGAGACACCGTTTTTTAACCGAACAGGAGAACGTCTCCTGAACATCACTTTCGAAGTCGACCGTGTGATCTCCTCCCGCGCATCTCTAAGTACCTCCGAAAAGCCCGGCAATTAAAGACCGTCTCCCGTGCGACATGATTTCGACCCCTCAAATCCCGACCCGAAGATATCGCAACGAATCCGGAATCGTCCTCATGGAGGTGACCGTGGCGCTTGGTCTCACCGTCTTCCTCGCCCTCTTGGTGATGAAAGGCTCACTCCTCGCGCTCTCGGGAAATCAATGGACGGTGATGCAGACCCTCTCAGACGCGTACATGACACGCGAAACCGCTCTTTCCAATCGGATTCCTATGAGTGACCTCACGGCATCTCCCTCGCTCTGGCCGGATCAGGCTAGCGATAATCCACCGACTACCGTTCAGACCGTGACCCTTGGTATCCTTCCTAGTGGCAGCGTCGTGCAAGCGCAACTCACGCGATTCAGAACCAACGAAACCCCAGCCACCAACACCGATATTTCGCTTGTGGTTTTGAGGCTCTACTCGGTGCTGAGCTTTCAAGCAGGGGAAAAGTCGTACGTGAAAACAAGGAGCACACTGCGCTCCCAATGAAACCCAAGACGCTCCAGTCATTCGAGCACCACAATCTGGGATTTACGCTCCTTGAGATGTCGGCCGCAATCTCCGTCATGATGGTGGTTGCCACGGCGCTTGTCGCAATGATTCAACAACACATCGCCCTTTTGGAGTTGTGCCAGCAACAGGTGTTTCTCACTTCTGAAGCCCCAAAAATTGGTGCTCTTCTGAACCGGATTCTCAACAACGCAGATCATTACTTTGTTTACGCTACAAAAGAGGACACCTTGGGTAATGGCTTCCCCACACTGACCAGCGGCAGCGCGGTGAAACTCTTTTTCAAGTCCCCAGCTCAAACAACAGAAACCCGCGTGTTGAGTGTAGAACCCGGTCCCTTTGGGGCTTGCCTGCGTTTTTATACACCCGAGTCCACCAGCAGCGAGACCTCGTGGACAGTCAGCAGCAAAATTCGGTCCGCAAGTTTTCAAAGTGCGGAAGGTATCTTGAGGTTAACCTTGCTCGGCCCTAACCACGAACAGATTACGTACTACGGGGGTGCTCGATGAAATCCAAGAGTGATCACGGTTTTGCAGCGCTACCCATCGTATCCGCCATGGGCCTGCTCTTCACAATAACCCTGCTTTTCCTGCTCAGAAGTTCCCTCCTGAACCGCGATCAAATCGCGAAGACCCAACTCCGCACCGATTACCAACAACGCGAGGAAACCCTTCTGCGCGCGCTGGTCGCTGTCTTGCCCCAAGCTGCCATCGCCTGCATGAAAGCGGACTACGCCGAATCGGATAAATACTCGTGGAACGCCATTTTTTTGCAGGCCCAAAGCATGGCGTCTGTTGCAACTGCGCTGCCAGAAAACCTCAAAGCCATGATAGGGCTCAACAACGCGCGCAACGGAAACACCGCGGATACAAGCCCTGAGCTATCTGGCACTTTGGTCACCTCGCTCGGAGGAATCGTCGGAGAAGTCACTCCAGGCACCACAGATTACAGCGCCGCCTTCAATGACCCGAAATTTGCCGGAAAAGTCCCTCCGCTTCTAACCGCTCCCAGCCAACTTCAAGCCGCTGACTCCCACCGCCCCATCGTGGCACGCACGAAAACCTATGCTACCCAGGCACCAGGCCTCCTTGCGGATTTTACCAAGTTTCCAATTTACAACTACATTCCTTATCCAAACATCCGCTTCGGATATGCCGCACCCGGCCAGCCCATAGTAGCCAAACGCAATTGGTGGGCTTTCGCCGTCACCTTTGGCACCCAAAGCACCGGTGAAAAGCAGGCGGTCCAGCCGCTGACGAAATATTACGTCATCTCACTTTACGAAATTCCCTCGCAGCTCCCGATCGAGGCAGCCACCTTTGCACAAATCGGCACCTATCAGAACGGGAACCCGTGGGACTCGGCCGGTATCTCAATCAGTGGTGGTGTTTATGCTGACCAAATCTCCCTCAACAACACCTTCGGCTCCTCGCGTATTAGTGGCAAACAATCCATCACGCTTGTTGCCCCCGTCACTCTTAATGGAACTCAGGTAGGTAATGACTTCGACCAAGCAGGGGTACGTGAACTTCTCCAAGTGCAAGCTAACTCGGAGGTTCTTCCCGTCGCCTTAAGCGCAAACTCGGGCCGCCTGAATTTTCAAGCCATCCAACGTGGCACGCAATTCCTGCAAAGGACTTCCGAGGTTCCTTCTTCGAATGCGTGGGAGAATTACAGCAAAGGAGCGGAGCGCTGTACCATCACCGTCAGGGCGACCTCCATGGTTAGCCAGGTTGACCAAACCCCGACGACCATTCGAGTCAGTTTTATCACTCCCTCGGGTACAAGCAAAGAGGTCGTCCTTCAACGTGGTTCCAACTGGCCGTCCATCATCCAGGCTGGCGGCACAGTCATCCCATTTCAAACCGAACTTACTGATTCAAACCACTCGAGCTTGACATTTTACCCAACCCTCCTGGACAGCTGGCTGCAATCTCAAGGAGGCGCCCCAGTCTCCGTCAACAACAGCCTTCACTTCCGCACCGATGACTCCACCGACCCGAGCACCGTCCAACCTCTCTCCGAATCCCCACTGCCTGACAATATGGCGATCATCATCCGCAAAGGTCAGAATCTCACTCCCTACAGCTCAGGGCTGGCAATCGTATCACCACTCCGCATCTACGTGGGAGACGATCTTAACGTCGTGCCAGCGAATGCCGCGCCGGCCGGAGCGGCGCTGCCAACTGGTACCGTTTATTATCCACCCCTTTCGATTTTTGCGGCAGAACTGCGCATTGGAACCACCTCGGCTATTCGTCCGTTTGATTTGCACGGGCAAATCAGCACGTTAACGCGAACGGGATCAGTCACGTGGAGACCCATGGATATCAAGTCGGGCAGCGACGAAACTACCCACACTGACAGTATCACAGCGGATCTTAAGCCACTCGCCAGTCCCGCGGATCTTCCACCAGTTCACCAAATGAACTGGCTCATTGTGATTGAGGAGATTCCCCGCAGTTAGCCCACCCGATGCAAACGCCAACGCTCTCTTCAACCCGTGCCTCAAATTTGTTTGGTGATCTTGCGGAGATGTACGCCGGCCGAGAGATCTCGGATGTTCAAATCCGGGCAAATGCCCTGATTTGCGTTCACACAAACAGGGGGCTCGAAATGCCTGAATCCTTTGGAATACAAACTCAAGATGCGGTGCGAACACTTGCTGAGGCGCTCTACAACCAGAGGGCCATCGAAATCTGGGAAACGCCCGAAGCTCTTTCCGGCGCCACAAGAATGTGGGAGGTTCTCCAATCCAAACGTGTTCTCGATATGAGCTGCGAAAACGGAGCATTGGGCGCGCCGGTACGAATGCGTGCGCAAATGCACCTTAGTGAAAACGGCCTCGGACTCACCTGCCGCTGGCTTCGGGGAACGATAACGCCACTCGAAAACCTCGGCATCGACGCTGCGGTTACCGACAACCTCAAAGAACTCATGCACAGGCGCTTCGGGTTCGGTCTTGTGACAGGCCCTACCGGCTCTGGGAAATCGACAACGCTCGCGGCCGTCATCGACTGGGTACGGCGGCACATGCAGAAACACATCGTCACCATCGAGGATCCCATCGAGTACCGCTATTCCTCGACGATGGAAGATCCAAACAAACCGGGGAGCCTTATCTCCGCTCCTTCACTTGTGACACAACAGGAAGTTGGGCGCCACACACTCACCTACCAGACGGGTCTCAAGGAAGTGCTGCGCAAAACGCCAAACGTAATTCTCATCGGCGAAATTCGCGACAGATTGACTATGGAAACCTGCATTGAAGCAGCGCAAACAGGGCACCTCGTGTTATCCACCCTACACACACGCGGCGCAGTCAAAACCGTGGACCGGATTCTGGAGTTTTTCCCGAAAGAACAACAGCCAGGGATTCTGGCTCGCCTGAGCGAGACGCTGACCTTCGTCTTGTCCCAAGGTTTAATCACAGGATTTAACGGTCGTGTACTGGTCACTGAGTATCTTCAAAACACAAGCGCAGCGGTCAGCGCTGGCATTCGGGCTTACGATAGTGGATCCACCTCCCTTGCAGATGCTCTGCGTTACAAAGGTAACCTCCGCTGGGACGACTCGCTGATGCAACTGTACCAGGACGGACAAATACCCGAAGACATCTTCAGGGCCAATGCCATGTCATAAGTAGGCGGGCCGCACTACTTGAATGGAAACCTACCTCCATTTCATCATCACCCACCGCCGACACTTCGACGAACTGCACGCACCGTTAAGAAAGGGGGGCTACAAATCCCCATCAGCCTGACCATTCAAAACCCCAGTGGCTACGAGCCTTCTGCCAATAGTGTTTGCGAGCTTTTCCACAAGAGCCCCATACCCAGCGAGTTCCCCTCTTCTGACCTGAGGGACACCTTCCCACCACTGCTCCTCTACCGCCTGCACTTTCAATACATGGTACCGCTGCAGGCAGTTTGAAAGCATTTTCCAATGTCGCATTGTGACCTCAGGAGCCACACCACTGTCTCTAACCATGTCGTTGTTTAAGAGGTTAATTGCGGCTCCTGCGCCCGTAAGCGCTGCAGATATTCCGCCCTGATCCGAGAGCGCATGAGATATCGTCTGCGCCGCCAGTTTTTCGGCTTCACTGCGCGCAAGGTCGGGCTTGGCTGCACTGCCCATCGCCGTATAGTGAAGGATTTCGTACAATGCAGCGTCTCCGGGATCCAACCGGAAAGCAGCTTTCAACTGACCGTTCGCAGTTGCATTCAAATAACGCCGATGTGCTTTACTCATGGCAATCAAGGTCGTGGGCGTGACTCGTGCTTCCTCCAATTCCGTCAGCCAATCGATACTCTGCTGCAACCACGAACCCTTTTGCGGAGGCCCCTCTATCGACTTTGATTTGTGATACCAGTCGCTATCGATAGGGCTCTCATATCCCTTATTAGGCGCTGCACTCGGGCTCACCGTCCTGCCCGGATGCTGCTCTGGCCTTCCTGCATGCCAATAGTTGTGTATCGAATTCTTCATGAGTCGCGCAACCATGCTGCCATAAGGGCTCCGTAGGATTCCTAAAGGATTCTCGTCCCCACTGACCTTAGCCGTGTCGAGACAGGGTCCGGAACAGACTCCCGCAAGCAGCCCACAGCATGCAGCCGCCATAAGGACTATGATCGAATTCGAAGGGCGCATCGTCCTAGGAGGGTGAGTGAAGCGCCTTGAAGAAGGAAATAAACAAGAACGTTTCGGAACGCTGACGGGGTTAGAGCACCCATTTTAAAGACAAGACGCGAGGTCAAGTCTGCGAGATGGTAATGGGGCAGGAGCACCCAAACGATTCTATACGCAGGCAGTTCACACCCAATCAGAAGTGGGCCTAACCATGAAGCACCTATGAGTCCGCAAAACAACAGACAGACCGGCACAAGATACGCCACCACTTCGCCAGATCGCGTTCCTAGAGCGACCCCCAACAAACAAAGGGGCGCCCCCGATGCCAACACGAGCGCTGCATACTGCGCGAGAAGTGCCCGCCAGGCGTCCGCCTCCCGTGGATCTTTCGGAGAACAGAAGAGCACGCAAATAACACATGCGAGTGCCAGCAAACCCAGCAACCAAACAGAAACCGCCATTCCCATCTGTAGATAAAGCGCTCCATCGCGCCGCCCCCTTGCTTTCATAAACTCCAAAAAGCCATTCACGCGCAGTCGTCTTCCCAATGCGGCCGCTTGAAATGGGAGCCAGGTAAAAAGAGCGAGCCATACATAGCCCCAGGCAGCTTGGGCTCTGGCGGGTTGTAGGATTTGGGGTTGCTCGTCCCAGGGGGTTAGAAGGGGCATTACAGCCGCGATTACACAAAGCCCCGCGAGCAACAGCCAGCAGCTCCCCCGTTTGTAAAACCCGGCAAGTGAGAGCCAAAATAAAGCGAGACGTTGCTCCCTATTGTTGTTCACGCGCGTAACCTCCGGCAGGTCTCCGACCATGAGCCCGTTTGCCGACACGTATGCCGCAATTGCCCGCGGCTGACGGTAAAAAGAGAGTCTGCCTGTTTCACAGACTCCAATTCATGCAAGACAACCAACCGGAGCACTGATTTGTTCGTGGCCGCCCAGAACTCAGCGACCACATCGCGAGTCTCCGCATCCATGCCGGCAAGGGGCTCGTCTAATAATAAAATACTTGGGCCCGAACCCGCTGCAAGCGTCTCTGCCACAATAAGCATTATCTTTTGGCGGTTTCCTCGAGACAGTTTGTTCATCGCGCAGTCGACATCGAGCGCGAGCCTCTCCACCAACCCATAACAGTCACTGAGCGCCGATCCTCGAAACCACTTCGCGAATAACCGATGCGCTGACAATTCCATATCAAACTGCAACTGGTCCGACACATAAAACACTTCGCCGGTCACTTTGAGCTGCCCTCTCAGCGCTGGGTGAAGGCCCGCTAAAGTCCGCAGCACCGTCGTCTTCCCAGAACCGTTCGGAGCGACGAATAAGTGCAGCCCAGATTCCAAAACAACGGGGGCACTTAACTCTACCAGCACTTGGTCTCTTGCGCTCCGCCAAAACCTACGGCGATGTCCCATTTGCGTGCCCTCCTCAATCCAAAGCAGTGGACCTAAGGCGGAGTATGGAGAGCAGGACCATTCGGTCGCTATATTTTTCATAAGAGAGAGATCCACGAGTCACTGAATCATTCGCCCACGTCCCACAGACTGTCCGTGGTTTTTCCAGAAGGATCATAGGGCGAGGAACCCAACAAAAGGATAGGAGGCATTACAGAAAACTTCAGGGTCAGCACCTCCCCATTCATTCCAACGAACACCGGCAAGGCAGACCAGCCTTCGGGCAAATACGCAATGAGCTGCGGCGCTGTCACCGCCGCAATCAGGACAGTCGGGTTATCCGCCATATAAGCTCTCTGTGCCGCGTACACAGCTTGGAGTGAGAGGCCCGCACTCTTTCCCAGCTTCCAACTGGACACCGCGTTGTAGCCGAATCCAATCATCACGCTCAAGCCCAGAATCAAGCCCAGGACGAGGCTGATTTCTAGGAGCGTAAACGCCTGACACAAACGGTTATCCTCTGCTGTGGTTTGCTTTTTCGTATTAGGGAACTTGTTGCGCCGTGACGGCTACCCCGGTCTCAGGTTTCAGCTCGGCTCGTGGTATAACCCGTATCCGACCGGGCCTGACCTGCCGCAATCCCGACTGGTTAAGCACTCCCGCGCCGGCACTCTTGAACCCATCGAATCCAGCAGAACCAACCTCAGCACGCGGAGTCTGGGGTACCTCCCCTCCCCCTCTGTGAATAACGCCAATACGAGCTTTTTCCTCGGATTGCATCAAACCCGCGCCCCCTGCCGACGCACTTCCATCGGCGGGCTTCCGAAACAGATGCTCCTCCGCTCCTTTCATCGCTGGCATTTCGCCCGGAAGCGGCCGGGGCACCATGCGCGTCTTGGCAGCCTTCACGGCAGGTTCTGAACCTGAGGCGCTAACGCAGCAAAAAAACACCACACTTAAATTGAGGACGATCACCATAGAAATGCGCATCATAGTGGATGGCTCGCTACGAGCCTGAGTTCATCATTTTTGGACCCATGAGAAAGATGGGGAGCATTGCTCCAGAGAATACTAACCCGATCAAGAACACGGCGATAGCCAGGGTGATAAAGTTAATCACCTCCGTGAAGTCAGCCATGTGCGCGGCTGTATCCTCTTCATAAATGTCGCGTAGCAATTCCAACTGCTGAGGTAATGACGCCGATTTTTCACCAATCCCTATCATATGAATCACCTGAGGATCCAAATCGGTATTGCGTCGAATGGCTTCTGCAAAGGGAATCCCAGTCGCCTCATAGGAACTGCTTGCCCGCATCAAGCCGGCATACAGCTCTGTACCTTCGGTCACTTTTGCTGCCAGTACGGAGGCTCGAGCGAGATTAATCCCATTGGCGTATAACATCTGCAACGTCCCCACCCAGGAGCTCTGCCTTAACCCCATCACCAAACGTCGTAGCAGCACCCAGCGATTCATTAAAAGCCGGAGCACGCCCTGCCTAAACTCGGAAGAGCGAAACAGTCCCAATGCAAGCGCCACAAGGCCGCTAATAAAAAACGGCCACGTCCACTGCACCACATGACTAAAGGAGAAAATCACCTTTGATATCGGGTCTGGCTCTTGATGGATCTCCTTGATCGTGGCTTCTACTTTGGAGACCACACTTGTTTGGGACCAAATAAACAGCGCGATCTGAAACAAAATAACGAGACCTGGAACCAAAAGCGCGGTTCGCAATTTTCCCCTAAACGTCATCTCCGTCTTGATGCGTCTCGCAAGGGATGCAAATGCCTGCCCCAACTGTCCGGAATCCGCCCCTGCTTCGATAATCGTAATGATTGTGCCGTCGAACTTGCGCTCCTTCGCAAAAGCAAGATGCACTGGTTGGCCGCTCTCCACACGCTCCCGGATGTTGTGCAGAGCCGCCCGCAACTCGGGCTCGGGCAGCCCCTGCGAGTAATAAAGCAAAGCGTCCGCCGTGGTGATATTAGCTTTCAACATCGAAGCCAGCCCTCTGAACAACTTAATCAATTCCTTCTGCGAAAAGTTCCTTCCACTCTCTTCAGTCCTGACTTTGGATGCCAGTGGCTTCACCAAGGCAACCGCAAACCCCTCCCGCGATGCAAGCACACCAGCCTGCTCACGACTCGGTGCTTGAACCTCCACACCTTTAGAGAAGTGCGGGTTCTTGATATTTCTGAGAGTGACGTGAAACAAAGCCATCGCACCAGGGTTCTTTTTTGGAGGTTCGGAGACTGGTCCTCGTACTTTTTATTTTCCTCCGAGGCCGTCGTCTCCCGGAGTCGCCGCCGCGCACGCACCCCACCCGACATTGTGCCTGCACCTGAGTCCCCATTGTTTACGTCCCATTCGTTCTTCGTATTTCATATGGCTTTCATTGGCCGCGATTGGTCTTAACCGGGCACCGTCATATCCAAGACCTTCCGAAGCGCCTCCAAATCCGTGCGGCCTTCCCTCAATAGTTTCAGTCCGTTTTCACGCAACGATGGCAGGCCTGTATCGCGGCGCACTCGCTGTTCCAATTCATATGGCGTTAAATCGCCCTTCGACATCGCATCTCCTAGTGCTGGACTAATCGGTAAGATTTCGAGGATCGCGGTCCGGCCGACGTACCCTCTCCCTTGGCACTCTGGGCAGCCGTTTTTATTCTGCTTATACACCACACGCTCGGCCCATTCCGGGGGCAGTTGAAAGAGACGCATCTCATGTTCTCCGACCCCCTCATGCCGGTCTTTGCAGACGGGACATAACAATTTTACCAACCGCTGCGCGCAGGCGGCTTTTAACGTCTGCGCAATCTTCCACCGCTCCATTCCTAGTTGCTGAAAGCGCTCAATGATCTGCGCCGCACTTGGCGTGTGAATCGTCGTCAATACCTTATGCCCGGTGATCGCCGCCTCGATGGCCAGCTCCGCTGACTCGCGGTCCCGCACCTCTCCCATAAAGATCACATCCGGATCACTCCTCATGAAGCTCGCAATCATCGGCTTAAACTCGGTAGAATCCCGCAAATCACAGTGGGTCACTCCTTCGATTTCGTCCTCAACCGGATTCTCCAAGGTTAAAATATTATCTTCCGGGCGGTTCAATTGCCGTAACATCGCGTTGACGGTGGTCGACTTGCCAGATCCTGTAGGACCTGACATCACAATGATTCCTGAAGGAATGGCCAATGCTTTCTCGAGTGCAAAAAGCGTGCCTTCGTCAAAAGCAAGTGTTCCCATTCCCAACCTCGCCTCAAAGTGCGCCTTGTCGAGTAACCGCATCGTCACATGATAGCCTCGGAAAGTCCGATGGCGCTCGTATCGAATCCCCACGGGACGTCCATAATAACTTGCGGTAAAACGGCCAGAGATACCGGGGCGTTTGCTCCGTTCCTCGGGCGCCAAACGCATGAGGTTGAGCAAAAACGCGTCTATTCTGTTGCGCAGCTTCAGCGGCACCTCGACGTGGGTCCCAAGGTCTCCGTCTATCCTGAAACAATAGTGACAGCTCAGCTTATCGGTCTTGACGTGAATATCAGAGGCCCGTTGCTTAATGGCATCCGATACCATTGCCGCTACCAACTGCGCTATCGGCTCTTCATGCTGTCGACTCACCGCAAAGTCCGGAATGTCACCTGAATATTCATCAACCTCGACAGCCTCAAGATCAGCGCGACTTGGGCCTGAGGACGACGACGCGTTCTCGATAATTCCAGAAATCTCCGACGCTAGCGTCACGATTTTCAGCAAGTCTGCGTTAGGAAAATGGGCTGCACAGTATTCGTCTGCCCTGTAGTTCCATGGATTCGCCACTGCGACGAGAATCTGTTCCTCGCTCCGACGCAACGGCACAAACTTATCCCGCGATAAGACGCCCAGATCACAGCCCCTCACGAAACCTAACTCCACCAGTCCTCGAACGCTTGGAAATGCGGGCAATGCAGCAACCTTACCCACCGCTCCCAACATTCTGGTTTTCGAGGTTCTATGCACAAGGCTTGCGTCTGTGATGGGCTCGTTTGAATGGTGCGCGCTACGCAGTTCATTCAGAATCAACTGCTCGATCGTTCGATTAAAACTGATGTCGAGATTCAGGTTCATTTCGCCCCTAAATGGCGTTGTAGCGTTGTAAGCCAGAAAGGCCGATCCACCATCAGGGGGAACATGAACGGCGCATCTCCGTCACCATGCGCTGTCAGTTCCTGCTGGATCCATGCAGCGGCAACCAACGCCGCAACAGGGTTTACCGACGTAGTGTGAACAATACTGAGCTCGCCACCGAGCATCGAAGGGCACGCCAGGTATCCAGATACCACACGCGCGGTCTCGCACTGCCGGTACAAGCCTTCAACTGCCCCAGGCAACAACCCGAAGGTCCAACATCGCACGCGATCTCCCAGAGCCCAGCGGAGCAACTTCTGCATCCTCGACACCTCCACCTCCGCGCTTAGACCGTGCGCTTTTGCCTGTGTCTCTGCGGTGAATGCCACAAAGTCTGCGGCCGGATTCCAGGGTTCACAACATACACTCAGTCCGCTTTGATAGGCCTTCAATACTCCGGCGCACTCGCCTTCAGTAAAATACCCTGCCTCGTTTAAATGGACCGAACAACACTCCCCAATGGCCGCCAAAACATGGCCGAATACGCCTGCTTCTTTAGGGGCGTTTAAACCAGGAAAAGCAACACCGGTGATTTCTTCAACAGGCATAATTGGGTTGGGAAAATGTAAGTGGGGTAGGCGCTAGGACTTTTCGTTTAGGAAGAGCGCCTTTTGTGGCGTAATCACCTCTCCCGGGGCTTTTGAGAAGAACCACTTTTTTTCCGTCTTTTCACGGAATTCGGGTGACGGTGGAAGAGGGATGGAGTCGTTAGCAGAGCGTGGAGTCTCCCGTGAGGAGACCTGGAATCCGTTTGAATTTCTCAGCCCCAATCCGGAGTTCTCACCGATTTTCCGACTTGCCAACTCCGTCCCTTTCACACTCGAAGCATCATAAACTGTGGGTGTAATAATGAAGACAAGACTCACCTGCTCATTGGTTTTGCTCTTGGAGCTGAAAAGGTGACTGACAAGCGGAAGGGAGCCCAGCAGCGGTACCTTCTTGCTCCCCTGCTTATCGCTTGAGTCATAAAATCCACCCAGAAAAAGAGACTGCCCGCAAGGAATCCGGCTGATCCCCTCAACAGTAGACTCGCTCACCCGAGGAAAGACATTCCCGCTTTTTCCGGCAACGACCTCAACGACGTTGGCAACCCTCGGGCGCAAACGCATGCGGACAGTTCCATCGGGAAGCAATGTCGGCGTCACCGACAATGTGACTCCAATCTCTCTGCTCTTGTCTGGTTTATCGACGGAGCTAGCATCTTCCTCATCGATTTTGTATCGAACCCTGTCCGTGACGCTCTGCCCTGCGCTCGTGGCTGTGACGGTCGAGGTAATCACCGGAAACCGGTCCACAAATGAAATGATTCCTTGTTCGTTGTCTTCGGTAATTACCGTTGGGCACGTCTCCTGCGAAACGAGGTCGTGTTCATGGAGGGCCCGGAGAATCGCCTGTACGCGCATGGGGTCAAACACCATTCCCTGGCCGTTGTTGTCTACCTGAGTCGCTGCGGATGCGAGCTTCGCAGTGTCTGGAAGGCGAAACAGGGCATTCAGGCTCTGCGTGATATTTATCGGAACTCCCGCGCCCGAGCCCCCGCCGAGAGCCAAACTCCAGTCGACGCCTGTATTGGATGCCTTCGATTTCCGGACCCTAAGGATTCGAACATTGATTGCAATTTGTTTCTTCGCTTTATCCAACATATCGAGAACCTCGCGGACCTTTCTGAGTTTCACATTGTTGTCGGTGACGAGCAGCGTGTTGGTTTTTTCCTCAAACTCGATCTGTCCCACATCTCTTGTGAGCATCGGTTTAATGATTCCCTTTAACTTCTCGAAATCTGCAGGCGCTGCTGAGGAACTGCCGCCATCCCCTCCCGCGCTCGTCCCTCTGGATGGCGAGGAGCCCCGCAGGTACTTGAGTTGATACGACATGAATTCCACAGGTAAGCGTCCCATTTGACCTTCGTTCATCAAGTGCACCGCCTGTCCCTGCCTGTAAACCGTGAGCCCGTATGCCACCGCAAGATCCTCCATTTGCCGAATGGGATCAGTGAGTTTTAAATGGCCGGTTACGTTATACTTTGAATCGTTCAGCTCGTTGTTGCTAAAAAACTGGAGGTCCGCAGACCGGGCAAGGTATTGAAACAGCTCGTTTATGGGCGCATTTTCAATCCAATAGCCGTCGTCGGGGAGGTCGGGCAGGCTGCTCCCTTTTGGGTTTGCCTGCGAGATGGCCTGAATACTTGGAAGGGAGGGTGATTGTCCAGGTGCCTGGGACGGCTCCTGATCAGCCTCTTCGACCGGAGCGACAGGAACCTTAGAGGACCTGATTGCGGGAGCAATCTCGGACGGAACCGTAGGCGGATTCTGCGAATTCGATGAGCCAAACGAGCCCGCCGCTACAAGTGGCGATGCGTGATTTATGCGGTCCTCTGCGGTTAAGCTCATTGCCGAGCAGATGTATCCGATGTAAATGAAGCCACGTCGGAATGGTCTGTGGGAGGCGATGGTCGGTCCGTGTTCGACGGCATCCTGACGGGTAGGGCGCAGCGATTGATTCTGTTGGGGGTGTGACATCTTCATGGCCGCTGATTTTTTATGGGTTCCATCGGACTAAGCTTGCCCTCCAAAGCTCCCCCGCTGGGCCTGTTTCGGATGGGCTCGAGAGCAAGGTGCTGCACGAGGTTATGCGCGAGCACTCCAGTCTCCCGCCGCGCGTGGTCTCTAAAAACAATCTGCATCGGAGCAATCTCAACGACCTCGGCAACAAACACCTCGCCTTTAAAAAACACCTCTAAAGCGTCTCCCTCAAATACGTTTCTTGCTCCAATGAGAAACTCCCTGCGGTCGAGATTGATTCCGTTAATTCGCAACGTCTGTAGAGCCTGATTCAATGTGACGCGGTCAGCACCTCTCGCAATATGAATCGCGGCCGGTGCCGCCTCGTCTTCGACCGGAAACATTCGCAACCCGAACGGACCCATGTTTCGTTGGCGTGCCCCCAGTTTTTGCGCGCGGTTGTCTATCTCCTTTGCAGATGGAAGAAGATTGCTTTGCGGGAGCCAGTTCACACTTCCATTTCCAACGAACAACTCAACCCTGTTCTGAGGCTGGTTTTTGGGGGTCGCTTGAGCCGGTAGTGCATCCATTCGGAGTTGTCCAGCAAGCCACAGAAGCATGCAAAGCTGGAACAGATGCCCCCTCATTGTGCCACCTCTGTAGTCTTCCAACAGATATGGGTCATCTCGAACACGAGGTGGCCTTGTTTAAGGGGTTGCACATCGGCCTTTCTGGTGACCTTGATTTCCTCCAGGAGCGACTGCGGCATCAACGACTCGACTTGTAAAAGTGTCTCCTGCATAGGGCCATATCCGCCCTCAAAAGAGCTTTTGACCCGCCCGACATCGACCTGCAACAAACGTCCAACCCGGCCCCTTTCGAGGGGAAAAATCATTCCCGTACGTTCCAACTCTATGTGTTGGTAACGAGACACGATCGAATCCGAGATCCGTGTAAACAGCTGGACTGGGTCAGCCTGTAGGATTCGCTTCTGATTTTCGAAGACCTTGCGCTTGGGAGCTACCTCGGTCTCAATGTCTTTTATGGCGGCAAGGCGCTCCACATGTTGTTGGTAGCGGTTTTGCTTCACGGCGCGGACCTGTTCCAGCTTGTGACTGAGAATGACCACTGCCCCGAGAAGAACGCAATTGAAGAGCGCAGGCGTCGCCAATCCAAAACGGAGTATGTGTTTTGTATAAGCGCTCATCAGATTTAAAAGGGCTTCTCCGTGGGGAGGGCCAACATATCTTTATCCATGATGGTCTGCGTCAACGTTGCCTCGAAGCTGTACGGAAAGGAAACGATCGGATCTGCCGCAATTTCAGACGCGCCTGCGGCTGGATTGTACTTTGAATTGCGACCCTGGTTATGACTCACCGTAAGCTGCCGCGAGGCATTTGACTTGTAACTCGGATCACCGGTGACTTTCGCAATCCTGTTGAACAACTCGTTTAAACCTCTTTGGCTGTTAAGCGCGTTCAATAGCTCCAGCGACTGTCCGTTGGCCACCCCCTTGATATTCCACACACGCACCATCCCCGTGACGCCGCCAAGTGCTGCGTTCGCAGGCGAGACTACGGGCCGGCTTGGCTCAAAATTGTATCCGTAACTCTCCACCCTGACCCCGGAGTCTTCCGGAAAAAGCTGCAGCAAAAACTCGAGGGCCGCCCAACCTCGCGACCGAGGTTGAAAGAGCCGTCCAGTCACCTCTATTTGCTTTCTCTCCTCCAGAAGTTTTGCGTGCATTGTTTGAATTCGATTCACCTCCATCGGTGTCAAACTCCACGAAGGGTGATTCATCGCCTCAAACAAAGAGTGGAACCCATACGCCGCCGTTCCGACGAGGCCGGACACGATCAAGTAAATCATCACCGACGACAGCCTGAGGACCCGCAGGTCCTGCAAGGTCGGATAGACAACATCTAACTTTGCCGTGTCGAAAAAATTACATCTCTTGGTCCACTGATCCCAGAGGGTTCTGAAGGTCTGTGCCTCGCTCAAAACCCCGCCCTCAGAGCGGGCCTTCTCCAAGAGCACTCGATCATAAACCATAAACTCGGGACGCCTTCCCGGAATGGAGTTCAAAGCTGAGTGGGTCGATAAATCCATTGCTTCAAGGTGAATGGGCTGTCTGCTTGCGGAGTACGCTTCCAAATCCTTGCCTGCGGCTTTTAACGCGGCGGGATTGTCGGACAACATCAGGACCTTCGGCGCCGCGGCGCCGTCTTTGCCGGGAGCGGTCAACTCTGTGGCGATCGCCATGTTCCACAAGATGTCTCCAAAGGCGTTTGGGACAAGCATACTGCCTCGATGTAAGAGCGAACGGACACTTCTCAATTCTCCCGCTGGTGTGACGGAGAAGACGGCCGTAAACTTGAGATAGATCACAGCCACCAAACGGCCCCCTTCGGCTCTCGGCTGAAGCAGCGGCAACGCCGCAAGGGCCTCCATTGGCGCGGATGTCACTGCAACCCGCACGGGAAGTTTCCACTCCGTCCCAAGCTCAATCAGGTTTCTTAGAAAGGCTTCGCGAGTTCTCCCCAACGCAATCGCCGTACACCTCTCCTGATCAGGTCCGGCACCCCAAAACGGCAGCAATCTCCAAGAGGTTGTTGCCACCGATATCTCGCGATCAACCAAGACTTCGTAGGGTTCCTCAATTAAGTTGTAATGCAGGATACCGAGGTCTTCCGCGCCTACACCAGCAGTCTCATTACTCTGAATCAACTCAGCGAGTGCAAACTCGTCAGCAACATGCAAGATGACACCCAGCGCTCTGGGACGTTGCCCAAAATTTTCGGCGTTTAAGAGATCTTGAAGGAACTCTGCAGTACCCGCTCCAGTGGTCAGTGTTGCCAGAGACAGCATTGGCCCCGACCTCCAAACATGTTCGTTTCTGGAGTATGTGGCGGAGCGTACTTCGCGCCCGCCATCGAACCAAAGATGCCACTGGCAGGCCAGTTCGAGGGGATCTTGATACCACCCACGATCCGTTCCTCGACTCGTTTTAGAATTGACCAAGCACGCCTGCCGGTAGATGCCGGCGGGCGTTAACTCGGAGGGATCAACAATATTAAGCATTTTGCAACCTTGGGGTCGGGGTCACATTGACAGCCTCAAGCAGTTTGCCCGTTTACCAATCTCGTGTGTCACCAGTGGCTCCGCCGACCAGCGCATGCGTTGTCACACCATCTCCGTCGATGTAGTTACAGTTGCCATACGGGGTGTTTATTGGAGGAATCACGGCCAGCCACGCATAGGTTCCGCCGGTTGGGCAAACCGGTGCGTTTTCCAGTGCTTTACCCGCACCAAAGGCCTCTGTGCTGGCAAAGGCAGCCCCGATGCTGAGTCCGAGGAAATTCGACTGCGCGCGGACCGCTTTTTGGACCGCCGCCATCTGCATTTTACAGCGAGCCTTGTCCGAACCTTTTCGGTAGGAGCCGATGCCGAGAAAGACCACGGATATGAGACCCAACATCAACGCGATCACCAAACTTATTTCAATCAGGGTCATGCCTGACGTATTTAACCGACGGGATGTCATCTGGGAGGTTTTCATAACGGTTTAATTTCCGATTAGTTTTTTTGTTTTGCTTTCCACCAACTGCACACGCCCCGCCCGGGACGAAGACATACGTAACCTGCTACTGCTTTTTGTTTACCAGCACGTCACCGGACGAAGGCGACTTTAATGACGTGGAACCAAGTGCGCCTTGCGATTATTGACTGCAACGGACTCGAAGGGCTGTGAACTGCCACTGCGGCGCCTCCCATCTTTACTGGCCTTGGGAAGCTTTAAGAACTAGCCGATTCGATGCGGCATATTTCTATCAAAACGAAAACCTCGGTCAAACTTAATTGGCAGTTTTCTTACAATTTATGGCATTTTTCGCACAAATCCTGCGCATGTTTGCAAGGAAACTCCACTCCTTGAGGTACATATGGCAAAAAACGAGGTCCATGCGTACCCACGGGTGTCATACGAGCCCGACAGTTAGCCCACCAAGGTGCAATCTGGACCGGCCTATGCAGCGAGTTTTTCTTTAAGTTGGGAGACGACGCAAGAGAGCGAAGCCGCGCTGAGCATGGCGTGCATTGCTGGACACGCCTCCACACTAACTACTAACGCGCTTTAGAACGCCCGTCGTAGGCATCGCGGATTTTAGTTTTGCCACAGTCTCCACACTCGTCGTCGTTTTCCGTATTCCCAAATTTGTGAGGAATTTTAATTTGATAAGGTCGTCGCAACTGGCATCGGTCACCTTTTGGGCTGCTTCGTTGGCAGCCTAGGCACTAAGACTGGTGACCACAAAAACGGTTGCAGTTATCAGGAAAAGTGCGGGAGCCTTCAATAAAACAATCGGCGCCGCAAATCTTGAAATGAAGTTAGATTAAGCGAACTCAGGCAACGATTTCCTTGAGCTCTCCAATGCTGTCTCCATGCCGTTCCACATCAACTCCTGTGCGGTTGAGCATCGTGAGCCATGCGTTACACAGGGGCGTGTCTTTCTGCGCAACGATGCTGTGTCCAAGTTTAAATCCAGCGCCTCCGCCTGAAAGGATCGTTGGGCAGTTCGTCAGCTCGTGCCCGGTGCGGATATTACTCCCATACGCCAGCGCGACGTTGTCAAAGAGGCGACTTCCATCGGCTTCTTGGGTAGCTTTAAGTTTGTCGAGTAATCCGGCCAAGAGCTCGCTCTGGGCGAGATCACGGCGCTGCGAGGCATCCAGTTTTTCGCCCAAGGTTCCGTGATAATGACTCATGTCGTGAGGAAAAACTTTGATGTCCAGACTGGTAAGCAACGATGCGACCGGTTGGCGGAAGGTCATGACCCGAGTACTGTCTGTTTGGAATGCAGCCACGATGATGTCGTACATCAGCTTTATTTCCTGATACCCGGAGACTTCTGTTTTGGGCTCCCCGATCGGAGATTTAGGCTGGGGCACTCCCATCCATTGCTCTTCCTTAGTCAACCTCGTCTCGATGTCACGGATTCCTTGAAAATACTCCTCCAATTTGGCGTTGTCGTTTTTGGACAAGCCACGTTTGAGGTGCCGCGCGTTTTCGAGAACCATATCAAGAACACTTCGGCGCTCGGCGAGCATGGCGTTTTGCTGCTCGATGGGCGTTGTGTTTTTCACAAACAGACGCCGGTACGCGGCCAGCGCACCATTCTCACCTCCAATAGGCTTGCCACTCACATCCCATGCCATGGAAAGCCCCGGACCGTGGCCAGAAGGATCTCTGGCCTCACTTCCGTTCAACTGAATCGAGGCGAAACGCGTGTGGATGCCAAATTTTGCCGCTGCGACCTGGTCTGCGGAAATGCTATTGTGAAAATTTACTCCTGGCTCTGCATACCGATTCGCGCCAGTAAGCCACATGGTGCTGCCCCAATGACCTTCGTTTGAAAACTTGTTCGTCAGGTTCTGTACCACACTGAAATCCGCTTTGTGACGGGCCAGCGGTTTGAGGCCCTCCGGCAGCACGTAATCTTGCCCCGGATTCTTGATGTCGGGATACCAGGTGGACTCGGTGATGCCCCAGCCGAAACCAAGGAAGAGCAACCGTTTGGGTGGCGTCGCTGGGGCAGCAGCGGAAGCCAAGCGCCGGAAGCCCAGGGAGTCCAGAAAAGGCAAAGCAATGATGGCGGTACTGGATTGAAGAAAATGACGACGTGAAAAGGAGGTTTTCATGGTGAACTCAAGATATTGAAGAAAAGGGGGTTACTTCGTGTGAAATTCCTGACTTGCGACCAACGTTTGAAAGATTTCCCGGATCGCAAAATTTTTCTGCCTCGCTGTTTTCAGCATTTCCGAGACAAGCGGTTCATCCCGGAAACCACACGAGCGGCCAAGGCCGTATTCGAGGAGCGCTGTGCTAAAGCCTTTTGTGAAGGCTTCGGATTTTTCGGCAATCGCGTCCCTCAACTCAAAATAGTCCTTAAAACCGGCTCCCTTGTAGAAGGCGCCGGCTGGGTCAATCCGCCATGTTTTTTTGAGCTTTGGATCCGGTTTTCCTTTGTCGTCGAGAACCTGATAACTGTCCTCAGTGCGCCATTCCCCGACGGCATTTAGATTTTCGAGCCCAAACCCAATGGGATCAATCTTTCGGTGACAACTCGCACACTGCGCGTCTTCCTGATGTGACTGAAGCCGCTCGCGAATGGTGAGCGGTTTACCGGCAAGCCGCGTGATTGCGGGTATATTTGCGGGCGCTGGGGGAGGCGGATCATTGAGCAGTTTTCGCAAGACCCAGGCGCCACGTTCGACCGGGCTCGTCTTGTCACCATTACCTCCCATCAGGCTCACTGCGGCCATTCCGAGCAATCCGCCTCGGACCGAGTCCTTGGGAAGAGCCACTTTACGGAACGCATCCCCGTGTACATCATCAATTCCATAGTAATGGGCGAGCACACTGTTGATAACGATATAGTTGGACTTCAACAAGTCACGTAAACTCTCATTCTTCTGCAGTAAATAGCCAAAGGTTTCGAACACCTCGTTTTTGGCAGCCAGCTTCGTGCTGTAGTCGAAGCGCGGATAGGCGAGCAGGCTTAATTCAAAGAAGTCGATTCTTTCCAAGCCGAGCCATTGAGTCACAAATGCCCGTGTAAAAGCCGAAGAGCGCGGATCGTTGAGAAGTCGATCCGTCTGTGCCGCCAACACTGCCGGCTTAGAGAGCTCCCCACGGCTTCCCAGATCCCGGAGTTCGGCATCCGGAGGTGCACTCCATAAGAAATACGACAGCCTGGCGGCCAATTCCAAACCCGTTAACGGCCGGCGTTTCTCGTCAAAAGAGGGCTCGGCCAAATACAAAAACATGGGGGAGGCGAGCACGACCGACAAAGTTTCTTTGAGTGCCGCACTATGTTTGTCACCTGCCTGCCGGCGCGTAGTGTAAAGGCCAAGCGCCCTCTCCAGATAAGCGCTCGAGGGCTCCGAGCCACGGAAAACAGTTGTCGCAAACCGCTGGATGGCGTCGCGCAATTCCTCCGCCGACGGCGCTGGAGACTTGTCATCAAGCGGGATTTTTAATGCGGCAAGACCAGGCGCTGGAGACTTTTCTGCGTTCGGGACTCGCTCTATCTCCATCCAGTCGACCCAGAGCGCTACCGTTGGTCCAATTTTGTTCTGCGTCTTGGCTTTGCCGAAGATTTCGCGCGTCCTGATAAAATGATCCGCTGTTCCTTTCTCGCGAATAAAGAGCTGCTTGTCGTCCCCATTTTTGGGGTCCATGTGTTCGCGCGTGAGAGTGAGCGGAATCTCAAGGACCTGAGGGCTCTCAATAGTTCCGGTAATCTCATGGGTACTGATGACCTTTCCACTCCGCGGATGAATTCCGAACTCAAGAAACCGCCTTTCCGCAGATGCATCGGAGGTCGCCCCGACGCGAACTCGCAGCAAATATTCGCCGGGCGGCCACCCATAGGGCACCCTCAGTATCAGCCATGAATTCAGGTCCTCCCCCTGCATCACCGTGAGGTAAGCGCCGGTGTCTAAATGGGGCAAATTCAGATAATACTCGTGGAAGGGCCGGAGGTATCCCGCCCCGATAGGCGTTTGATAAGACAGAGCCCCGTTGGCCTTGTCGGCGTTGTTTTCCACCGTCTTAAATCCAAACTCCTCGGGAGCGGGAGCGCCCGTGATTTTCGCCCACGAGCGGCGAAAGATGGCGTCATCTTTCGATGCCTTGCGAATCTCCGCAACGATCGCCGCATTTTCGGGAAGCGCAGCAGCATCATCCACGGCTTTGACCCACTGTTTCGCACGCTCCAAAGCATCGAGATTCTCGTTGTACTTTTTGGTGATGGTTTTGAGAGTTTCTTCGGCCTCCAGATGGAACTTTTTCTGCACGCCCGCGGCGGCTTGCCATTCAAACGCTTCGTCCAGAACTTTACGCCCAAGCGTCTGATATTGCTCAAACTGGTTGGCAGACATGAACAAGTTTGCCCCCGCCGTGTCAAAACCGCCCGCCGCGTTATCGGGGGGTAAATCACTCACGTTAATCTCCACCCCAAGGAGCTCCCGCAGTGTATTCCTGTACTCCCTTCTATTGAGCCGCCGCATTGTGATGAGGCCGTTTTGATCACTCAGGTTCCGGCGTGCGACGACCATGACGTTCGAAAGATCATCCAGAAAATCAGTTTTCGCCGCTTTGGACGGCTGCTTGTTTTCCTCTTCCGGCGGCATCTCACCGGAATTCATGGCGTTCAGAATCTTTTGCCAGCGTTCCGCAGTGGCAAGGTCGGAAATTTGGAACGGCAAGTCATCCACGCGAAACTTACCCTTTTGTTTTTCCGAGCCGTGACAGCCCTCACAGTTTGCCTGGAGCAAGGCTTGATGTCTCGCATTCATCACGGCCTCTGGCTTTTTCTCCGCGGCGTGCGTCATGAATGGAATCAAGATTCCAAGAGCAATGAGGACAAAGACGCGTTTCATCTGTGGGGTGCGGGGTTTAATATCCAAAGGGAACCCTTGGGTTCTTGTTATGTTAGCTGCCGGCTCAACTGCCATTTAACGAAAATTTTCAGGCCTTTGCCCGCGCTCCTGCGTGAAAGTGGAAGCTGAAAACAGGAGAGAAAGGCACCGCAAACACACATTCTATCCAATTAAACGGCCGGATCGCGTGCCCGCCAAAGATTAACGGAGTCCCAAAAGAAAATCCGTTAAATCTGGGCGGCGCCGGCAGCTAAACCAAGAGACCCACAGCTCCCTGCGTCATGAACGCCCCAAATCCCGACTCGAAACAACTTGATCTCAATACAGGGTTTCTCCGCCTGTGGACACAGCATGAACAGGCGCTCCGAGCGCTGGTCAGGTCCTGCGTGCCGAGGACCGCGGAAGTGGATGAGGTGATGCAGGCGGTGGGTGTGGTAGCGTGGCAGAAGTACACGACCCTGAACGACCCCGAGAAATTTGGAGCCTGGGTGGCAATGATAGCGCGCTACGAGGTGTTAATGGCACGGAGGCGTGCGGCACGCGACAGATTGGTCTTGGACGAGGATATCATTGCGAAACTGGCGGAAGAAGGGGCGGAAGAAATGCCGCTCCGGCACCGGCAACTAGACGCACTGGACGGGTGCGTGGCCAAGTTGCCAGAGGAACGAAGGAAGCTGGCGCTCGCCGCTTACAGTCCGGGGGCCTCTATGAAGGACTTGGCGACACAGACAGGACGCACGGAAGGCTCTCTTTACCAGTTGATTGCGAGAATCCGCATGGAACTGTCTGCCTGTATGGAGAAGGCACTTAGAGAGGAACTCCAAGCATGATCACCACTGCAGAACTCAGTCTGTTACACGGCTACCTGAGTGGCAACCTTTCGGAGGCAGACTTTACAGGTCTCCAGAAATTGCTTCGGGAAAATGGAGAGGCGCGAGCCATGCTCAGAACCCTCTCCACGGTGGATACACGGTTGTCGGAACTCGGAGCTGAAGGGGCCATCTTTCGGCCCATGGAACCCGCCGGAAAAGGGGCTCCAACAAGAGGCGCATGGGGAAAGACATCTCTTTGGCGGACTTGGCTTCCCGCGGCTGCAGGCTTGGTCGTCGGACTTTTTAGTGCGTCAATGCTCTTTGCATTTGTGAGCACAGGCACAGGGAAGATTGTTTCGCTTTTGCAGGAAGGTTTTGAAGAAGGCAACCCACCCATGGTCAGTGGGATGCCAAAGACACCGGGAGTGTGGAGCGGCGATTTTTCGCGAGTCGGCGGCGCGCAGCAGGGGGCGAGCCCTAAAACGGGGAAGAAGATGTTCCAGTTTTTGCGGGCTGATTATGAGGGGAAACCCCCGCAGTTTAGTTATTCCGGAGACCTTTACCGGATTATTGACCTGCGCGGGTATGAAGCGGAGTTGAGGGACGGAAAGACCATGGTGACTGTCGAGGCAAGTTTCCTAGGTGTCCCGGTTCAAGGCCCCGCGGAGTACTCTTTCAATCTGGGTGTGAACGCTTTGGACTCGCTGCCCACCGGGGACTTTTTGAGCGATAAACGCCGAATTTCGGATATTGTGTCAAAGAACAGCGAAGATGGCAGTGACGCATTCATCCCGGCCTCCGCGCAGCGAACCTATAAGCAGGCGCCCAACAGCGCTGGTTGGGAGAAGGCAAGGGTGGAGTTGCGGATACCGCCGGGCTCAAAATTTCTGCTGCTCTCCCTTCGCGTGCACGACACCCGGGCCGGCCGGGAAGGACGTAAGGTTTACGGAGACAGTGCGCGCGAGTTTCCCGGCCATTTTGTGGACGACATTCAGGTGTGTCTCATCTGTAATGTGCCTCTGCGTTGAGATTTCCCGTTTTATTGGAACGATCCCAGCCCACCCTCCATGAAGCCTCTTTCTTCAATCTATACCCTTCTTTCAATCGCTTCGTTAAGCGCGTCTGCGGAGGGAATCAAACCAGGGACCGTGATGCACGAGCGGCACAGGGCCCTACTGAAAGAAAATTGCGAAGGTTGCCACGGGTCGGAAAAACAAAAGGGCAAGTTTCGTGTCGACGATCTTTCTATGGCCGTGAGCGACGTTCAAACAGCAGAACGCTGGCAGAAAATACTGGATGCTCTCAACTCCGGTGAAATGCCCCCAGAGAAGGAAAAGCAGCCTGGGAAACGCGAAAAGGCGGACTTTTTAGATGATCTAGCCCATGTGATTGTGGCTGCGCGAAAGACGCTCAGCGACCAGCACGGGTTCATTACACTGCGGCGCCTCAACCAGAGAGAATATAAAAACACACTGCGAGTGTTACTTGGCGCAGATGTGGATGTGAGCGAACTGCCGTCGGATACCGATGCCACTCGTTTTGACACGGTGGGCGCGGGCCTGTTTATGTCCGGCAACCAAATCGAACAATACGAGTCCATTGCCCTGAGGGCTTTGGAGGAGGGCTTTGCGCTCTACGCAGCTGCGGGTGTCCAAAAAAAATTCCGGTACGAGGTAGAAGAGACCAACAAAAAGATCGCGGAATCTGTGGAAACAGAACTCGAAGCGCACGAGCGCGGTAAGCGTTGGGTGGAAGCGGTCGATGCGGCGATTGCCAATCCGGAAAATGCGGTGGTCGTGGAGGAGTTGCGTAAGACGGCCAAAAACGAGGCGGCAGTCCGGCGCTCCTGGGAAAAGATAGCGGGGGCGCCTTCGCCGGAAACCTTTGGTTTTAAAACGACGGAAAACAACGCGGACAAAGCCAACCGAGCTTACAGCCGGGGGCCCTCCACCTTCGCCTACTTGAAGCGGTACTTGGAGCAACCCGCATTGGACACGGGTGCGTATCTTACAATCCAGGATCAGGATGGAGGACAAAATTCTGCTTTCTTGCTGCGTATTCCCGGCGACTTTCCGCCGGGCGATTACGTGATCCGCGTGCGGGCGGGAATGGCGCCCCAGGCGACTCCGGAGCGCCGTTTTATGGATTTCGGATTCAAGGGACGAAGCCGTCCCGTAACGAGTACCCACGAGGTTCTGGGGACCTTGGAAGCCCCCGAAATTATCGAAATTCCCTTCCACCGGACACTGGCACAACGGGATCAAAATGCCTACGGTTTGTTGGTTCGCGAGAAAGGGACGGCGGACAGTAACGAGCAAATCAAGGTGAGAATGGACGCAGGCCGCAAACTCAACGGCGTGGGTCCCGGATTTGCGATCTGGGTAGACTGGATTGAAATCGAACGCATTCCGGAGGACCAGTCAGACCTTGCTCCGGGTATCCGAGCCTTGGACATCGCCTTGGACGACAAAAAAACTGCGCCCACGATTCCCGAAGTGCGTGCGGCATTGGAGCGATTCGCTGGCGAGGCATTCCGCGGCAGCAAGCCCACGGAGGGCTACATGGACCGTCTCGTCGCGCTATACGAGCAAAGCCGAGGCGATGGAATGAAACACAGCAATGCACTCAAGGACACGTTGGCGGTCATGCTCTCCTCCCCCAACTTTGTCTACCGCGCAGAACCGTCTCCACTGGAGGAACGCAGGAAACTCGATGGGGTGGAACTCGCCACAAGGTTGTCCTATTTTCTTGTCGGCGAACCGCCAGACACGGAGCTTCGGACTTTGGGAGAAAATGGCGAATTGCTGCGTGAGGAGATCCTCGCACAACAAACGGAGCGTTTGCTCAAAGACGGTCGTTCCATGGAATTTGTAAAGGCTTTTACCCGGCAGTGGCTGAACATGGACAGGCTCGATTTCTTCCAATTCAGCGCCGAGCTTTATCCCCGTTTCGACTTCGGTGTAAAATGGGCCGCCCGGACTGAAGTCTACGAAACAATCGCGCATTTGCTCCGCGAAAACGCGGGCGTCAGGGACCTGTTGCAGTCGGACTACGTGGTTATTAACAGCGTACTCGCGGAGTATTACGGTCTAGCGGGGGTGCACGGCGATGCCTTCCGGAAAGTGCCATTGCCCAAAGATTCTCCCCGGGGTGGATTGCTTGGGATGGCGGCCGTTTTGGCCATGGGCAGCAACGGTGAACACACAAGCCCCGTGGAACGGGGCGTGTGGGTGCTCCGAAAGGTTCTGCACGATCCGCCTCCGCCCGCCCCCGCGAATGTGCCCGCATTAACGCGTCTGGCAGGCAAGGTGCTCACCACCCGCGAACGCGTCATGGCTCACCAAGAGGACGCACAGTGCGCGAGCTGTCATCGGAAAATCGATCCCATCGGCTTCGGACTCGAAAACTTCGACGCGGTGGGGCTCTGGCGCACCGAAGATTTCTATCAGGCGCGAGACGATAACGGTAAACCGCTCCCGAACTCCAAAAAAACGTGGCCCATTGACCCTGCGGGTATCTTCCACAAAGGCCCGTCCTTCCGGGATTTTTTCGAGATGCGCGAAGCTCTCGCCGGTCATACCGAGGCGTTTGCCCGGGGAATCACCTCTTCATTGATCGAATACGCACTTGGTCGGCCCTGTGGATTCAGCGATGATGCGCTCGTCGAATCGATCCTTCAGAAAGCCAAAGCCCGCAAACTCGGACTGCGGGACATTGTTCACGCACTCATCCAAACCGAAGCTTTTCGACGTAAATAATTCTCCCATGAACCCGACACTGTCCCGCCGTCATTTTTTGCGCTCCAGCACTTCGCTTATTGCACTTCCATTTTTGGAATCTGTTGGTTTCCGGCGTTTTGTCTCCGCCGCTGCAGGTTCGGCAGTGAACCCTAAACGCCTGGTTTTTCTCGGACTGGGCTGGGGTCTTACGACGGAAACGTGGTTTCCAGACCCTACCCAAACGGGTTCTGATTATACGATACCAAAGGGGCTGGAACCGCTGGCCCGTCACAAGGCAGATTTCACTGTCCTGCAGGGGTTGACCCACCGATTTGTGAACGCTGGACATCAAGGCAGCACCTTCTGGCTGACCGGCGCCAACCAGTTTGCTGTGCCCGGAAAAAGCTTTCACAACACAATTTCAGCCGACCAAGTTGCGGCTGCGCACTTCGGTCTAAAGACGCGCTTTACTTCGCTGCAGTTAGATTGCGGCACTTACGCGGGAAACTCGGGGCACGGCCCTGGGTTGTCCCTCGCATGGGATGCATCGGGTAAACCGGTGGCCGGCCACAAGACCCCGGTGGAAGCGTTCCACCGGCTTTTTTCCAGCGACGACATGCCTCTGGATAAACGCAAAGCGCTCCTGCGTCGGCGTCATAGCGTGCTGGATACTGTTCTCGAAGGAGCTCATGACATGCAACGGGGGCTTGGAAAGAACGACACCGCCAAGCTGGAGGAATACTTTGATGGCATCCGCGACATCGAGACGCGCCTGAGCAAGGATGAGCAGTGGCTGGAGGTGCCCCGCCCGAAGGCGCCGATAACGGAGCCCAAGCCCGGACTCGCGGGCTACCAGGAGATCAAACTGATGTACGACATCATTGCGGCAGCCTTGCAGACGGACAGCACACGAGTCCTGGGTTACCGGCAGCCGGTGGACACACTTCTTACCAGCCTGGACATCAAGGTGGCTCCCCACGACATGAGCCACTACCACTCGACGATGGCGGAGAAACTGGACGCATCTCAGCGGCGTGATATCGCTCAAAGCGAACTACTTGCGGGGTTGATTGACAAGCTCAAGGCAACCAAGGAAGCCGATGGCAGCAGTCTGCTGGACCACACGACGATTGCCTACGGTACCAATACCCGCACGGAACACAACGGCGACAACTGCCCCACACTCATCGCCGGGCATGGAGCCGGTTTGAAAATGGGACAGAACCTCGTGCTGACCAGAGGAACACCTTTGTGCAATGCATGGCTTTCTCTTCTCAAGGGAAGCGGTGTTCCCGTCGAACGGCATGGCGACAGTACTGGTGTCTTAAAGGAACTGATGGCCTGAACCATTCTTAACGCCCCATGAAGAATGTCTTTTGGTTTTGTGCAGTGCTGCTCCCCTGCGCACTCGGAGCCGAGCCGTTACCAGAAATGAAACCTATTCTTGGAGAGCGAGCTGCGTTACTCTTTGCAGAAGACTTCAATGCACCCGACACCAAGCCGCTTTCAACCATAGCGAGTGCAACTTTGCGAATCCTCGATGGTGCATTGTGGGTTTCAAAACTCGCCGGCGCCAAACACATCGGAGTTTCGTACCTCTACAGCCTCGGAAAAGATGCGCCGCCGCCTTTGACGGATTTTATCATGCAGGCGGATTTTCGTTGGGACGATGG
Organism: Chthoniobacteraceae bacterium; assembly: GCA_947476255.1. Lineage (GTDB taxonomy): Bacteria > Verrucomicrobiota > Verrucomicrobiia > Chthoniobacterales > Chthoniobacteraceae > Chth-196. The sequence goes on along the minus strand of CANJPY010000035.1, from coordinate 16,380 downwards.
GGAGGGCTTTACCTTTGAGTTCACCAAGCCAGGCAAAGTTGAGCATGGCGTTGCTCCTGAGTTTTTCATCAATTTTCGAAAGTCGAAGGACCACAAACGCCCTGTGACATGGTCAATTACAGACAATGCACCCCGGGCGAGTGTTGGGAAAGAGTCCGCGCCGCTGCTAGACGGAGTGTGGTACCGCGTTTTGATCGAGGTACGGAACGACGAGGTGGCTGTACAGTTGAGCAACGGGCAGTTCTTGCGCGGGAAATGTAACCTCGCGAGTACACCGAAACGGTCTCCCTCGATCAGTTACAACGGAAACGGCGTGACTGGCTTTAGCTTCGACAATTTCAAGATCTGGGGAGTGAAATAATACGTTTCATGAGCGGGCCGCCCGCGAGACCGCAGGCGCTGCGCACAAAGCCCGGCTTTTGAGCGACCCTTGGTCGGACAGGAAACGCCATTGCTTGTTGCAGCAATGAGGTTTGGATGGAGATTGCAGGTTGATTTCTTCACCCCTCTCCTCGCAAAACGATCCCATTTCTATTTTTGTTTTGAAGTGTACGCTTGGTGGCGACTCATCCCTCCTCCTGCATGAAAGCATCATTTCGAACCGCGGTATTTGTATTCGTAGTGTCTATCGTCGGGCTGATAACGGAGGCACGAGCCCAACTGATGGCCGGGGCGGCAGCCGTGGATATCACGCCCAAGGAGTTTCCCTTAAACATGCCGGGAGGATTCAGCTCCAACATGGCCACACAGGCTCATGATCCCCTGTACTCGAGAGCGCTTGTTTTATCCGTCGGCACCACCTCAGTGGCGATGGTTGTGGTGGACAGTCTTGGCGCGGGTCCCGACATTCTTAAAGAAGCCAAGGAAGCGGCAGCGGCCCAGACTGGAATTCCTACGTCGCGAATGCTCATCTCCTCAACACACACGCACACCGGTCCTCCGCTCCACGGACGGGATCCAGGGTCGCCAGCGGCGGCGTATCGAACACTTTTTATCGAAGGTGTGTCACAGTCTATTGTACGCGCACATGCAGCGCTCAAACCTGCGGCGCTGGGGGCGGCAGCCCACTCCCTTCCCGATGAAGTTTTTAATCGGCGGTGGTTTCTCAAACCCGGCCAAATGCCTTTGAATCCGTTTGGTCGGCTGGACAAAGTGAAAATGAATCCGGGAACAAGCCCTGAAGTCCTCGAACGACCGGCCGGCCCGACGGACCCCGACATCACCATCCTTTCGGTGCAGGATTCGAGACGCAAACCATTGGCGTTGTTTGGCAATTACTCGCTACACTACGTCGGAGGCGCGCCGCCGGCGCAGATCTCCGCCGATTATTTCGGTGAATTTGCAAGGGTTCTACCCTCCCGCCTACGAGCCGGAACCGACTTTGTGGGGATGATGTCCAACGGCACCTCGGGAGACATCAACAATATTCCCTTCGGCACCGTTCGTCCGCCACGAGAACCGTTTGAACAGATCCGGATTGTAGCGCAGAAGGCCGCGGACACGGCTTGGTTTGCGGTTCAAAAGATCGACAAACACCGGCCTGATATTGCTCTTGGAATGTTAGAACGTGAGATCTCGCTTAAATACAGACGCCCAAGTGCTGAGGAAGTGGCGGAGGCTCGAGCACTCATCGCGATCAAAGACAAGGAGGCTATCGAAAAACTCCCTCGTCTGGCACAGAACTACGCCCGAAGCACGGTGGCCGCTGCGGAACGCACAGACGAGTCGCTTGTTGTTTCTCTGCAGGCAATTCGTATCGGAGACCTGGCTGTTTGCGGAATTCCTTTTGAGGCCTTTGTTGAAATCGGCCTCGATCTGAAAAAGCGCAGTTTATTTCCCCAGACGATGGTGATCGGCCTTGCCAATGGCAGACACGGCTATCTTCCTACTCCAGAACAACATCAACTGGGCGGATATGAGACATGGATTGGCACCAATGTGGTTCAGGAGGATGCCGCTGTGATTATCACCCGGCATTTACTTGAAATGCTGGGTGAACTCAAAGCGCAGTAAAGCCACCGCGCCACTTCATTCGTAAACCGGCGCGAGGAGTCGCTTGTCAGGCCGGCGCCATTTTTTCACCCTGTGACGGTATGAAACTAACCCACTTCGGCCATGCCTGTTTCTCCGTCACTCTTCCTCCAAAATGTGGAAGTCAACGGTTGCTGTTTGACCCTTTTCTAACAAGCAACCCGTTGGCCCAAACCGCGGGAATCACGGCAAAATCGATGACCGCGGATTATGTGCTTATTTCGCACGGTCACTTTGACCACATTGAAGATGCAGTGGTAGTGCTTAAGAGGACGAAGGCAAAAGTGGTCGCTCCCTACGAAATATGCGACTGGTTGAAAGCTCAGGGCGTTGGGGAGGAGCAGACATTGCCGATGAACCATGGAGGGACTCTCAAACTCGATTTTGGCTCGGTTCAAATGGTGAATGCCGTGCATTCGAGCACACTCCCCGATGGCAGTTCAGGTGGAAATCCCGCCGGGTTCGTGGTGCGCACCGCCGCCGGGAACTTCTATTATTCTGGTGACACGGCTCTAACGCTGGATATGCAATTGATACCGCGCCGCGGGTCGCTCCGCTTCGCGGTGCTGAGCATCGGAGACACCTTCACCATGGGACCGGAAGATGCGCTGGAAGCGGCAAAATTTGTGGAATGTAACGAGATCGTTGGGGTCCATTATGATACATGGTTCCCGATCGCTATCGACGCGGCTCGGGCAAAAGCAATGTTCAAGGAGGCGGGCAAAAACCTTCATCTGCCTGTACCCGGGGAAGAATGCTCTTTTGTTTAAGCCGCCGTCAAATGGCAGGGTTCCTCGCTGAGAATTCCACGCTGGGGTTGCAACGCCGCAAGCCTTCGGCTTTTCTAATACAGTCCCAAGCGTCTAGGCATGTTGTAGATTGGTGACAGATCGAAGTCACTTGTGCTCTCAAAACCAGTTCGCCTTTCAAATGGCAGCCGTTTTTAAAGTCTTTCATCACATTCCAATCTTTTCCCAGCTTTAGTTTCCCCCTGTTATGAACCCTCGCTTTATCCCCTCCATCCTCGCAGTGCCTCTTCTTTTTGTGGCTATCGCGCCTCTGCGCGCTCAAAGCCCCACCGAAGGCCTCACTCCGATGTTTAACGGCAAAGACCTCTCAGGCTGGGTGCCCGTAAACGTGGCTCCGAATACTTTCACGGTCCGCGACAACATGATCATCATCTCAGGAATACCGACGGGCTATATGCGCAGTCCAAAGATGATTGAGAACTTCGTTTTGGAGTGCGATTGGCGGCATATGAAATCGGGCGGAAACAGCGGCATTTTTGTATGGGGTGATGGGATTCCTGCCATGGGCACGGGCTATACTCGCGGGATTGAAGTGCAGGTGCTCGATCATGGTTTTAACGTCCCTGGTAAAGATGAGTGGTACACTACCAACGGGGATATTTTTTCCATATGGGGCGCCTCGATGACGCCCACAGGACGGGTTTCCAAAAAGGGCAGCCGCAGTTTTCCCACTGAAGACCGCAGCCTCGGATCCCCAGAATGGAACCATTATCGGATCACCGGCAATCAGGGAGAATTACGACTCGAGGTGAATGGAAAAGAAGTCACGGTCGCAAAGGATTGTATTCCGCGGAAAGGTTTTATTGCGTTGGAAAGCGAGGGTAGCGAGTGCCATTTTCGGAACGTGGTGTTGAAGGAGCTTCCTTCCACGGGAGCCACTCCGGAGCAGAGTGCCAATCCATACGAAGGGTTTGTCTCGCTCTTCAACGGGGTCGATTTTGACGGTTGGCGCGTGCCTGAAGGGGACAATGGACATTGGAAAGCGAAGGACGGTGTGATCGATTATGATGCCGGAAGTGAGGCGCTGGGAGAGAAGCATCTGTGGACCGAAAAGGAGTATTCAAACTACACGTTGATTGTAGACTGGCGGATCAAAGAGACGCCGTTCCAGAACCCGAACGTGCGCCAAATCTTGCCCGATGGCACCAATGCCCTCGACCAAGAGGGAAAGCCTCTGGCGATTGTCCAGGCGGATGCTGATTCAGGAATTCTTCTCAATGGCAGCGAGAAGTATCAGGTAAACATCTGGAACTGGCCCGTGGGCTCTGGAGAGATGTACGGCGTGCGACGCGACAAAAACAGCACCCCTGAGGTCAGGGCGGCGGCGACTCCGAAGCAAAAGGCGGACAATGCCATCGGCAAGTGGAACCGTTTCCAAATCACGGTCTACAAAGGCAACGTTAGCGTAAACTTGAACGGAAAAGAGGTTCTTTCAGGAGTGCAAATCCCCGATTTTCCCGCGAAGGGCCGCCTTGGATTCCAGCACCATGGGGCAAAAAAAGACGGGCAGTGGGTGTCAGCGCCGGCGCTGTTACAGTACCGGAATATTTTCATCAAAGAACTCAACCCCTGATTTCAGAGCGAAGTTGAGGCCCCCGAACACGCCGCCAAACGGAAGCGCCGCCTGTTCAACTTTTTTTCGCTGGCTTGACCTCAGAGTCTGGAGTCCGGGTGCTGCCATTGGCAATTTCTTGAAGAAGCTGTTTCGTAAGCCGCGCCACAATCTCCGGATTTTCCGCGGCTTGGTTGAGGGCTTCAGCGCCATCCGCATCCATGTTGTAAAGCTGTGAGGATGGGAGTTGTTTGGCTGCAGGCGAGCCCGGTAGGGGCGTGCTCCAGCCGCCTGAATCTGAGGCGAGTATCAGCTTCCAAGGGCCCTGACGAATGGCAAAGGTGCCGTTCACGGAATGGTGCACGAGCGTTTTACGCACGCTGTTTTTTTCGCCGCGCAACAAAGGCAGGATGCTGATGCTGTCTTCAGCGGTATTTTCCGGAAGGGTTTTGCCGAGGATGTCTGCCACGGTGGCGAACCAGTCGTTCAAACACACCAGCTCTTTGGTTTCTGAACCGGCGGGAATTGTGCCAGGCCAGCTTGCAATGAAGGGAACATGATGGCCTCCATCAAAAACATCCGCCTTGGTACCGCGAAAAGTGAAGCTTGGGTGGTGGCCGTAAGTGGCAAGTTCCGCAAAGTCGGCCTGCGGCGAGCAACCGTTGTCGCTGGTCATCACAACCATCGTATTTTCCTGAAGCCCCGTTTTTTGGAGAGCGTCGAGAATGGAGCCGAGCGTGGCATCGGTTTCCATGACAAAGTCTGCGTAGGGACTGATGCCACTTTTGCCACGCCACTGCGCGGAAGGAACGATCGGTGTATGAGGAGCGTTCAGTGGCAGGTAGAGGAAAAATGGTTTTCCCTCTCTGGAGGGTTGGGCGCTTTCGTGAATAAAAGCGAGCGCACGTTTGGTGAGTTCGGGGAGGACATTCTCGGCTTCAAAAGAAACCGCTGCAGGCCCCAGACGCGTCTTGCCCGGCTTGTCTTTGCCTGCGGTCATGGGAAAGGATTTGTCGAGAGAAGGAAGCTCCACGACGTGGTCATTTTCGAGGAAGGTGTATGGAACCATGTCGAGCGAGGCGGCGATGCCAAAATAGCGCTCAAAACCGACGGCAAGAGGACCGCCGCCGAAAGGTTTGGTAAAATCAGCGTTCCAGCCATCACTTCCTTTTTCAATTTTGTCTGTGAACGGAGGCGTGCCGGCTTTGCGTTTCCAATCGAAACCCAAGTGCCATTTTCCGATACACGCCGTTTTGTACCCCTCGTCCTTGAGGAACGACGCCACCGTTGCGCGGCCAGGCTCGATCAAGTCCGGACTCATTCCCCCTTGCACGCCACTTTTGAGTCGGGACCGCCAGTTATAGCGTCCGGTCATGAGGCCGTAACGCGTCGGGGTACAGACGGCGCTGCTGGAATGGGCGTCGGTGAAACGCATGCCGGCGGCGGCGAGCCGGTCGATGTGGGGTGTGGCGATTTTCCCCTGAAGATTGAGGCAGCGTACGTCTCCGTAGCCAAGATCATCGGCGAGGATATAGATGAAGTTGGGGCGTGCCGGCGTGGCCGCTCCGGCGGTTGTGAGGGCTGTGGCGGTCAACGCCAAACAGAAGGAAGGAAGGACGAAAACTTTCATGGAGGGTGGTTTCGAAAACACAACATCTATCCATGCTTTTTATTATACGCAACGATAGCTCGGCCTGCGGCTAGCTATTATTTAACGCTGACTCAGTGGCGAATACAGCGTGCTATGTCAGCGAATAGATTTGGCATGGGAGTGCAAATTATTGGCGCAGTGCCTGAGTGAGCCTGACTTCTTGGTGTCACCGCAAAGCAGGAAGAATGAATCTACGGTAAATTTTATGTGCAGCGATGTTGCATTTCACATAACATGTTTGCTTAAATGCGGAATTTGCAACTGGTATAGTTTGATTGTACACTGTTGAGTTTGAAACATAGTTATTGAATGTCCGAGCCCATCCAAATCCTTGAAAAAAAATCGGCCGCCGTCATCGAATGGTATTGGGCTCATGGAATGCGCCGCAGCGACCCCCGTTTTGCAGTGCCTCGTGGGACGTGGCTTGATTCGGTGTATACGTGCCGCACGCAGGTCCGGACATTAGCGCGAGGGGAAGCCTCGAAAAGGCCGTGCATGGCTCTTTGGGGGCCTTCGCAGACAGGGAAGTCTACGCTGATGTCGGGCTGCTTGGATGATCCAGAGGACGGTTTGGGCGAGCGCTCTGCTTTGCGGTGGAGCGAGACTGAGCCTGTACGTTTTGTGGTGGGCAAAAACAAAAGTGACGAGCTCATTGTTCTGAATCCTTTTAATTTTGGCTCGGATGCGTCTGGCTGCGTATCGAGGTACGTGCTCAGCGACAGTGTACCGGACCCGGAGCATCCCGTGGAGGTGACGCTTGCCACGGAGACCCAGATTTTACATGCGCTAGCGGTTGGATATCTTTCCGAATGTGATGAGCGGAACGAAAAAGGAGAGATCACGGTGTGGAGTTCGGAGACGTTCAAGAGTTTGCTGGACCGGCAGAAGCCTGGGGGTTCTGTGAATCGGGAGGCATTTGAGGCATTGCATCAGCTTGCAGAGACGGTGGATCTGTTGATTTTATCGGAGATCCGGCGGTATTCGAATCTGGGGACGCAGTGGGCTGGGCAGTTACGCCCGCAGATGCTCGAAAGTGAGGGGCTTTTAAGCAGCCTTGACGCAGTGGACCGCTTTGCCGCTGAACTTCTTTGGGACGGCTGGAAAAGCATCACAAACATTTATAACAAACTGGTAGGAAAGCGGCGCCAGTGTGCGCGCGACTGGGGCGAGGAACGTGTGCGTTGTTCGTTCAGAACGGCCTCGATTCTTTTGGACATTGATTCGTACAAAAAGTGCGCGGAACGCCCTGAGACCCGTGAGAGGGTGATGGCGCTGACGACAAAGATGCGTCAGGGAAGGGCCTGTATTTCGGGCGGACCAGGAACGGCCTTAGCGAGGGACAACGATGACTTTGGTTTGTTTCAAGGGCTGGTTTGGGAACTTCGAGTTCCGATCCGGCGAGATGTTCTTAAAGATCGTGCGCCCGTTTTGACGGATTTGTTGGATGCGGCGGATCTTCTGGATTTTCCCGGCGTGGCTAACAACTACGGGAATGCGACCAAGCACAAAGACGGGGATTTAACGGACAAGCCGGTGGTGATGCTTACGGAGGTTTTGAAGCGGGGCAAGACGGCATCGATCGTGGTTACGGGCGCGAGGAGTTTGGATATCGACGGGTTTTCGCTGTTGATGCGTTTGGGGAAATTTCCGGCGCAGCCTGTTCAATTGGTGGCAGGCATCAGCAGTTGGTTGAGAGCGTTTGGGCATCCCTGGCCGCCGCAGGGAAAGGCGATGCCGTTAAATTTGATCATGACGTTCTGCGCGGATTTGGTGAACAAGGTGATGTCTGCGGGGGTGAGGGACGGGCTTGAGGGGTGTTTTGCACAGCTGAAATCGCTTGGCTATCTGGCGGATCCGAAAGTGGTTAATGCCCTTGCCACCAACTACCCCCAGTTTAATGAGTGCCATCTTTTTGGGACCCCCGAGGAACAGTTGGGAGCATTGGACAGCATTGTGGCGGATGGAGCGTTTATTGAACGGTTTGGCGAGAGCGCGGAATCATTCCGAGAGATGGTGTCAAATGGGGGGACATCGTACGTCTTCCGGACCCTCAGACAGCAGGCGCTCGAGAGCAGCAGGGGGCAGGTTCTGAGGTTGCGACAGGCTGATACGGTTTCAAAGCTCGCCCAGCTAATTGCACAACACCTTCCTCTCGAGGGCGCTGTGTCTGACGATCGCAACGGTGCGATTGATGCTTGGATTACGGCTTTGAAAGAACGGATGCAGGCGCCGCGCAACTCGGAGTACGAGCCCGATGGTGTGGTTGTCGTAAGCCGGCACTTGCGGGCGTTTGTAAATATCGAGCCCGAGGAAATCGACGATATCCCGCTTAATGCGTCCCGAGTGAAGCTCAACTTCCGGCGGCATGTGGAGAAGCAATTTAATTCGTGGCAGGCAAGGCGCTGCCAGTATCCGAATCTGGAAGAGATTGGAATTAGAGACGGGACGCAAGCAGGCCGACTGCTTTCGTATTTGATCGAAGCGGTGGACATGGAGGAAATCGTGTCGTTTTTCCGGAACAATCTTGCGAACGTCACCAGTCGGATCGAAGGGCGGCAGGCACGCCGTTTTCTCGCGATCAAGATGAGTAATGCATTACTGCGAGGGACTTCGGCTGTGGGCATTCAAGTCCACAGGGCCCCCAAGCTTGTTGGGGAGCTGTTGGCAGAGCTTGCCAAAGGGGACGAGAATCAGGCTGAAGCTCCTGAGGCCTCGTCGCACTTTAGGGCGGTGATTGGACCGTTTCTTGAGCGGCTGGAGTATGTAAAAACCGTGTCTGCCGGGTCCCGCCCTCCACAGGTTGGGGACGATGAACTGACATCCATCTCCCAACTTTGAGCACATGACAACGATTGATGTTTTTCCGGACAGTGGTCATCACTACACCTTTGTGCCGCTGCTCTCGCAGGTATTGCAGAAATACCCTCAATTCAAGCAGCTTTGCTCACAAGGACGGCAGCCGTGGCGGGAGGTAAATTACAGTTGGGTGCGCGGTCGCTTTGCGATGAAAGACGGGCAGCCGGGGCTTTGGGTTGCGGTGGAGAGCAATATCGGCACCGTCAAGCGCGGGACGATTTTTGAATCGCGCCAGAGCTGTGAAGCGCCGGCGGCGGCTGGTTCCCAGTCACCATACGCGGTGAGTGACATCAGCCGCTTGCCCTCGGATGTGAAGGTTGTCACCCTGAAAGTGCCCTCGCCTGTTGACCCACGGACTCTGATCGAAGTGGCGCAGTTTGAGGTCATCTGGAAGCGGCCGGCGGGCGAGCCAATCGATGTAGATCTGGTGGTAGACTTTGGCAACACTCGGACTGTGGTGCTGGCGCTTGAAAACATGGATGCGCAGGGTGGAAAGCTGGCGTCGGTTTGCCGGCCGATCCGGTTCATGAAACAGGGCTACGATTATCAACCTTTTGAGGGACCAAACAAGGGGGATGATTCAGCTGCGATCGTGGATTCATGGTTTGTTTTGCACGAACCAGTTTTTTCCAATCTCGAACCGCCCTCTCCAAAGTTCCGGCCCGTTGAGCAATACGAGACCGTACAAAACAATGTGCAAGGAGGGATGCTCAAGGGAAATTCTGTGCAGACCACCCACTACGTCACGACTCGCATCCCGCAGATGTTTGTGGAGTTATCGCCCGTATTGATGGGGGACAGTGCGCGCGAGGATCTTGGGAATTTGCAACTCGACGTGGGCGGCAATTATTCGCTGAGCTCCCCGAAGCGTTTTTTGTGGGACACGGATCCCGTGGGTCGCGACGCTTTGCAGTGGTGGACAATGGTGCTCAACCGTTGGAACCCCCAAACACAGAGTCGAGTCGAGCTGCCCAAACTTGCCGGTTCCATGCTGAGATTTCTTCCTGTAGACGGCCGTGACTGGGACATTGACCAGCCTCCAAACGAAGAGGAGGATCACGCCTACAGGCCTTCGGCAAGTCCCATGATGCCGTCTTTTCCAAGGTCCGACACGATGTCGTGGGCGGCCCTCTCGATTATTGAACTTGCGTACAGGCAGGTCACTTCTTCGGAATGGCGAAAAGGAAACCACGAATTTATTCCCCGCCGGATCCGGAACGTGTTGGTGACCTTTCCCTCGGGTTGGAGTCGAGAGGAGACGTCAAACTATGAACGTAAATGGGAGAAGGCGTTGAATATTTTCACGCTCTCGCATCTTCGAGACAAGCGCTTGGTGAGCGAGGGCGGTGATCGCCCGAAGCTGCTCATGCATCTCGACGAGGCTGTAGCGAGCCAGTTGCCATTTGTATTTTCCGAGATCCGCCGTTTTTATGATGTGGGGGAAAACTGGATTGAACTGGTGGGGCGGGGCTCCGGGATTGGCTCCCGGGCGCGTCTGATGACGGTCGACATTGGGGGCGGGACTACAGACGTATCGATTGTGGAATACGGGGATTGCCTGCAGGGAGGCGGAGTGGATTTAGAGGCCAAACTTCTTTTCCGCGATTGCAGCTCTATTGCAGGGGATGCGCTCGCTCGCGAGATCATCGAATGCGTGCTGCTGCCAGCGCTCGGAGCACGCTTCCGCGATGATCAGGAAAAGATGATGCAGTTTGAGAACCTTTTTGCCGGAGCGCATACCACAGCAGCAGCCCGGGCCAAATGGGGTCGCATCATGAAACTCGTGTTCATGCCCATCATCCGGCAATGGCTAAAGGATCTTGGCGCAGCTAAGTACGGGTGCCCCGACACAGGCGCGCCGTGGTCCACGGAATCGATGCGTGGAGCCGAAGGCAGACTGGTCGATCTCACGGCGTTGGCGGACCTGAATCTCATTGCAAAGGACTCCGCGCTCAACGAGGAGCTTCTCAATGATTCAGAGCCCATTCCTTACCAACCCGCCGAGATTGAGGCGTGCGTGGAAAGGGTTTTGTCGCCGGTGATACTGTCGCTGGCAAAGTATGTGGCAGCGTTCGAGGTGGACCTGGTGACATTGAGCGGGAAGCCTTCGGAGCTGCCGCAGGTGAAGCGCTTGTTGGAAGCGTTTTTACCAGTGCTTCCGCAACGGATCATTCAGGCGCGTGATTTTTATGCCGGCGACTGGTATCCGATGAGTGCAAACAACATGATTCACGACGCTAAAAGCGTCACGGCTGTTGGAGCGGCGCTCTATCAGGCGATTCACAATGGACGCATTCCCGGTTGGCGGATCAGGATCTCCAACGGCCAGGATGTTTCGAGATGCTTTTGGGGCGCCATGCCCACGCGTAATCAGCCGACGGAGTTTAGCCGGTTGTATCTTGATCCAACGCAGAGTGAGGCGACACACCCGATCCTCATCGGCACGTGTGTTGGCCGCAAGCTCCATGCCTCGGCAACAAAGCCCGAGCAGGTGTACCAGTTGCGGTGGACTGACAAGGAGCGCTTCAGCGATTCTGCGCACAACGCGACTTTGCAGGTAACCTTCCGGCGCGTTCCAGCGGCACAACACGGGGATCTGGAGTCTCTGACGATCTCCAACGTGAAGGGGATGGCAGGCAGCCAGACCGTGACCAAGGATGACGTGAAGCTTCAGTTATGCACCTTGGAAGGCGACGAGTTTTGGGTGGATACCGGTCGCCTGGAGGTGCGCTGGCCGGATTAAACACGTTTCAAAACGCTTTTGGCGAACTGTTTGCTGCGTCTCTTTTTCAACCCAGAACCATTAGAAATTCCGATGTCTATATCTCTTGAGCCCAACAAGGGCCTGCGTTTAAAGCTGGATCGTTTTAGTCCCATCCGAACCTGGCATGGCGGAGGGAACCTCTGGGCCCACGAGTTTCAATTAACGGTCCGACAGGGAGCGCTGGCCACATTTTTGCCGAAGGCGGTGGAAGAGGACGATTCTGTGCTTTTCGAATTACGCTCAGGAGGCACGGAGCTTGTTTCCACAAGCACTGCGATCGGCAGCCTCTCGGAGATTCCGGCTGCGCAGTTGGAGGCGTTGCGCGCGGCTGTCACAGACCTTAAAAACAAGGCGGAAGACCCCCATTGCGACCGCACAAAGCGCCAAATCATCCAGGGGTTCCGCCTGCCGGATCCCCAGACGGACAAAGACTTATATCGTTTGGTCGGACATGGGGGAGATCGAAAGCTAATCGTACTGTGGGGGGTCGAGCGGGAGGAGGGCAGCGCGTTGGATCCCATGGCTGCGGTAGACCTCATGCACACGCCTTCAGCTCCGGCCTCGCCGGTGTTTGCTGAGCGCAAGTCAAAGTTGGCGCCAGCTTTGGTGGCCGTTGGGATAGCAGCTGCAGCGTTGGCCGCCGGCGGTGCGTATTTTGGAATATTTTCGAAGGCAAAGGCGCCTGAAGAAAAGAGCGCTTCCAGTGAAGCCGAAGCTGTAAAGAATGCCGCGCCAAAAATTGAGACGGGACCTCTTGAGTCTGCAGCGGTGAAGACCTCCGCAATTTCTGAGAAGGCACCGTCTTCGGCCACCGTCGCAAGCTCCACGCTAAAGACTTCCGAAACACCTTCTCCCAAGGGGAGTGTGGAGTCTTCTTCAAGTGTCAAAACAAGCTCGACCACCGAAGCGGGCACTCTGATCACAGGTGGCTCGGCAAAGAGTGTTGGAGCCGCCGTGACAACAGGCACGATTACTTTGAGTGGAAGTGGAACTGCCGTTGCGGGATTGGGAGCTGGAACATTGACGTCCGGAGGATCCTTGACGGGTGCGGCCGGGACTCTCAATACGGAGGGCAGTGCAAGTTTGTCCGGAAGTGGGAAAAGCTTCCCTGCCGCTGGCACGGGAAGTTTATCTTCGACGGGCTCTGCGATTGCGTCAGGCACCAGTGCACAAAAGTCTACCGGTTCGGGGAGTGCCTTGGCGACAGGCACAGTGAAAGGTGGAAGCCTCGGGGCAGCAGCGCCTTTGGCGGGTGGTTCCCAAACCTTCAGCGGGACATCGACATCCACGGGGAATTCGAGCGCACAATCTGTGGGGGCCGCCAAGGGGCGGGACTCTGCACCGGCCGTGGGGAGTTCTAGCGGAAGTTTGGGGACGACATCGTCCGCAAAGGGTTTCAACAAGGGCGAAGGGAGTGCAGTAGGGCGTCCTGCTGCGGGCGGTTCGCTCGGCACCGTGTCTACGGGGTCAAATTCAAGCGCCGGCGCTCAGGTTTCCCAAGGGAGCATGACTTCGAGCGGAAGCAGTGCGAGCGCACCTTCCCATGAGGGCGGTAATGACGCAAAAAAAACGGCCATGAAGCAGAAGAATGGCGCGCGAAAAGTGGAATCAAATTCAGTTTCTCAAACTGCCAATACTTCTGTTCCTCAGCCGACTCCACCTGCTCCTGCTCCTGCTCCTGCCCCTGCCCCGCCAATGCCTGAGGCGACAGTGATGACACCCAACGGACCGCCGCCGGTGGGAATCTCATCACTTACCATCGTCTCTACAAGCCTCTCGAGAATGCTGGCGGACGGTAAAGTTGAGGTTCTCTTGAACATTGTGGCACGCACCGATAAGGGCATGGTGGGCGACGCGCCACCTATTAATGAATGGCGAGTGGATGGCGTCATTCAATTGCGTCCAGACGGCAAGGTTGCGGAGGGTCCAGTCCTTCCAGTCACGCTGAATCCTGGCAAGCACACCATCACCACCATCGGGCGTGGAGCGGATGGCAATCCCTATCGCACAGATGCGGACGTGGTGATCAGGCCCCAGGAATAATTGCGAAACCTCTCGGTGCACGCGGTGGCTCATGGGGCTGCCGCGTCCCCGTTCAAGGCAGTCGCAGGCAAGGGATACTACGTTAGGAGGAAGGTGCAGTTCAGAACACCAAAGATAATTTTATCTCCGGAAGTGAGATCACTGCTTTTGATGCGCGCCCCGTTTAGAAATGTTCCGCAGGTAGAATCCGTATCGATGAGGCGATACGCGTCGTTTGAAATGCGCACAATCTGGGCATGACTTCCTGAAATGTGGGGCTCCGTGAGCACGATATCGTTGTCCTTATTGCGGCCAATGGAAACGCGCTCTTTGCTCGGCAAAACTTGAGGGGGCGCATTCTCAAACGCGAGGGTTGCCACGTTGGGCTCCATTGCTTGCGAGGGTTGTTGCGGAGAAATTGCGGTCCGAGTTGGAGCGATTGTTTTAGTGATGCCCGAGGCCTGCTCCATTCGAGATGCAGAGAGATATTCAAAAACAGTATGGATGGTCGAAAACGTGATGCGGTCTTGATGCTTTACAATCTGTTTCTTAATCTGCTGCCCATTGACAAAAGTGCCCCCGGTTGAATTGAGGTCCAGCAGCTCAAATCGTCCGTCCGCAAGCGGTTGTAAAAGCGCATGGTGCGTGGACACATGCATATCCAAGATCACAAGTTGATTGTCCTCGCCCCTGCCGATGCTCAGAGCGGATTTTACCGGAACAATCGCCGTGGGTTCACCCTTTTCCCAAATTGTGAGTCTGGCCAAGGCTTCTGGAGCGTAGACAACTCTCTCTTGTGCCGAAGATGCGGGTTCCTTCTCTTTCGGGAGTTCCCTTTCTTGAGCCGCTTTAGGTGGTTCTATCGCGGACGCTGCAGACAACTCCTTCTTCGGGGCCTGGACGCCCTCCACTGCCTTGTTTTGCGCGCGCGCGCCTTGAGCTGCCTCACTTTCAAGGAGAGGCGCAGAAACATGGATTGTTTCTGTTGTTTCCCGCAGGTCAGGGACGGAGGGAGGAACGGCTTCGTCCTCGATGCTTTGACCCCAGTCCAAATCATCCCACGTTGCGTTTTCTGTGCTCTTCTCCAGCATGTTTGAGTGGTCAGTACCTGATTGATCCGGCCAATTAGAACAACAACACGTCTGGTGTGTCCATCCCCACAAATGAATAACTTTCAAAGACCAGTTTTGATGTGTTGAGGCCGTGGGTCTGCAAATGCTGGCAACGCGTGGGGAATCCGGGGCCGCCGCTGGCGAGACGCGCGCCAAGAAAGCACAAGAGACGGGAGAGACGTTTCATAAGCATGGGTGGCCGGGGCGGACGCAGGTTGTCCAAGCAGCATCGTACACAGTGCGCTCAGGTCAAGGTGCGAAGCAAGCGCAGTCGGGCCGCAAAGGGCATGCTGATGCCGCATAATCGTTTCGACCAGCGAAATTGGATGGTGCAACGTCGGTAAAAAACTAACTTCCAGAGAGAGGATGGTTATTGAAGCGGATCTGAAATCAAGGTCGCTATCGGAGCTTCCCGATGGTAAGGGTCATTTGTGCGCGTGCCGCTCCTTTATTTGGATACCTTAGTTATCGGGGGTTAATTTGACGCCGAGTAGAAGGATGCCACTCAAGAACTTTGGAGCCAAATGGAGGCAGGGAAATGGCGCTTTGCGAGTTCCGACGTTGTCGCTCAAGAAATCCAAGGTACCCCAGATTTTGTACGTGCCCTTTTCTTGAAAACGTTCCAACAGGAAACACTCCTGGAAATTAATGACGAACTGTATTCATTGGCAGAGAGTTATGTAAGCCACAAAGTAGTCTCCCCAAAATATTTTGATGCCGCACTTCATGTAGCAGCCTGTACCATTTCACGCATCAGCCTGCTTGTGAGTTGGAATTTTCGGCATCAGGTGAATGTTCAACGTGAAACCGGCTTTAACGGAGTGAATCTGTTGAACGGCTACCCTGTTATCCGTATCGTAAACCCACTGGAGATTATTTAAGGAAGCGAGGACTAAAACTTTCGATGCTGTCGATGCTGTCGATGCTGTCGAAATGTCGCGTGAACTGAGGGAAGCCACGGGCCGTCTTCTCCTGTCTTTGAGCCGGGAAGAGCGAAGGAATCTTTTGAAGAAAGCCAGAGTCGCAATGGGGACTGAAAAGAGGAGTCTGGATCATTTCGGCACCTATCCACCGGTGCATTCTGCGCCTCGCTCGTCAACTCGCAAATAGGCTGTGCAAAACAAGGTCGGACCGCAGCAGGACAAGCTCGGCGACTTCGCGCCTCCCTCCCCCAAACCAAACTGAGCGCCTTTCTCCTAAATAGAGTAGGGAGACGAGGATGGTTTGCGGCCACAACCACTCCTTGTCCTCATCTCCCCCTCATCGAACCGGACGGGCGGATTTCGCGCATCCGGCTCTCGGAGGCTGTTCTCCGGTTTGCTTCATTTGCATTGCCGTGTGGCGTTCGTGGGGAATCGAGTCAGACCGTATTGCTCATGCAGGCGTTCGTTCCGATACTGCGGCCCGTAATGCGCCCGGCTCTTGGCATGTTTCTTCCACAGCCATCTCCGGACTCGATTACACACCTGCATCTGCATCTTCCCAAACACCTCGTCCCTTTGCGCGTAGTCAAAGTACCCGATCCAGCCGCGTACCCGCTCATTGATCCGGGCCACTACTGTTTCAGGCTCTTTCCAGAACGT
>CANJPY010000034.1 GCA_947476255.1 Chthoniobacteraceae bacterium | reverse complement strand
GGAACGAACGCCTGCATGAGCAATACGGCCTGACTCGTTTTCCCACGAACGCCACACGGCGATACAAATGAAGCAAACCGGAGAACAGCCTCCGAGAGCCGGATGCGGGAAATCCGCCCGTCCGGTTCGATGAGGGGGAGAGGAGGACACGGAGTGGTTGTGACCGCAAACCATCCTCGTCTCCCTACTCTATTAATCTCCTTGGCGAGAGAACCAAAAGTTCCAGCGCATGCACTGAAAAGAGTTTTTGCAGCCGTTTTTTCAAAACATTCGACGCAAAAAAGCCGCTCAAGATTTTCACCTTGAGCGGCTTTTTCTAGGATAATAGCTGCGGATTACCGCTTGCCCGCTTTTTTCGCTGGCGCAGCCTTCTTAGCCGTTGCCGATTTCTTCGGAGCTGCTGCTGCCTTCTTGATCGGGGCATGCGCCTGTGCGCGTTTTTCCTCGATCGCAGCCTGCGCCGCGGCCAAACGTGCCACGGGCACGCGGAACGGCGAGCAACTCACATAATTGAGTCCCACACGGTGGAAGAACTTCACGGATTCAGGATCGCCACCATGCTCACCGCAGATGCCCAGCTTGATGTCAGGACGCGTAGCGCGGCCCTTCTCAATGGCGATCTTCACCAACTGCCCGACGCCGCCTTGATCGAGGCTTGCGAAGGGATTCTTGGAGAACACTTCGTTTTCGACGTAAGCATTGAGGAAGTTGCCCATGTCGTCACGGCTGATGCCAAGAGCGGTCTGAGTCAGATCGTTTGTGCCGAAGCTGAAAAACTCAGCCGTGTGAGCGATCTCATCAGCCGTCAGCGCACCACGAGGAACTTCAATCATCGTTCCCACCTGGTAGCTGAGCTTCACCTTCTTCTCCTTCTGCACCTGCGCTGCAACCTCATGCACAATCGCGACTTGAAGATCGAGCTCGCGCTTGTAACCCACGAGGGGAATCATCACCTCGGGCTTCACTTTGATGCCCTTCTTCTGCACGTCAGCAGCCGCCTCGAAAATGGCGCGCGCCTGTGTCGCCGTAATTTCGGGATATGCAATCCCCAAGCGGCAACCACGGTGCCCAAGCATCGGATTGGCTTCATGCAAAGCCGCAACGCGCTCGGCAACCTTCGCCACAGGAATCTTCAGCTTTGCGGCCAAGTCCGCCTGAGCGGCCTGGTCGTGCGGCACGAATTCATGCAATGGCGGATCCAGAAGACGGATTGTGGCAGGGTAGCCCTTGAGCGCCTTGAAGATGCCGGCGAAGTCTGCACGCTGGTAGGGAAGGATCTTGGCCAGTGCCTTCTCCCGCGCTTCCTTGGTGTCGGCAAGAATCATCTCGCGGACTGCATCAATGCGGTTGCCCTCGAAGAACATGTGCTCCGTGCGGGTAAGCCCGATTCCGGTGGCTCCGAATGCGATCGCATTTGCGGTCTGTTCGGGCGTGTCTGCATTGGTACGAACCGCCAGGCGAGTCGCCTGCCCGCACCACTTCATCAACTGCTGGAAGTTTTTGAACTTCTCGGTCTTCTGCGCGGCCTTGTTGTTGTTGATGGTACCCGTGATGATCTCGCTCGGAGACGTCTTGAGTTTGCCGCCATAAACAATACCGCTCGTTCCATCAATCGAGAGGAAGTCACCTTCCTTGAAGACTTGTCCGGAAATCGTGACAGTCTTCTTCTCGTAATTGATCAACACATCGGAAGCGCCGCAGATGCAGACTTTCCCCATCTGACGCGCCACAAGCGCTGCATGCGAGGATACGCCACCCTTGGCGGTGAGAATGCCCTCTGCCGCGATCATCCCACGGAGATCTTCCGGAGACGTCTCATTGCGCACCAGCAGCACCTGCTCGCCCTTATCATGGGCGGCAGCAGCGGCGCGGTCGGCGTTCAAGTAAATCTTACCAGAAGCGGCTCCAGGGCCTGCAGGCAGACCTTTTGCGAGAGCCTTAGCTTTCTTCACCTCAGCAAGATCGAAGATCGGCGCAAGCAACTGGTCCAACTGATCCGCTGGATTGCGCAGCACTGCTGTTTCCCAATCGATGAGCTTTTCCTTGTGCATGTCCATCGCGAACTTGAGCGCCGCTGCTGCGGTACGCTTTCCATTGCGGGTCTGGAGCATGAACAATTTTCCGTCCTGCACGGTAAATTCAACGTCCTGCACATCTTTGAAGTGCTTTTCCAAGATCGACCGAACCTTCATGAGTTCGGCGAAAGGCTTGGGCATCTCTTTCTGAAGCTTGGACACGGGCTCGGGCGTACGCACGCCGGCCACCACGTCCTCCCCTTGCGCATTAATGAGGAACTCCCCGTAGAATTCATTGACGCCGTTCGCTGGATTCCGGGTGAAGGCAACTCCCGAGCCCGATGTAGGGCCAGTGTTTCCGTACACCATCGCCTGCACGTTCACTGCGGTGCCCCATTCAGAGGGGATGTTGTACTTGCGGCGATACACGATCGCGCGATCGTTCATCCAAGAACCGAACACGGCTCCAACTGCTCCCTTGAGCTGGTCGTACACATTGGAGGGGAAGGTTTTTCCCGTGCGATCTTTGACGAGCTTTTTAAAGCGCTTCACCAGTTCTTTATGGTCTTCAGCCGTCAATTCACTGTCGAGAAGCTCCGCATGATAGTGCTCATGCTTGTACTCTTCGATTACAACTTCGAAGGGTTCATGATCTTCTCCCTCGCGCTTTTGGACACCAAGAACGACGTCACCATACATTTGGACGAAACGACGATAGCAATCCCAAGCGAACCGCTCGTTGTTGGTCGCCTTCGCGAGGGCTAGAACGGTCTGATCGTTCAGGCCGAGATTCAAGATGGTATCCATCATCCCAGGCATCGAGTCACGCGCGCCAGAACGCACTGCGACCAGAAGAGGCATGCTTTCAGCGTCTCCAAAGGTGCACTTCATGATCCGCTCCATGTTTTTAACGCCGCCTTCCACCTGCGCCTGCAATACCGGCGGGTAGGAACGGTTGTGGTTGTAAAAATAGGTGCAAACTTCGGTGGAGATCGTGAACCCCGGGGGCACTGGCAGGCCGATCCGTGTCATTTCAGCGAGGTTGGCTCCCTTGCCGCCAAGGAGGGCCTTTTGTGAACCATCTCCATCCGCCTTACCGTCGCCCCAGGTGTAGACGTACTTCACCCCCTTGTGGGCGGGAGCGCTGACTGGTTTCTTGATAGCGGCTTTCGCGGCTGTTTTAGGTGCGCCGCTTTTCTTGGCGGCGGGTTTGGATGTTTTGGATGTTTTGGGCATGTCTAATAAATGTTCAATCACTAACAAAGAACTGAGAGAGCCTGACACTCTCAAAAGCCACAGTAGATTGCGACTTCACGCAAACCTCTTCTGTGCTCCATGGGGGGGGCAGGAATCAAAATCAAGCAGCAGGCTGTGCCACAAACTCGGCTTTGTGTCCACACCTTCGCTTATTTAGGACGCAGGAAAAATGCATTTATTTTTCCTTCTCGCCTCCAACCCGCAGCGTGAAAACGCCGGCCCCAGACTCTTTTTATGCACATATAATCAACCATATCAGACACTTCCAACTCACATAAAAACCCTTCACGGCCGCTCCACTGCGTTAGTCCTCAACTCGGATGCCAAACCGTTTGATTCCCCCTCAAAAACTCCTCACAAAACTGACCGTCCGTTTCAAAAAACGCACAAGATTTCCCCGCTGGAAACACAACGCCAACCGAACTAAAGCACCCCACCCACAACCGCCCCGTCACTCTTGGTGATTTTCCCGCTTCAATCGGAACCCTCATCCCCCCTAAGCTCGCTCTCGAATGCAAACCATCGTTATCGGCCATCGTAATCCTGATATGGATTCCATCTGCGCAGCCATTGCCTATGCGGAATTTAAGACGCTGGCAGGCTTCACGGATGTTGTCGCGGCCAGATGCGGCAATACAAACGAACGCATCGATTACGTGCTCAAAAAGTTCGGGATCCCCGCTCCGATGCTCGTGACCGACCTCTCTCCCGTGGTGCGAGATGTCATGCAACCCAAGGTTATTTGTGTCAAAAACGACTCGCCTGTATACGACGCGATCCAACTTATTGATCAAAAGGGGCTGAGGGGTCTTCCAGTGGTTGACGGCGAGAATCGGTGCCTGGGGTTGTTGAGCGCTTTCAAAATCACGCACCATCTCTTCCCCTCTCGAGACGAGGCTAATTCGGCCCGTCTGGTAACAGCCTCGATACACGATATTGTAGCCACGTTTGGGGGCTCACTCATCACGGGCAAACTCGGCACAGAACCCTCGGAAAAGCTGCTGATGGTTTGCGCGATGGCCCAAGACAGTTTCATCCCTCGTCTGCGCAGATACAAAGACAAACAGGTCATCCTTTTTGTGGGCGACAGACCCCACGTTCAACTTCTTGCAATCGAGGAAAATGTAAGCGCGATCATCGTTACTGGCGGTTTGGAGATTCCGGAATTCATAAGCGAGTCTGCGCGAAGCGCGGGAATCACTCTCATTTCATCGCCCCATGACACCGCGTCTACCGTGCTGTTAGCACGCGGCGCAGTGCGCGTCGAAAGGATGGTTCAAACCGAATACACGTCTTTCCACAAGGAGACACCGTTGGCTGAAGCAAGGCAGGTTGCAGCACAAAGCGGACAGTTTATTTTCCCAGTCATCGACGATGAAGGCAAACTGGTTGGCATCCTCTCCAAATCGGATTTCATCAAACCCGTTCCCCGCCAGCTTATTTTAGTCGACCACAATGAACTCACACAGGCCGTTCGCGGAGCCAGTGAAGTTCCCATCGTTGAGATCCTCGATCACCACAAGCTCGGCGGATTCTCAAGCCACACGCCTATTCTTTTTTGGAACAATCCTGTCGGGTCCACGAGCAGTATTATCACAATGTGTTTCCAAAACGCCGGGATCCCCATTCCCAAGGCGATCGCGGGCTTGCTCATGGCCGGACTCATTTCAGACACTCTCAATCTGAATTCACCCACCACGACGCCAACGGACAAAAGAATCCTCGCAGAGCTTGCGGAAGTGGCCGGCGTCGATCCAACCCAACTTGCGAACGAAATTTTCGCAGTCGGTTCCCCACTCCTGACAATGACACCCGCGCAGGCCGTGAGTGCGGACTCCAAGGTCTACAAGGAAAATGGTTACAGTTTCAGCGTCGCGCAGATCGAAGAACTTTCCTTTGCCCACTTTGAACAAAAACAAGAGGCCCTTCTCGAGGAGCTTGAACGCCAGCGTAAAATCGCCGGACTGATATTTTCGGCGTTGCTCGTCACGGACATCAATGAGCAAACCTCGCTCCTGCTCGTGCGGGGCGAACCTGCTTTTCTCGCCTCGATCGATTACCCGGAAAAATCCCATTTTATCTGGGAACTCACAGGCGTGGTTTCGCGCAAGAAACAGCTCCTTCCGTATCTGCTTAAATGCGTGACTCGGATGAAGAACTCCTAATTCTCGCTCTCGCGTGTCTGTTTATGGTACGCGAGGCAGAGTGATATGCGGTTCGCGGAGATAAAGCGGTTCGAGATCCGTACTCTGAACGATCCCACGCCCCAGTGAGGCGAGACGCGCCAGCGCTGAAGCATTCGGAACACTCACAACCGCCCCCCATTCGTCCTGAAGAACCTCAGTCGATCGAACCGGTCCATGGCCCTTCGCCAAGGCGCTCTTCAGCATTTCCGGAGATTCCAGCAGCACAGGACCATTCACGCACAAACCGTCCACAACCTGCGAATAGTACCAGGTGCCGCGGCGCGCGTCTCCTATTGCTTGATAGCTCTCCCCCTGCGCTCCAAGAACAGCAACACTTGGAATCCCCTTGATCTCGCACTCCCAAATGCATTGCAAACCAAGGGCCGCTGCAATCGTAATCCGCACGCCCGCATACGAGCCCGGCCCCAATCCCACTGCGATCAGGCCCACGGGAGGGGCTCCGTCGAGCACCCGCGACAAAACTGGAAACAACTCCGCGGACAGAGATCGCTTTGAGAAAAACTCAACCTCCGCCAACACCTCTCCACTCCTCCACAAGGAGACTGATGCCGTATCTGAGGAAGCCTCCAACGCGAGAATCGCTTTCATAAAAACTCCAATACCCTCTCGGAACCCTCGTTAACGGCAAATCGCACAAAAATCGTGTGCTCCGGCAGGGCCTCAAGAAAACGCTCCGCCCATTCCACCACCAAAACACCATCGTCTCTCAGATAATCCTCCCAACCTATTCCACGCAATTCTTGGACCCTTTCGAGTCGATAAAAATCAAAATGGAAAACAGGTAAACGACCGCTGCGGTATTCATGCACAAGCGTGAACGTAGGGCTTGTCACATCTCCCGCATCTCCGCCAAGAGCCTCCACAATACCCTTGGTAAAATGAGTCTTGCCTGCCCCCAAATCTCCACAAAGAGCGACTACATCACCGCTCTGCAAACGCGCGGCAAGCAACCGCCCTGCGGATATGGTCTCTTCGGAACTATTGGAAATGATCGTAGCCACCTTTGATAAAAATCTCGTGAGGTGTGCACCCTCTGTCGAATTCAGTCAAGTTCCCAACGCGTGAGAGCGGCACCCCCGGAAAAGCCTCCGTCCAAGCGCCGCACAGCGCCTCCACCTTTTCAGGGGGCACTGCTAAAAGCAGTTCAAAATCCTCCCCGTCGCTTAACGCCTGTTGAGTCGTACAGCCCTTGTTGCACGGAATTCCTTCAGGATAAAGCACTACACCGCAATCACTTGCAGCTGCAAGACGCTGAACATCCAAACACAGTCCATCAGAAACATCCATCATGGCCGAAGGAAAATGATGGAACGCCAACCATTGTCCCTCCCTCAGGCGCGGACAAAAATCAAGATGCCGACCGCTGGTCAACGAACCTCCCAAGCGTCCAGTCACAAAGAGAACGTCGCCAGGGCGGCCTCCCGCGCGCAAAACACAATCATTTGCAGAGACTTTGCCCGTCAAAAACACACTGCAAACTAACGGCCCCGAGGTTTTGCCTGTTTCCCCCCCCACAATCGAGACCTCATACACAGATGCAGCCTTCAAAATTCCTTCATAAAGAAGACGCACGCGCGACCACGGCACACTCGGTTGCGCAGCCAAAGTAATCAAAGCATGAACCGGAGTTCCCCCCATCGCCGCAACGTCACTGATGGCGCGACACAACGCTTTCCAGCCCACGCGCAGCATGTCCTCCGCGGGGTCAAAGTGAACGCCCTCCACAACCGAGTCAACCTTGAGGAGCTGCACGTCTTTTGCATCCGAAAGACTCACCACGGCACAATCATCTCCCGGCCCTCTCAAAACCAGCTTTCCGCTCGCAGGTAAAAGATCGATGAGGCCGCGCACTACAGCCTCTTCACCGAGATCATGTAACGTCAATGGGGCAGCCATCCCTGGGATTCCATGTAGAGCAAGAACAGACTCAGTCCATTGAAGCAGGCGTGCATGCAAATGCACACCCAAAGGGACCCAAACCGCTCGAAAGTGATGATCTCACAAATCGAAAGGATAAAAAGACCGGGAATAACGCGCACATTGCCGTGGCACACCGCGAAGAGCGCGCTCACGAGAAGCGCCGATCCCACAGCGCCCATGTACCGCTTGAGCGTCACATAAAAATATCCTCGAAAAAGGACCTCCTCAACCACCGGTGCCTGAAGAAACGCCGACAACGCAACCAACCGCACGGAACTCCAGTCCCCCGATTCAGCGGAAACGCGGAACAGGCTCACAAGAGACTGCTCGGGGCTCGAATTCTGCAGGTAGCGTTCCCAAAAAAGCCCTGCCCCCCAAATCGGCGGAAGGGCAGTCCCCAAGGCAACAGCAGCCCGCAATGGAATAGAGGCTATGTCCTCTAATCCAAGATTGAAAACCTTTGTCAAAGGCAGGCGCCGGGCAGAAACAAACACGAACACGGAAATCAAAACCACCAGCATGAACGCGAGATTCGAGCGCACATGCTCCGGCCTCAGCTCTGAGTTTGAATCCCCCTTGGAAAGCATCAGAACCCCGTTCAATCCAAAGTACAGGGCAAGAGCCGTCCCCATAAACAAATCTGCGACCCCAAAATACCCCGCATCCAAACGCGTGCCTCGAAGCGCCAATTCCCGCGCCTGCGCAAAGTAATAGAGGACGCCCCCCACGATCGGAATCGCCAGCAACAACTGCAAAAAAATTGGCGAGAGATCCTCCACAAAACCGGGGTGTCCGACGAGCTAGTCTTCGGCCTAGGGAACCAACATGGAACTCATAAAATACAGTCTGCCGCTTGGTAAACGGCTGTCGACTTTCCCCCCCAAATCTAGCTGGACCCTCGTGTTTTTGGCGGGCGCTTCACTGAGCAGACGGATCAGGCGTCCAAACGCCATCGGGGAAGAATACCTCACCGCGGCAGCCCCCGGCGTACCGGCCAGTTCCCGTGCCTTTTCCAAAGCTTCATCAAAACCTCCAAGGTCATCGATGAGCTTTTCTTTCAGAGCATCAACGCCGGAAACAATCCGTCCGTCGGCAACACCCGTCCGCAGAGAGGCCTCGTCAAGATGCCTTTCCTTCGCGACGATTCCAACAAAGCGCGAGTAAGACTGGTCAATCAAACCCTGCACATATTCGCGTTCCGCCTCCGTCAGTTCGCGCGCTCCATTGAGTAAGTCCTTAAAGACTCCGCTCTTGAACGTATTGACTTCCACGCCCACCTTACCTAGCAGATTCTGGTAGTTCACGCTCTGCATAATCACGCCTATCGAGGCGGTAATCGTTGTTTCATGGGCAAACACAAAACTCCCCGCACACGCGACGTAATAACCGCCTGAGGCCGCCACAGACTCCATGCTCACGACAACGGGTTTCACCGCGCGGGCCTTGAGTACCTGCTGGTACAGAATGTCAGAGGCGGTTACCTCCCCTCCCGGAGAATCTATCCGCAGCAGAATCGCCCCTACCGAACGATCTTCCCGAGCTTGTTTTAGCTCCATCAACAAATCCTCTAGAGCCGATTCAGTCACCTGCCCCGGTTCAGCCGAGCTTATGACCCCACGCAATGCTATGATCGCAATGCGTTTTCCCGTGTCAGCCCCCGAAGCGGGCACCACAACCTCCTCGGTGAAAGCATCAGCCGCCGACGGCTGCATCGATGCACGAACGATTTTAGAAGAACGTCCCGCAATAAATGCAACGTTCAAAATGATGCTGACCAAAAAGGCGACAATGACAACCGCGGTCAGGCAGCCTGATCGTTTCTCACTCATAGGGAAGCAAGCTTGGTGAACAACTGGCAAAGCCGCAAGCTCTTCCTTTTGGATACAGACGTGCTCTGTACGACGCCTTCGCGCACATCCTCAGAGCAAATGGAGAGTTCGAACCCGGGCAAGGAGAGCATTATGCTCGTCCTCGCGATAATGATGCGTCAGCCAGCCGGCATTTCTTGCGGCCTCCACATTCGCAAGCAGGTCATCGATGAAAAGAGTTCGCTCCGGTTGAATTCCAAACTTTTCCACCGCGTGTTCATAGATCCCTGCATCGGGTTTCATCATACCCGCCTCGTGAGAAAAGACTGCGCCGTCAAAACTAGAAAATACTGGGTAACGCTTCAAAAAATACTCTGCATGAAGATCGTTTGTGTTCGATAGAAGATACAGGGGATATTTACCTCGCCAACAGGCTACAAGATCGTGGGTCGCCGCGATGGGTTCGAAAATCTCCTGCCATGCTGAACGCAGAACGTCCAAGTCTCCCACAAACCCGATGCAATCGGCCATTTTATTCAAAAATACGTCCCCAGCCACCCGACCGCATTCCAACTCGATTTTCAAAGGCTCCAGAATCTCGGGGATCTCGGAAGCCGCAACCCTGCAAAACGGTGCGACACGCTTTACTGCCAACCTAAAATCAAAGCGCAACAGCACGTTACCTATATCAAAAACCACAGCGTCAACCATGCAGGAAAGTCTGAAATTTCCACGCTGAAAATAAAAGCACCAATGCCAGGCACGTCCTCGAAATCTTGCGCCCGCCTCCCATTGCGAATCGGACGCCTTTTTTGCCGAGGAGTCTCTTTTCTTAAACCGCTCCTTTGCGCTTTAACGCGCAAACGTGTAGGGTCGACAACCGGCATGCGGTCCGGCTTCATTTCATGCGCGTTGAACTCATTAACACAGGATCCGAACTGCTGCTCGGGCAGGTCGTAAACACTCATCTCAAGGTTCTGGCCACCGCTCTGTGGACAATCGGCATAACCATCCAAAGACAGGCGACGGTTCCAGATGGCGCCCCCATTCGTGAGGCACTCCTCGAAAGCTTTGCCCGGTGTGACGTAGTCATAGTCACCGGAGGGTTAGGGCCAACCACGGATGACATCACGAGGGATGTTGCCTCCGAACTGCTGGGTCTGAAAATGCAACTGGATCCTGCTGTGGCAGAGCTCATTGAAGAACGGCTGAAAACACGGCAAATCCCCGTAACCGCCCGGATCCTTCGCCAAGCCGAGCGACCAGAGGAATCTGTATTGCTCCAAAACAACCATGGAACCGCTCCGGGCCTGTATTTCCCGCCACTTCCACTCGGGGATGGCAAGAGCTCACCGCATCTTTTCCTTCTGCCAGGTCCTCCGCGGGAATTGATTCCGATGGTGGAAGCAGACCTGATTCCACGCCTCCGCTTGCTCCTTCCCCAAGGCTCAGCCCGACACATGCAAATATGGCGTGTTGTGGGTGTACCAGAATCCATCGTTGAAGAAACAGTAGGAGAGCCCTTGATAAAAATGGGAATCGAGCCCGGTTATTGCGCGCGACCGTCGGAAGTGGACGTTAGAATCGTGGGTTCGCCCCGCCAGTTGGAGGAAGCCGCAGCATTGCTAAAAACGTCGTTTGGAACCGCGGTACTACCAGAAAGCTCCCGTACACTGGAAGACTGGCTAGTCTCTGAACTCACACGCCGAAAGCAGACCATCGCCACAGCAGAAAGCTGCACCGGTGGGGCTCTTGCGAACCAAATCACGAACGCACCTGGAAGCTCGGGCGTGTTCGGCTACGGATTCGTCACTTACGCAAACACCGCTAAAGAATACATCGGAGTCCCCAAACCCCTTCTTGAAGAGCATGGAGCAGTCAGCGCAGCTGTCGCTGAAGCACTTGCCCTTCAAGCATTAAAGCTATCGGGGGCGGACTACTCGCTCGCAACCACCGGTATCGCCGGCCCAGCTGGAGGGTCGGAACAAAAACCCGTCGGCACTGTGTACATTGCTCTAGCCCAAAGAGATGGTTCTGTAACGGTGGACCATCGCCGCTTTACTTCGGACCGGCAGACATTCAAACAACTCGCAGTCCAGCATGCGCTGGTAATGCTCAGAAAAGCATTGCTACAAGCCCACTAACCATCATTGGCCGCCATTCCCCCTCGGCGTTGGAGCTGCATTGCCGAGGTATAACGCAAGCATTATCCAAGAAGGAAATGCGTTTACCCCTGGAATGAGCTCCGGAATCAAAACGAGTGCGACCTCCCATCGAAACCCCCACAACAAGAAGAAAACACCAACCGTTGCGAGGTCGATTGGAACCCACGCGAAAGGAAAAAGGACCTCCAAACCGTCAGCAACAGCGGCCACGATGAGACTCAAAACAAACCGCCACCCCCGCTGAGTTTGCCGGTGAGTCTCTCCCTCTTCTGCTTTCCGAGGACCCTCGCAACGTCCGCCAGTCATTGGAATCTCATCCACCACCTCCAACGGCACGACTTTCGGCACAGCATGTTTTGAATGACCAGAGTCCTCCTGCTTCATACGGGCTCCAACTTAAAAAAAAACCGGCTGCCCCAAAAAGAGCAGCCGGTGCTATATTTTGAATTACACGAACCACCAACTACTTCTTGGATCCCTTGGCGCCCTTGTCCTTGTCTTTATCCTTGTTGATCTCAGCGATAATTTCTGCGGTGAAATCGAAAGATTCCTTCGAATATACCAGAACCCCAACGGCATTCAAAGACTGCCCAGACTTGTCAATAACGAGGTCGTAACCAGCGCCCTTCACCTTGTCACCGATGACTTTGTTGATCTCTTCAAGAAGGGCGTTGCGGGAACGGACAGACTGCTCGCTCAGCTGGCGCTCACGGGTTTGCTGGAACTCTTGAATCTCGCGCTGAAGAGTCCCGAGGGCCTGGATTTTCTCATTCAAAACCTTGCTCTTGTCAGACTTGGCCTTCTCGGTAAGTTCAGGCTTGTTCGCTTCCTCGTTTAACTTACGGGCTTCTTCCTGAGCCTTATTGAAAATCCCCAAACGCTCATCCAGCTCCTTCTTAGCCTGCTCGCGAGCTTCGTTGATCTTACCTTCGGCTTCCTTGGTCTTCGAATAACTATCGAACACCAACTTCATGTCAATTGTTCCAATCTTGAGATCCGCTTGCGCAGAACTCGTTACAAAAAAACTACCAACGATGAAGGCGAATAGGGGGGCAATACGATTAAGTTTCATAGATATAAATGGAAACAGAGGCAATATATCGACTGAGAACGCCGTGTGATCAAGCGGTAATCACACATTTTACGATCTCTGGCCAAGTTTGACGCTTCTTTGTCTCCTCCAAGGCCAGTCTTTGTCATTTCAAAGGCAGTCCCTTGACAATCCTAGGGCTTCGCCCAGCTAATCAGGCGCAATTCGTGCGCCTGAATCAAATTCGGATGCGTCGGTATGATCCTCACGCTCAGGCCGTACGAACCGCTCTCAACCGCTGCGATTGCCCCCTTGTAAAGGTAGGAACCACCGTCAAGTTTAGCGGCCAGTTGCAGCACTCCAGTCATGGGAGAAACAATTTCTGCGTTAAATTCCTCCCCATAATAAGCTTGTACCGCCACATTATCCGGGGCCAAAGCCCCCAGGTGGACCGTCGCCCGCACTGGCAGCAGATCCCCCACCTCCACGCTCGATCCAGAACGCTCAATTTCAACCGTCTCGACCCGGACCTTTGGCCACGCCGCCCGGATCAAATCCTTCCATTCCGAAAGTGCCCGCGCCTTCTTTCCACCCTCCGAAGATAGAACCGCATGCGCCCTGGATGCAGGCTCATACAGACGCTCAGTATATTCAGCAACCATGCGGTGCGTGTTGAACACGGGTGTGATTGAGCGGATCGACTCCCGCATCAACTGCAACCACGCCAGCGGCAGGCGCCCGTCCGGCTTCGCATAATAAAGAGGAACCACCTGCGCTTCAAGGATGTGAAACAGACTCGCCGTATCCACCTCGTTCTGAAAATCAACGGCACCGTCCCCGATTTCCTCGCCAATCGCCCACCCAGTCTTGCGGTTCTGGGCAAACGCCTCACACCACCAACCATCGAGCACCGAGAGATTGAGTCCTCCGTTTGGAGGGAGCTTCATCCCGCTCGTACCACTCGCCTCAAGCGGACGCAGTGGATTGTTTAACCAGAGATCCACCCCCTGATACATGCGCCGGCCAACGTAGGTGTCGTAATCTTCCAAAAAAACAATCCTGTTCTCAAACTCTGGCATCCGGCTAAATTTATAAACCTCTTGGATAAAGCGCTTTCCTGGCTCGTCTTTGGGGTGCGCTTTCCCGGCAAAAATGAACTGCACCGGACGCTCGACATTATTGATGAGTTTTACGAGGCGGTCAGGATCGGAAAAAAGCAGCGTCGCACGCTTGTATGTTGCAAACCGGCGGGCAAATCCAATCGTAAGAACGTCTGGATTTAACAACCGCTGAACTGCACGCAATTTTTCAGGGGCCTCGCCCAGGCGTAGACGCTGGGAACCGACTCGTTCATGAACAAAATTGATCAGCCGTTGTTTTAAAAGCTGATGTGTCGCCCAAAGCTGCTCGTCTGGAATATCATACACGCCACGCCAAAAATCCACGTCCACCAAATGCTCCTCCCAGCCCGGCAGATACCGGTCATAAAGCGCTGCAAACTCCGGCGCCATCCACGTGCGGGTGTGAACACCGTTGGTAATACTCGTGATCGGAACCTCTTTCTGTGGCACCCCCGCCCACACATCCTTCCACAACCCCTGCGATACCCTGCCATGAAGGGCGCTCACTCCGTTGGAATGACGGCTGGTGCGAAGCGCGAGAATGGTCATGGAAAAAGGCTCGTGCGGATCCTTTCGCGTCTGGCCAAACCCGACAAACTTTTCAAAGTCGATTCCCACCTTGGCCGGATAATCTCCGAAATACCTCTCCATCATGGACAAGGGAAATGCGTCGTTTCCCGCAGGCACAGGCGTGTGCGTTGTGAAAATGTTTCCGGCAGCGACGATTTGAAGCGCTGCGTAGAAATCCAACCCATGATCCACGACGTGCCGACGAATCAGTTCAAGCGACAGAAAAGCGGAGTGCCCTTCGTTCATGTGGAATACGGAGGGTACGATTTGCATCGCGTGGAGGGCGTGAACTCCTCCCACACCTAGAACGATCTCCTGGCGGATGCGCATGTCCAAATCACCGCCGTACAATTGGGCCGTAATGAGTCTGTGCTCGTCGCGGTTTTCCAGCAGATCGGTATCGAGCAAGTAGAGCGTAATCCTACCGACTTGAAGGCGCCAAACTTTCACCGAGACGGTTTCGCCTAAAATCGTGACGTATACGAACAGCGGTTTTCCATCCGAATCAAATGCCTCCAAAAGTGGAAGATGCGTGAAGTTTTGGTTTAACTGTACACTTTCCTGCCAGCCCTCTTTGTTGATCTGCTGCCTGAAATACCCATGCCGGTACAAAAGTGTAAAAGCGATGAAGGGGACGTCCAAATCGCTGGCTGATTTACAGTGATCTCCGGACAAAATGCCAAGTCCTCCGGAATAGTTCGGTACGGATTCATGGAATCCAAATTCTGCCGAGAAATAGGCGACAGGACTCTTGAGTGGTGATTTATCGCTGCGCAGCTTCCCCCACGTGTCCGAGCGCTGCATGTAGGCCTTGAGGCGTGAATGCACTGCATTCATTTCACGTTTAAAATCCTCGTCTTCAGACACATCAATCAACCTCGCCTGCCGGCAAAGCTGAAGCATCCTCAGCGGACTGTGGTTGGTTTTGTGCCACAGCACTGGATCCAGATGACGAAATAACTTTCGTGCGTCTGGTTGCCATGTCCACCAAAGGTTTAGTGCGATTTCACGGAGCGGTTCGAGAACCTCCGGTAATTTTGGGACGACATTGAAAGTGTGAATTGGCTGCATAATTTTCCTGATCGTTTACAACACTCACGCCCCGGGGGAGGACCCTCGCATTGTGCCGAGGCAAACAACCACGCTCAAGCCTATTCGGAACAATGCAACCCGCTTTCCGCAAACGGATAACCCGCTCTAGTGCTTTCGCTTAAACGCAGAGGACAGCCTGCCCATTAGGGGCGCCAACCGCTTGTGCTCCGACCACCCACGAACAGGCGAAGCAATGCGTTCGCTCCAATTCGAATCCGCAACTGCCCCAGGCACGTTAAACCTCTGCCCAGTCCCAAAAAGGTCTGTGACCATAAAAATGGTGATCCATGAGTTGCACGACAGAAGCCCCCTTAAGAGCGGCTCATGAACCTGTTGAAACTCCATGATCCGGGGCACTTCAAAGCCCGCCCAGGCCGCAAGTCTCCGCACCTCCCACCACGCGATATCCCTGGCTTCCGAATCCTCGGGGCGTCCGGAATCACCCGTTGCAATGGCTCTCATCCAACGCTCCCACATCACTTTGAGCGGTTCATGATCATGCGTCGCATAGGTCGCAACACTCAGGCGACCATACTTGTCGCCGGCAATCAAACGCGTATCCCACTCCTTCTCCCACATCGGCACTTTAAATCCAGCGATGTTCAGTGCCTCAAGACTTGGGCGCACATAATCGGGCACTGTGCCCAAATCTTCCCCCATAAGCGTATAAGGACCAGCCTCCTCAAGCAGCGGTCGTAGCAGTCGCTCTCCGTGAACACGATTTTCCATTCGCCCGCGTTCTGTATCATCCGAGAACGGGTGGAAGCGGGGCAGTTCCCCTCCGGCGGCTTGCTTTGCTTGAGACGAATCCAGCGGAGCAAATTCGGCATTGCGCTGAGGACGCCAAGGGAATCCAAACACACGATAAAAACCGAGCACATGGTCGATCCGAAACATGTGAAAGACCTCCCGGACCTTCCTCACGCGTTGCCGCCACCAATGAAGGTCAGTTTGCTCCAGCACATCCCAACGATACAGCGGCACGCCCCAGTTTTGCCCCCAGCGCTGAGTGAACAGATCGCCTTGAAAAGCTGGTTCTGGAGGAGCACCGCCACTCCAGCGCACATCAAAGATCTCGGGCTCACAAAAAAAGTCCGCGCTGTAAAGGCTCACGCCAAACGGGATGTCGCCCATCAACGCGACCCCTTTGCGAGTTGCGTATTCTTTGATCCCTCTCCACTGCATCCACGCGACCCACTGCACA
The DNA here is from genome assembly GCA_947476255.1 of Chthoniobacteraceae bacterium. Lineage (GTDB taxonomy): Bacteria > Verrucomicrobiota > Verrucomicrobiia > Chthoniobacterales > Chthoniobacteraceae > Chth-196. The sequence goes on along the minus strand of CANJPY010000034.1, from coordinate 31,908 downwards.
TACATGACTTCACGCTGGCGCAACTCCCATTCCTTCTGCACTTGGGCGGACTGCTTCCCAAGCCATTCACTCGCAGTTTTCAACGTGCGTTGTGCTTCTGGCCACTGATCCCATTGCTCAGTTTCATTTTCTGCCATCAACACGCGAAACAACGCGAAGCCCCGAAGCCACGCCGCCTGCTCCGCAATCCACTCCTCAAATCTCCGTGCCCTCTCCGACTTTGACTTTCGCACCACCGCATTGAAGCGCTCAAAAGCCCTATGCAAGATAGAGCGCTTCATTGGTTTAACAATTTTGTAAAACACCGGCCCCTCGTACACTCTGCGGAGATAAAACCGCTCCCTCTCCTCGAGCAAAATTTCCTCCGTCAGCTCCGGCAGCGCCTCTACTGTGAGCTCAATGGTCAGAGGATCCAGTGCAACCGACGAGATTGCGTTGTAAGGCGAGTTTTCCAGACCCGTCTCATTGACCGGAAGCAACTGCACCACGCCCAGTCCACATGCAGCGGCCCAGTCTATGAGGTCCCGCAAGGCGCCGATATCCCCCACACCCAGATCATTAGGCCCCCGGAGAGCGAACAATGGAGCCAAGATTCCTGACAATTTTCGTTCGGGCGACAATTCCATGGAGTCCCACAATAACCGACAACACCGCTGAAACGCCAGATTTGACGCCTGCAAGCTGTGTAATCCGACGGAAGCTCGACACAGATTTGGTTTGTAGGAAACATGTTCCCATGGCTGAAGAAATGATTTTAGTGGTCCCCCGTTCTGAATTCGACCGTTTGGGCGCGTTTGAAGGCCTGCACTTCGAGGTGGATCGCTATTTGAGCGCGCTCCTCACGCCTCCCTCCCCGCGCTTCATGGCGCGCTCCCTTGCGGAGACTGACCCAAATTTTAAACAGATTATTCCCTACGCGATTTTCACCCATGAGGGGCGCATTCTCAGCTACATTCGCGGAGGTAAGGGCGGGGAAAAGCGTTTGGCAGCCAAGCGCTCCATTGGGATTGGAGGGCACATGAACGACGCAGACGCCGCCGGTCAAAGCTTTGACCTCGCAGCCTACCATCGTGCCCTTCAGCGTGAAATCGCCGAAGAACTGCGTATTCATTCGCCGTATCAACAACGCGCCGTTGCACTCCTAAACGACGATTCCACTGAAGTTGGAAAAGTGCATATCGGGGTTGTGCATGTGTTCGAGTGCGACACTGACGACATCACATGCGGAGAAGCTGCGATCACCGACCTGGCCTTCCTCGACAAAGAAGTTTTACGCACCAACCACGAGTTTTTGGAGACCTGGTCCCAAATCTGCATGAACTCGATCGATACCATCCTTGGTGGATAGATCCGCTGAAAAAAATCTACCCGTGGACTTTATGAAATTATTTTACCCAATGGCCGGCTAAGGCCCTCGGCGGATCTGGGTCTTCTGGTAGCTCCAATGAAATTACTCACACAGTTTGTACTTTTTCTCGGACTAACCTCCGGGCCATTGAGCGCTGCGCCGCTGGAATTTAACAGGGATATACGCCCCATTCTCTCCGACAAATGCTTCGGCTGCCACGGTCCTGACAGTGGCCATCGGAAAGCAGGTCTGCGCCTCGACCTGCGAGACGCCGCCCTCAAGCCCGCCAAGAGTGGGGACATTCCCCTCAGTCCTGGAAATCCCGACGGCAGCCAAATTCTCTCTCGGATCCGCAGCACAGACAAGGACGAGGTCATGCCTCCACCCGAGGCAAAACTCGAACCACTCTCCAAAGCCGAAATTGAAACGCTCCGGCGCTGGGTCTCTGAAGGAGCAGAATACCAACCTCTCTGGTCTTTTATCTCCCCAAAGCAGGAGAAAGCGCAGTTGGATCCTCTGTCCACCAAGATAGACAAGCTCATACAAAAACGCCTGAAATCTAGAGGAATAACACAGAGACCGCAGGCCACCCCGGATCGCCTTCTTCGCCGCGTCACCCTTGACCTTACCGGTCTCCCGCCCTCTCCCGCAGACGTCCGCGCCTATCTTGCAGACAACCAACCTGACGCTTACGAGAGTGCCGTTGACCGCCTTTTAAAATCCTCCTCTTTCGGCGAACGCTGGGCCTCCGACTGGCTCGACGTCGCTAGATATGCTGACAGCTATGGGTTTCAAGTAGATCGGGATAGAGCTGTATGGCCTTGGCGGGACTGGGTTGTGAACGCGCTCAACCGAAACCTGCCTTTTAATGATTTTGTGACCTGGCAGCTTGCGGGCGATCTTTTGCCAACTCCAACGGAAGAACAAGTTTTAGCCACGTCTTTTAACCGTCTTCATCAACAGGAAGCCGAGGGAGGATCTGTCGAAGAGGAATACCGAGTCGAATACGTTGCCGACCGCGTTCAGACATTCGCAACCGCTTTCCTCGGCCTCACCTTTGAATGCGCAAAATGCCACGACCATAAATTTGATCCAATCTCGCAAAAGGAATTTTATCAGATGTTTGCGTTCTTCGATGACATCGATGAAGCGGGTCTCTACTCATTTTTCACCGGCGATGCCCCCACTCCTGCCATTCGACTGCTCTCTCCGGAAACACAAACAAAACTGAAAGAGCTTCAGCGTGTCGTCGCGCAAGCTGAGACCGCCTTAACGGAAGCCGATAGCAACGCTCGGGCGAGCTTTGAGGCATGGTTGAAGCAGAGGACGGCGCTCTTTGCGATTCCGAATGAAATCGGACGATTCCACTCCGCTAAGATTGGAGACAATAAACTCACGAACCTGATCGACTCAAAAAAAACGGCCGCTCTCTCGGGTGAAAACAAAAGCGTCGCGGGCCGCTCCGTAGACACCGCAGCCGTTCAACTTTCTGGAGATGATGAGCTTACTTTGCCTGTTGGAAGCTTTAATAGAAGTGATCCATTCACCGTTTCTCTTTGGATCCAAACGCCAGAGCCAAAAGAACGCGCAGTGATTCTACATCGTTCGAAGGCCTGGACCGACGCGGCAAGCCGGGGCTTTGAATTGCTCCTCGAAGACGGCCGGCTCAAGTGGTCACTCGTGCGTTTCTGGCCGGGAGATGCAGCCTCCATTCGAACAACAACCCTTTTGGTTCCCGGCAGCTGGACTCATGTTGCAATAACATCGGATGGTTCGGGCAAAGCATCCGGCCTGCGTATTTTCATCAATGGAAATGCAGCTCAAACCGAGGTCATTAAAGACAACCTCTCACGGGATATAACGCCCGGGAGGGAGAACATCACTCTCGGTGCCCGCATGCGAGACCGGGGTTTTAAGAATGGCCTGATTGATGATCTTCGCATTTTCGAAAGAGAACTGTCGGCGCTGGAAGTCGCAGCGACATTTGCGCCACAGGAAGCGGATCTGCTGTGGACAAAGGCGTCCGATAACTTGTCGCCCCTCGAGAGAGATCGCCTTTTGGAGACATTCTTATTGGCGACGCCGCCTGACTCACGCAGGGAGGCACTTCATGCCTTGAAAGACGCGCGCAACGCCGTCCTGAAGCTCTTGGAATCGCAGCCCGAAATATCGGTGATGAACGATCTACCGAAGCCCAAAAAGGCCTTCGTTTTATTCCGCGGACAGTACGACCAGCGGCGGGAGGAGGTATTCGCGGACACACCAGCGTCTCTTCCAAAATTCCCAGCCGATTCCCCCCGAAACCGCCTTGGCCTCGCCCGCTGGCTTACCTCGCCGGAGCACCCACTGTTGGCGAGAGTAACAGTCAACCGTTTTTGGCAGTCTCTTTTCGGGAGAGGTTTGGTTCGGACGTCAGACGATTTTGGGAGCCAAGGTACGCCGCCAGAATATCAAGAGGTCCTTGATACCCTCGCCACAGAATTCATTCAGAACGGGTGGGATGTCAAAGCGCTGCTGAAAGGGATTGTCATGTCACAGACTTACAAGCAGGACAGCCTTGGTTTGCCTGAATTGACCGCAGATGATCCGGAGAACGTGCTGCTGGCTCGTGGATCTCGTTTCAGGCTTCCAGCAGAGGCGGTGCGCGACACATTTCTAAGTGCAAGCGGTCTGCTGAGTGGCAAAATGGGAGGCTCGCCCGTAAATCCGTACGAGAGCTCCGAGGCATTTCGCCCAACTCCAGCGGATAAAGGGGAAGGAAGTTTGAGGCGCAGCCTCTACACACGCTGGCGCAGGACGTCCCCTCCCCCTGCAATGATGGCTTTTGACTCCGCGCGTCGTGCGGTTTGCTCCGCAAAAAGGGAACGCACCAACACTCCACTCCAAGCGCTAGTCCTTCTCAACGGCACTCAATACGTGGAAGCCGCGCGGGTGCTTGGAGAGCGCCTCCAAAAGACTTACGGAGAAAATCTTGCGGGTTTGATAGAGGAAGCGTTTTTGGCATGCCTTTCTCGTTTTCCAGATGCCAGAGAGAAAGCGATTCTCACCACACTCTACAACGAACAACTCCATCATTTTAAAGCCCACCAAGAAGATGCGAAAGCTTTGTTGACCGTGGGTCAAGCTCCGGTCGACAAGGCACTGCCAGTGGCGGAAGTCGCTGCAGCCACCATTCTCGCGCAGGCGCTCCTGAATCACGATGGCTCCGTCGTAAAACAATAACCATGCAACCGACCTCCGTCTCATCCATGAACCCGTTGCTTCCTCGCCGCCATTTTTTACAAAGCTCGGGGATCGGCCTCGGCGGTCTCGCACTTGCTGAAATGCTCGGCGCGCACCAAGTCTCGGCAACCGAACCTGCAAAAGCCATCCGTGGGCTTCCTCATTTCGCGGCTAAAGCAAAACGGGTTATTTATCTTTTTATGTCCGGCGGTCCCTCGCAGTTGGATCTCTTGGATTACAAACCCGAACTCATCAAGCGGCACGGAGAACAGCTTCCCGATTCCGTGCGCGGCGGCCAGCGCCTCACAGGAATGTCAGGCAATCAGTCCTCCATACCGATGGTGGGATCCCCTTTTAAGTTTTCTCAGCACGGCCCTGCAGGCGCGTGGTTTGGAGAACACCTCCCGAACACCGCAGAAGTGGCTGGAGAGCTGTGCATCATCAGGTCGATGTTCACCGAATCCATCAACCATGGTCCTGGTGTGACGTTTCTGCAAACAGGTTCCCAAATTCCGGGCCGCCCCAGCATGGGGGCCTGGCTCAGTTACGGTTTGGGAAGCGAAAATAGTAATCTCCCAAGCTTTGTGGTTCTGATCACAAAAGACAAAGGAGGGCAACCCCTCGGTGCGCACCTCTGGGGTAGCGGCTTTCTACCAGCGGAGTATCAAGGTCTTCAATTCCGGCCGTCCAAAGACCCGGTTTTATACTTAAACAATCCTCAAGGTGTTTCTGCCGAGAGTCGCCGACTGATGCTCAACCACCTCGGAGAGTTGCATGCGCACCAGATGGAAGCGTCTGGGGTCGAACCTGGAATTCAGGCAAGAATCGCCAATTATGAAATGGCCTACCGGATGCAAAGCAGCATCCCGGAGGTCACGGATGTCGCCTCGGAAAGCGAATCGACGTTTGAACTTTACGGCCCCGAGTCGAAAACTCCGGGCACCTTCGCCGCAAACTGTCTCCAGGCGAGGCGCCTCGCGGAGAAAGGCGTTCGTTTCATCCAACTCTACCATCAAGACTGGGACCATCACGGAGGCATCCCCGGTGCGATTCCAAAATTATGCCGCGAAACTGACCGAGGGTGCGCGGCTCTGATCCAAGACCTCAAACAGCGAGGAATGCTAGAGGACACACTTGTCATTTGGGGCGGCGAATTTGGTCGCACCAACTATTGTCAGGGAAAGTTGTCTGCGAGTTTTGGGAGGGATCATCACCCACGCTGCTTTACGATGTGGATGGCGGGAGGCGGGGTGAAAGGCGGCATTATCCACGGCGAAACCGACGAACTGGGCTACAATGTCATCAAAGACGGCGTGCACGTCCATGATCTGCAAGCCACCATTCTGAATCAACTGGGAACGGATCACGAAGCCCTCACCTACAAGTTTCAAGGCCGACGATACCGACTCACCGATGTCCACGGCAAGGTTGTGAAAGCCATTCTCAGCTGAGAAAAAGAGGAGCCTGCGCACAGCGCCAAGATCCGGGCGCAAGTCACGCTGAGGGCGCCTTGGGTTCGCATTTTAATCACAAGCCAAGTCTTTCCCAGCCCGATCAAGACAGGGAACGCACAAAGGACGCACGCAGAGAGGCCAACCCTCGGCGCAAAAAGAAAGGGCCGCCAGCTAGAATTCTCTAACTGGCAGCCCAGTGTTCCCCCCAGAACATCAAGCACTACCCCAGAGACAAATCTTCCTTAGAAAAATCTTACCTCTTTTTTGAGACCATCGATTTCCCGTTAAAGACCATGGAATTCCTGCAGTGTTCGCACGGAAATCCCATGCTCCCGCATGGCGCGGATTCCCTCGAGACTTGCGTCCGCAGCTCTCAAGGTCGTCACCACAGGGATTCTAGCGCTGTTTGCGGTGGATCGGATTTTCACTTCATCCTCGCGCGCGACCTTGCCGGAGGGCGTGTTGATAATCAGCGACATCTCGCCATTCTTGACCATATCCAAAGCGTTGGGCCGCCCCTCCCCAATTTTGTGAAGACGCTTGGCAGAAATCCCCGCGGCCTTCAAGGCAGCGGCTGTTCCATGCGTGGCAAAGAGAGTGAATCCTAGCTCCGCAAAACCCCGAGCCAATTCAACCGCCTTGGGTTTGTCTCTGTCAGGAATCGAGATAAAGACATTCCCAGACTGAGGCAGCGGAGGCTGCGCCGCCATCTGAGCCTTGGCAAAGGCGAGACCCAAACTTCTATCAATCCCCATCACCTCGCCAGTGCTTCGCATTTCTGGCCCGAGCACGATGTCCACTCCAGGGAACTTGATAAACGGAAAGACTGCCTCCTTGACCGAAAAATGCTCGGGATAAACCTCCTGAGTAAAGCCAAGCTCCTTCAATGTGATGCCAGCCATCACTTTTGCGGCCAGTTTCGCAAGGGGAACTCCAATCGTTTTGGAAACAAAAGGCACGGTGCGTGAGGCCCGAGGATTCACCTCAAGGACGTAAACAGTTTCGTCTTTCACCGCGAACTGGACGTTCATGAGTCCCCTCACCTCAAGCGCGAAAGCCATGCGTTTAGTCGCATCGGAAATTTCTTGCTTCACCTTCTCACTCAGGCTGAAAGGCGGGATCACGCACGCCGAATCTCCGGAGTGAATCCCCGCCTCTTCGATGTGCTCCATGATGGCGCCCAGAACCGCTATTTCGCCATCGCAAATACAATCAACATCCACCTCGGTGGCGTTTTCGAGAAAATGGTCGACGAGCACGGGATGATCGGGGCTGGCCTCCACGGCCGTGCGAATATAGCGCCGCAAGTCTTCCTCATTGTGAACGCGTTCCATCGCACGTCCGCCCAAAACAAAGGAGGGCCGCACAAGCACCGGGTAGCCCACGCGGCGCGCCACTTCCAACGCCTCCGTCTCGTTTGAAGCGGTGCCACCCGGGGTTTGCTTGATTCCCAATTCATCCAACATTGCCGAGAATAATTTGCGATCCTCCGCCTTCTCAATGCTCTTGGGAGAGGTGCCAATGATCGGCACACCAGCTTCGGAAAGACCTTTGGCGAGGTTCAGAGGCGTCTGGCCTCCAAACTGCACAATCACCCCCCATGGCTTCTCCTGCTCGCAAATGTTCAACGTGTCCTCGAGTGTCAACGGCTCGAAGTAAAGTTTGTCGCTCGTATCGTAATCGGTTGAAACCGTCTCAGGATTAGAATTCACCATGATGGTCTCAAATCCCAATTCCTTGAGCGCAAAGGCCGCGTGCACGCAGCAGTAGTCAAACTCGATCCCTTGTCCAATCCGGTTAGGACCGCCTCCGAGAATGATCACCTTGCGCTTACCGCTCTCTCTCCGTTCATTTTCATCGCCGTAGCCAGAGTAATAATAGGGCGTGTACGCCTCAAATTCGGCGGCGCACGTATCCACCAACCGATAATTAGGTTCGACGCCAGCCGCTTTCCTGATGGCGCGCGCCTCCAACTCCGTCTTGCCCCAGGCAATGCCCAGTTGACGATCTGAAAATCCAAACTTTTTGGCGCGCCTAATTTTCTCAGGCGAGTCTATGGCCTCTGCGAGGGTTTTCTGTTCCTCCACGATCGCTCGCAAATGTTCAAGGAACCAGCGGTCGATTTTTGTGAGTTCAAAGATTCCCTCCACACTCATCCCGCCAGCGAGCGCCTGCCCGAGGCAAAAGATACGGTCTACATTCGGCACGACAAGTCGCTTGCGCAAGTCGGCGGCAGACAGGGGCTTGTCAGCACCGTCTCCGATCAACCCAAAGCGCTTGATTTCAAGGCCTCGGAGCGCCTTCTGCATGGCCTCTTTGAAGGTACGGCCGATTGCCATTGTTTCACCAACGCTTTTCATCTGCGTTGTCAGTGTTGCGTCCGCGAGAGGAAACTTCTCGAAGGTAAACCTTGGGATTTTCACCACCACATAGTCGATGGAAGGTTCAAAACTCGCCGGCGTCTCCCGGGTAATGTCGTTTTTAACCTCGTCCAGAGTGTATCCCACGGCCAGTTTAGCGGCGATTTTCGCGATCGGAAAACCGGTTGCCTTCGACGCCAGCGCAGAGGAACGCGACACCCGTGGGTTCATCTCAATCACGATGACCCGACCGTTTTCAGGATGAACGCAAAATTGAATGTTTGATCCGCCAGTCTCCACACCGATTTCACGAATCACGGCGAAGGAGGCATCCCGCATGAACTGATACTCCTTGTCCGTGAGCGTTTGAATGGGTGCAACCGTGATGGAATCTCCGGTATGCACCCCCATGGGGTCGAGGTTCTCAATGGAACAAACAATGACGCAGTTGTCCGCGCGGTCGCGCATGACTTCCATTTCGTATTCCTTCCATCCAAGGAGACTCTCCTCAATCAGAACCTCCGTTACGGGGGAAAGATCGAGTCCGCGAGCCACGATTTCTTCGAACTCCTCGCGGTTATAAGCAATGCCTCCCCCCATCCCTCCAAGGGTAAACGCGGGACGGATCACCAGTGGAAAACTTCCGATTTCAGCCGCAGCCCTGCGGGCATCTTCCATCGTGCGTGCGGTGCCCGAGCGCGCGACCTCGAGCCCAATTTTCTGCATCGCTTCCTTAAAGGCCTGCCGGTCTTCTCCTTTGTGGATGGCATCGGCCTTGGCGCCGATCATTTGGACTCCGTGTTTTTCAAGCACGCCAGATTTGAAGAGCGACATGGCGCAGTTCAAGGCAGTCTGGCCTCCGAGGGTTGGGAGAAGCGCATCGGGTTTTTCGCGCTCGATGATACGCTCGACGACCTCGGGGGTGATGGGCTCAATGTACGTCCGGTGAGCGAACTCCGGATCGGTCATGATGGTCGCCGGGTTGGAGTTGACCAATATGACCTCGTAGCCCTCCTCCTTGAGGGCTTTACAGGCTTGTACGCCTGAATAGTCGAACTCGCAGCCTTGTCCAATAACAATGGGACCAGAACCAATGAGGAGAATCTTTTTGAAAGAGGTGTCGCGCGGCATGGGCAAAAGTGCGACGAGGTTTAACAGACCCCCACGCCTTGAGCAACGATTGCAGAGTGAAAAAACACATCCCTCCCGTGAGCAGGCTCAGCCAACCTCTATACGAAGGTGAGAACCCCGAACTTTTCGGGCATATGAAACTGGTCATAGCCGGTTGGAGACCAGGAACTGAGTTCCCTCGGAGCCCCCTCCGGTCTGTCGATTCGGGTGAAATTCACGCGCCAGTGCGAACCGGGGTCCGGAGCACGCCCCGATAGACTTTGAAATGGGATGGCCAATTCCACAGCCCACCCCCCCGGAAAAAGCCGAACGGCTGTGCGAAGCCCTTCACAATGCCAGCGAAAATCTTTGCGATATCCACTGCGGACTCGCCGCATACACCCATCGAGGACGGCGTTGTTGGGATTCACCTCAATTTCAAAATAGCCGCCCCCATCTCCCTCTGTATCAATGAAGACTTCCACAACCTCCTCTTTGTAAAGAGGCGCGTCGTGCGCAGTTAAAGTCGCCCAGGGAAGCGTATCCTCACAAAGGAACAGGATTCTGAGGGCGTCCGAGCTCCAGCCAACCCTCACTTCTGTGCCCTGCTTTGGCGTTGCGCCGTCTTTGTTTAATTTCAGCGAAAACCCAGCACAGAACGACCAGGGATCCTGACTGGGATCAGCCTTCAGATCTCCAAACGCGGCGCCCGGACACAAGATCTGTGGAACAGGGAAGGTCATCCAACGGGCGTCCGAATATCCCCCCGCTAATGCTGGATGGAAACCGTTGAACTCAAGTATCCCACCACAACGGCTGCCGTGACCGCCATGAGCGTGATCGCCACCGAGGCCATCACCCACAGACTGCGGGCGGCCTTCCTTGGGACAAACACCCCCGGAGGATGCTTGGGGAGCGGATACCCACCGGGGGGAAAATCGCCCTCAGCAACCGCTGGCGCCACAGATACGGCAACGGCCACAGCAGGCCCTGCCTGACTCGTTGCCACCGACTGTTCTTGCGTGGCATGCGCCTCCAGGGACAACGCATGAGAACCCACCTGCGCCGCCAACTCGGCGTCAGACAGTTCTTCCCCCAACAAATCAGCATCGATGTAAACCGCTTCAACCTCGCCCATTTGGATCGTTGTCCCTGTTTCCAATTGGTAGTGCAGGCCGGGCTCGATCGCATGCCCATTGATCTTCGTGGCACCATTGCCGACAAGATCTGCCACCAAGTAACCTCCGTCGTCGAGAATGAGCTCCACATGCGTCTCTGCAACGGAGTCATGCGGCACCACCAAAGTGCTGCCGACTCCGCTGCCTATGGTAATTCTGTATTCGAGCAACTCAGAGGGCATGGCGGGCACAATGGACCCGTCTGGCAGTGTGATAATAAGTTTGGTCATGTTTCTGGGAGGAAGGGAGAAACTACTTCGACGCTGCGATTAATTCCGAGAATTGACTGAAGAAATACCCGGCATCATTCGGCCCCGGAGCCGCTTCCGGATGATACTGTACGCTAAACACCGGCAGTGAGGAGTGCTTCATCCCTTCAACCGTGTTGTCGTTGAGATTGATGTGCGTCACTTCCACCTCCCGGGGCAGAGATTCCGGATCGACCGCAAAGCCATGATTTTGCGAAGTGATTGTGACCTTCCCAGTGCGCAAATCTTTCACGGGCTGATTCCCTCCCCGATGCCCAAACTTGAGTTTAAAAGTCTTTCCTCCAAAAGCATAAGCAAGCATTTGGTGTCCCAGACAAATTCCAAACACTGGAAGTTTTCCGACGATCTTCCGAATGTTATCGTGGACGTAAGCCAGGGCGCCGGGATCCCCCGGTCCATTGGAAAGAAACACTCCGTCTGGCTTTAGTGCTAGAACTTCCTCTGCGGGAGTTCCTGCCGGAACCACACGCACCGCAAATCCCTCCTGCCTGAGACGGCGCAAAATATTGCGCTTCATCCCGAAATCATAGGCGACAATTTTGTGCCGAACCGGAGGCAGCGGCTTGAAGGATCCGCCCACTCCTTGGATCACACCAAGCTCGGGCACCGTCGTCCACTCGCGCGAAAGTTCAGAAAGCGGATCCCAATCAAAAGCCTCCTGCGGCGTGACCTCTTTGACGAAATCTTGCCCCACCACACCCACTCCTGCACGTGCTTGTGCGACAGCAGCCGCAACGCTGACAGCCTCCGTGGTGAGACACCCCTTCATCGCGCCCTTGTCACGCAGGTGCCGCGTGAGGGCGCGCGTGTCTATGCCTTGAATCCCTAAAATCCCGAACCGCTTCAAATAATGGTCCAGCGTCTCTTCGGACCGCCAGCTGCTCGCCACCGGACTTAGTTCCTCTATGACAAACCCACGCACATGCGGGTGGTCACTTTCAGAGTCGAGGGCATTGACTCCGTAATTCCCAATCTGGGGAACGGTCATCGCGACAATCTGCCCCCGATACGAGGGGTCCGTCAGAACCTCCTGATATCCTGACATCGATGTGTTGAAACACACCTCGCCCACCGAGGTGCCTCCGTCACCGAAGGATTCTCCAATAAAACTCCGTCCATCTTCTAGGGCAAGAATTGCGCGCATGTAATTTCTGAGGATGAAGCAGACCGCGGAATGGTTCGAGTAAAATTTCCGTCACTCATCGAATCAATCCCCACGGAACGGCTCGCGTTTTTGCTCGCATCGTGTCAAGTTTCCCGCTTTTGAGAGTCAGTCATTTTTATCATGGAAAATTCATTTCCTGCGGAGCCGCACCATACAGACCCTAACGAACCTCACAAGGTGACGGAGCCCCAACCTTCGGAAATCCAAGGAGCTGCATCCTCGGAAGCCGTCTTGCCACCTTCCACCGACGCGGTTTCAGACACAACGCTTCCGCGCGATCCCGAAGCACGGCACGAAGGCCGCGAGGTCAGCGAGGTCCGCTCGGACACGGAGAATGCCCCAACCAAAGGTCACGAGCAAAACTTACAGACAGGCGGGTCAGACCACGAGCACGAGCAGGATTCTTCGAGCGCAAACAGTGAGGAAGACATTCATTCGGCCTCCGACCAAGCGCTTGAGCCCGTCAATTACGAGCTCGGTTCCTTGGAAGACTTCGCGGAGCGTGCGCGGAGGGGGCGACTCAACAGTGAGGAAGAAAGTGAGGCGGTAGCGGTTCTCAAAGAAGCGCTTCTCGGAGGAAGGGTTGATGTTGCAAAAGCAGTTGCCGCGACTCCCTCGCTGCCGTGGATTGTGAGCGTGCAAGCGACGGCGGCCGCATGGCCCGAGATGAAGCCTTCCTTCCGCTCGCAGTTTTTGGCTGGTCTCGCCAGAGCGCAGGGAGAACAGGCGGCGAGAATCCGCTTAAGTCTGGCGCGCGGGTTGTTCAAGGTGGACCAAAGTGCAGCGCTAAAACTGATCCTCCTCTCCCTTAAACTTCTCAGAAACAAGGAAACAGGTTTACTCGAAGGCAAAGGGCCCGCCCTCTTCGCCAATGTGCTCATTGGACGCGGGAAAGCTTGGGCGCTTCAACTCCCACTCCAAACCCTCAAGCCCATCGAGGCAGACCTTCTTGTTTTCGCGGCCCTGCATGGTGCCTTTCATGCGCCGCAAGCACCAATCGCCCAACTGAGCATTCTCAAATGGGCGGCGGCGGCGGAACGCCTTACGAGGCTTCCAGAAGCTTTGGAAACTCTAATTTTAAAGGGCATTTCCCGCTGGAGCGGCAAGTGGCAGGCTGCGCTGCGCAAAGAAGTTTCACCCCTTCCTGATTCATGGACCGAGGGCTTCAAAAACCACGCGTCAAAACAGGCTGACTCCAGACAAAAAAGCACCGCTGAAAAGCCGGAGCAGTCAGGCGAACAAGATTCAGAAGACCAAGACCAGCCCAACCAGACAGAGTCTTCCCTCCCCTCCGCAGAGGACCGCGCGAAGGAGCGTCCTACGAATTCAGAGTCAGACGATGACGACGAGGATGAAGACGACAACGACGACGAGCAGGATGAGGCTGAAACCCCTTCCAAACACAAGCAGCGTCCTGTCTACGTTTCAAAAACAGTGCCACACCACGGGGCCCCGCAGCAACCGACGCACACGAACCGGCGCGGAAGCGTGCAGTCTGCTTTCAATCTCCAGGACACTCTCCGGCAGATCGACAATTACGTGGCGGGCCTTCGCGGCGAACTGGCCTCGACTCAAAAGCAACTCCGTCAACGCGAAGATGATCCTCGGCGCGCGCGCAGGAACGAGCGCCCGGCGCCCGTTGTCGTACCCGGAGAGTTGTCGACCGAAGAATTGATGCGTTTGAACCAGCAACTCGAATCCCGCAATGCGGAGCTCAAAGCACGGATCGACGAACTCACGCTGGACAGCGAGGAGCGCGCTGCCAGCAGCGGACTCATCTCGAACTCAGTCCCGCCTGATGCCTCTACCCAACTTCGTACACTGCTTGGGTTCAAGTTGAAGGACGACTACGAGGACTATCTAGCCCTGCAACAGGAGGCGCGAGACCTGGTGGTTCAACAACACTACCGCACCCTGCTGCAGCATGTTTTCGAAGTCCTTCTGGCTGAGGGGATTCATTTTCCCGAAGCGGGTCCGGAACCCGTAAACTAAACAGGCCTCTTTTCCTTTAAGCGCGGTGTGCGAGCATCCGCTCCACATATTTCGCCAACAGGTCGTACTCCAAATTGACCCGGTCACCAACCTTGCGGGTTCCCAGGTTGGTGGCTGCCAGCGTATGGGGAATGATCCAAAGCACAAAGCGGTCTGAGTGCAGTTCTGCGACAGTCAGGCTAACTCCATCCACCGCAATGGAACCCTTTGGCACGAGATAACGCGCCCCTTCCGCAGGCAACTCGATCTCAAGGCGCACGTCCGCGCCAACCGGTTCAATTTTCAAGATCTCCGCCGTGCCGTCGATATGTCCTTGCACGAAATGCCCGCCCAAGCGCCCGCCCGCAGCAAGCGCACGCTCGAGATTCACAGCCCCCCCGGGGGCTGAAGATCCCAAGCTGGTTCTCGCGAGGGTTTCCTGCAGAAGATCAAATCGAAGCTGTCCGTTCTTCATTGCAGCCACGGTCAGGCAGCACCCGTTGACGGCGATGCTGTCGCCCAAACGCACGCCTGCTTCAATCATGGGAGCGCGAACCGAGAGCTGCACGCCGCCGGAGGGCGTCTGCTTTATCGTGTCAATCAAACCAGTTTCTTCAACCAAGCCAGTAAACATGGGCTACTTGATAACCTCAAAAGATCCCGCGGGAAAGGGCGATGCTCATTCAAGTTCCGGAGTCACAGACAGCCATTGTTGAAAGGCATTCAAGGCTCTGGCTCGATGGCTGATTTCGTTTTTAACAGCAGCACTCAAAACTCCAAAGGAAGCTTCATGCCCGTCAGGCACGAAGAGCGAATCATAACCAAAACCTCCCCCTCCCTGTTCTTCGGGTAAGATTCCCCCCTCAACGGCGCCTTGAAAAAGACCGCGCACTTGCCCCGACTTTGCCAAAACCAACACGCATTGAAAACGTGCTCGGCGCTGAGTCCATTCGGGAAAAGCGCCGAGAGCCGCAAGCAATTGGGTTCGATTTTCCGCATCGGAGGCGAGCGGTCCGGCATAACGAGCGGAGAGCACCCCCGGAGCGCCCCCCAAAACATCCACGCAAAGGCCGGAATCATCCGCCAAGACCCAGCCCTCAAATATTTTCGAGGCGGAGACCGCCTTGATGGCGGCATTCTCGGAAAAGGTTTTTCCAGTTTCCTCGGGGGCAGGCACATCTGGGTGCGCACAGAGGTCTGAGACCTCGAACCGGCCGGCTAAAACAGCACGGATTTCTTCGGTCTTATGGGCGTTTTTAGTGGCGATCAAGAGTTGGGGCATTGGGGAAGTCAAATAGCGATGAACGCGTTGGACAACCAGAATGAATCTCAACTGGAGGGAAGGAACCGCACAAACCGAGGGCATTTGCCCAAAGCGGCGCAAGCAACACCCCAAAACTCAGGCTAGAACCGGAACCGATACGCAGGTAGTGTGCTCACCCCTTTTCTAAACCGATGAGTACTGAACGCCGCAAGCCCTACCCTTTCGACCGCCTCGAGGCCAAATGGCAACACCACTGGGACACCCATTCCACGTTTCATGCCAGGAACCCGGGAGAGCCCGGCTTCGACGCGTCGAAACCCAAATATTTCGTCCTCGATATGTTTCCCTACCCCAGCGGCGCAGGCCTTCACGTGGGGCATCCAGAGGGTTACACGGCCACGGACATTCTTGCGCGCTACAAGCGCATGCGCGGCTTCAATGTGCTGCATCCCATGGGCTGGGACGCTTTTGGGCTTCCTGCCGAACAGTACGCGATTAAAACGGGGCAGCACCCTGCCGTCACTACGGCGCACAACATTAACAACTTCCGCGAACAGTTAAAGCGCATCGGCTTCGCCTACGACTGGCAGAGGGAAGTCAACACGACCGATCCAAACTATTTCAAGTGGACGCAGTGGATCTTCCTCCAACTCTATCATTCCTGGTTCAACCCATCCTCAAAAAAGGCGGAACCCATATCCTCATTCAAAGGCGCCGACCCGGACTCGGTTCGCCTTGCGTATGTTGCGGAGGTGCCGGTCAACTGGTGTCCTGAGCTCGGAACTGTTCTCGCCAATGAGGAGGTTGTGGATGGTAAAAGCGAAGTCGGCGGGCATCCCGTCGAACGCCGTCCCATGCGGCAGTGGATGCTGCGGATCACCGCGTTCGCAGACCGTTTAATCGAAGAACTTGACGGACTCGACTGGCCCGAGTCGATCAAACTGCTACAGCGCAATTGGATCGGCCGCTCGGAAGGCGCCGAAGTTATTTTTGGCATTGAAGGCACGGAGCATACCGTGCGCGTTTTCACCACAAGGCCCGACACTCTTTTCGGCGCAACCTATCTCGTGCTTTCTCCTGAACACACTCTTGTGGATGTTGTTACAAGCCATGAGCAACGTGATTCCGTGCGCGCCTACCAAGACGCCTGCCGTTCCAAAAGCGATCTGGAACGCACCGACCTTGCCAAGGACAAATCGGGCGTAGCCACCGGCGCCTATGCACTCAATCCCGTCAATGGAGAACGCGTGCCGGTTTGGATCGCCGACTATGTGCTCACAGGCTACGGAACAGGAGCCATCATGGCCGTGCCAGCGCACGACACGCGGGACCACGAATTCGCGAGCAAGTTTGGCCTGCCTGTCCGGCAGGTCGTCCAACCCTCTGGAGACGAGCCATGGCAGGGATTTACCGGCCACGGCACTGCTGTTCACTCGGGCTTTCTAGACGGCCTTTCCACGGCTGATGCCAAACGCGAAATCAATCGCTGGCTGGAAACAAATGGAAAAGGAAAAGGCACCGTTCAATACAAACTGCGCGACTGGCTCTTTTCCCGCCAACGCTACTGGGGAGAACCCTTCCCCATCGTTTGGGAGAACGGCCGCCACCGTGCCATTCCAGAAAGCGAACTGCCGCTCACGCCACCAACGCTTGAAGACTTCAAGCCTACCGGCACGCCTGAACCGCCGCTCTCCAAGGCGGGCGAATGGCTCCGCTATTCAGAAACAGCACGCCGCGAAACCAATACAATGCCCCAGTGGGCTGGTTCCTGCTGGTATTATCTGCGCTATTGCGACCCCGCAAATTCCGAGCGCTTCATCAGTCTCGAGGCGGAACGTTATTGGATGGGTGCGGATTCATCCCACCCAGGAGGCGTTGACTTGTATGTGGGAGGCACAGAGCACGCCGTACTCCATCTTCTTTATGCGCGATTCTGGCACAAGTTGCTGTTTGACCTGGGCCACCTCTCCACGCCGGAGCCTTTCCAAAAACTTGTTAATCAGGGAATTATTCTCGGCGAAGACGGGCAGAAAATGTCCAAGAGCAGGGGTAATGTAGTCAACCCGGACGAGATTATCGGGGAATTCGGCGCGGATGCTTTCCGGTGCTACGAGATGTTCATGGGGCCTTTGGAACAAATGAAACCGTGGAGCACCTCGGGAGTGGAAGGCGTGTCGCGCTTTCTGGCACGCGTCTGGCGCCTGGTTATGGAGGAAAATCAGTCCGGAGAATGGGTTCGTTCAGCGGCACTGATGGACGTTCCTCTGGACAAGCCCCAGCTCAAGGTCCTGCATGCGACGATCAAGAAAGTGACCGAAGACATTGAGTCGCTCTCGTTTAACACTGCAATTTCGCAGATGATGATCTTCGTCAACGCGTTCACCGGCGCAGCGCAGCGTCCGGTGTCAGCGATTCGCACCTTGCTCCAGCTGCTCAACCCGCTTGCACCGCACATCACC
This sequence comes from Chthoniobacteraceae bacterium, assembly GCA_947476255.1. Classification (GTDB taxonomy): domain Bacteria; phylum Verrucomicrobiota; class Verrucomicrobiia; order Chthoniobacterales; family Chthoniobacteraceae; genus Chth-196. Next base: position 14,108 of record CANJPY010000034.1, on the reverse strand, counting down.
GAGGAGTTGTGGCAGCTCACCGAATCCACTGGGACCGTTGCGGACCAGTCGTGGCCCGCATTTGACCCCGCGGCATTAATCGAAGACGAACTCGAGCTTGTCGTGCAAATCAACGGCAAGGTGCGGGACAAACTCACGGTATCACGGGATGCGTCCAGTCACGATATTGAGGCCGCCGCGCTCGCAAGTCCCCGCGCTCAGGAATGGACTTCAGGAAAAACGATTCGCAAAGTGATTGTCGTACCGGGAAAACTTGTGAACATCGTGATTTGATACATGGCTGACAAACAAGCTCTGAACCGCTGTAAACGCGGGGCAAACCAGAACAACGCGCTTTGATCAAAGCCTTCGAAGCTTTTCCAAAGGCGTTGAGAGCGCGGAACAGCATTCATTACAAGGCAACCCCTGCCATCTCCCGTAACGGGGTGGGACGGAAGGATGGCGGGGCGCTGTTGTTGACGTAGCTTCCCGCGTGCCATGTGGCTCTTTCTTGAAGGACTACACAAAAAAAGGGCACGGCCCCTTCAGCCCGTGCCCTCGTTAAATCCAGAATTAGAAAAACCTCAGAGAAGACCCCACGCTACTTGGTAACGCCAAACTCAGCCCGGCGATTTTTCGCCCATGCGCCTTCGTTTGAAGCGGAATCCACAGGCATTTCAGCACCAAAACTCACGGTCTGCACCTTGGCCCCGGAAAGACCGGAACTAATCAGAGACTGCCGAACGGCTTGCGCCCGACGCTCACCCAGGCCGCGGTTGTACTCGGCTGTGCCGCGTTCATCCGTGAACCCTGCGATAATCAAAGATTCCGAGGATGATTTCATCGCGGAAGCCACGGAACGAACCTTGCCCTGCTCCGCGGGACTTACCGTGTAACTATCGAATCCGAACTGGATCGGAGCAAAGCGACGACGGTCCACCGAGGCGGAGGTAAAGGCACCGCCCTCAGAACGTTCCGGCAATGGAGAGCCGAGGCCGCCCCCTGATGCTGACTCACTACCGGCCCCACCAATGGGAGTTCCCTGCACAAAATCAGAATCACTTCCGCCCGTGCCAGATCCTTTCTTCTTTTTCTTCCAAGAAGCACACGAGGTTGAGGAAACAGCAAGAGCCGCCAGTAAAATAACGCGGGTAAGAGATAGGAAATTCATAGTGTTAAGGGTTTTCTTTACAAACTCGGCGCGATTCCCGCGAGCCCTGATTTTAAACAATGCAAAATTCCTTAGTGAAAGTCTCGTTTTTCCCGATTGCGCTCTCCCCTCAACCTGAAGGACTATCGGCCTCCATTTATTCACGGTTATGAAGATTTTTGTCACAGGCGGCGCAGGTTATATTGGAAGTATTTGCGTCGAAGAACTGCTAAACGCAGGCCATCAAGTTACGGTATTCGACAATCTTACGGAAGGACACCGCCTGGCACTCGATCCCCGCGCCGTGTTTGTGAAAGGCGACTTGGATCATCCCTCGGAAATCGGCGCCGCCCTCGACCACGCCGCACCCGATGCGGTCATGCACTTTGCAGCCAACGCGCTGGTAGGCGAATCCATGACCAATCCGGTGAAATACTTCCGCAACAATGTCACCGGCGGCCTCAACTTGCTCGAAGCCATGGCCCGTTGCGGCGTCAAAAAAATCGTCTTTTCCTCCACATGCGCCACTTTCGGGACTCCCGAGCGCGTGCCCATCGATGAAACCCTTCCCCAGCGCCCCATCAATCCCTATGGGGAATCGAAGTTGATGTTCGAGCAGATGCTGCGCTGGTTTGACGAAATCCACGGCATTAAGTACGTCGCCCTTAGATACTTCAATGCAGCAGGTGCAAGCGCGCGGTACGGCGAGGACCACCGGATCGAAACCCATCTCATCCCCAACATCCTCAAGGTTGCCCTCGGGCAAAAACAAGACGTCTCCATTTTTGGTACAGACTACCCAACACCCGACGGGACCTGCATCCGGGACTACATCCACATTCTCGACCTCGCCCAGGCGCACATGCTTGCTTTAAGTCGAACTGAATCAGCCAAATACAACCTAGGCACTGGCGGCGGCACCAGCGTGCGCGAAGTCATCGCTGCGTGCGAAAAAATAACGGGCCGTCCCATCCTTGTCCTCGAGCAGCCCCGCCGTCCAGGCGACCCGGCTCGACTCATCGCATCCTCCGATAAAATCCACAGCGAGCTCGGCTGGAAACCCCGTTTTGAGTCCATCGAACCCATTATCGAAAGTGCTTGGAAATGGCACCTTGCGCATCCCCACGGCTACGGGGATTAGTCTGCGCGTTGGAGCCACCGGGGCCCTTAACGCCGCTCTTTCAAAAAATCGAAAACCTGCTGCGCCAGGCGAGCCCCCACCCCCGGAACCGCAGCAATTTCCTCGAGCGTCGCCTTGCGCAGCCTAGCCACGGAACCGAATTGCGTGAGCAGCTGCTGTTTACGCAGCTGCGACACCCCCGGACAATCGTCCAAAACGCTCTCTGAGACGCGGCGTTTCAAGAGCAGCTGATGATAGCCATTCGCAAACCGGTGCGCTTCATCCCGAATCCGCTGCAATAAACGCAACGCTCCACTCGACTTCGGCAGCGCCAGCGGCTGCGGCTGGTCGGGTCGGTGGATTTCCTCAAACTCCTTCGCCAGCCCTATAATCGGCACCCCGCTCAGCCCAAGGCGCTGTAATTCGCCGCGCGCCGAGGAAAGCTGCCCCTTGCCTCCATCCACAATGATCAGGTCAGGCAATCGCGTCCCTGCGCGGCGGGCCGCGTCCTCCTGTCCCTCCTGGTTCACCGAATAGTCGACCCCCTCTTCACCCTGCGCCTCCTCGCGCACGCGCGCCGCAGATGCGCCCTCGCGCAACACCCGCGCATAGCGCCGCCGAACCACCTCGGCCATGCTCGCAAAATCATTCTGGCCATTGGTCGTGGTGATCCGAAATTTGCGGTAGCTCTGCCGGTCCGGCACACCATCGCGGAAACAAACCATCGAAGCCACGATGTGAGTGGAAGAAATGTTGGAGATATCAAAACACTCCATATGGCGCGGCGGAGCATGCAGCCCCAAGGCCTCCTGCAATCCCGCCATATCATCCTCCGGGCGGACCGTTCCCGGCAGCGAAAGCCTCGTGAACTTCTTCACCGGAGCCGTTGTTTTGCGCAAATCCTGCAGCATGTTTCGCAACTCAGCAGCCTTCTCAAACTCCAGTGCCGCAGCCGCCTTGTGCATTTCCGTCTCAAGCTCCGTGAACATTTCCCGCGAGCGCCCCTCCAAAAAACCTGCCGCCATCTCGACTCGCTCCTTGTACTGCTCTGAAGTGAGGGCGGAGAGCTTTTGTGGCACCTGATACGTGGAACTTCTTAACTCCCGTTCCGTGGGATTTCCCCTTCCAAACGTGAGCACCCCGAATTTTTTTCGCAGAAATGCAAGCGTCTGCCGCAATGCCCCGGAATGTGCAAACGGCCCAAAATAACGCGCCCCATCTTCCAAGCGCAAGCGAGTGAGTCGGAACCGCGGCCAATCCTCCCTCGGGTCAAACTTCACCAAGAGAAACCTCTTGTCGTCGCGAAAAGAGACGTTGTACCGCGGCCGATAATCCTTGATCAAGCGGCCTTCCAAAAGCAGCGCCTCGGGCTCACTGCCAACCGTGTGCCATTCCAAATCCCAAATCGCGTCAAGGAGTGCCCGCGTTTTCAAGTCAGCCGTCATCTTTCGTGACGGCATAAAATACTGCGAGACCCTTCGTTTAAGATCGCGCGCCTTCCCGACGTAAATGATCCGGTTAAACCGGTCGCGCATCAAATAGACGCCCGGTTTATGGGGAAGATCACGAAGTTTGGGACGCAGGTCGGGCTTATTTCTTTTTGGAAGCCCCCCTAGTGCGGACTCAGGGTCAGACATTACATCCATCCTCGCACACACCACGCCCGGGCACGAAGGGATTTTAGTTCCTTCGCACCCTCAAGCCCGTCAACCAGAGGTCTACGAATTCTTCTTCGGTTCGTCCTTCTTGGGCTCGTCCTTCTTGGGCTCGTCCTTTTTAGGTTCGTCTTTTTTAGGTTCGTCCTTTTTAGGCTCGTCCTTCTTGGGTTCGTCCTTTTTAGGCTCGTCCTTTTTGGGTTCGTCCTTTTTGGGTTCGTCCTTTTTGGGTTCGTCCTTTTTGGGTTCGTCCTTTTTGGGTTCGTCCTTTTTGGGCTCGTCCTTTTTGGGCTCGTCCTTTTTGGGCTCGTCCTTTTTGGGCTCGTCCTTTTTGGGCTCGTCCTTTTTGGGCTCGTCCTTTTTGGGCTCGTCCTTTTTGGGTGCGTCCTTTTTGGGCTCGTCCTTCTTGGGCTCGTCCTTTTTGGGCTCGTCCTTCTTGGGCTCGTCCTTTTTGGGTTCAGGAGGCGGCGGCAAGGTGAGAACTGCGGCCTGCTCCACACGAAGTCCGGGCAACGCCGCCTTGACCTTGCTCACCCCTGCATCCGTCACCTTGGTTTGGAATACGTACAGGCGCTTCAACCCCTTGAGGGTTGCAACCGAAGCGAGACCGGCATCCGAAACCTCCGTCTGAAACAAGTTCAAGGACTCCATTTTTTCAAGTCCCTTAAGATGAACAAGTCCGGAGTCCTGCACTGAAGAGCGGGCGAGGCTCAGCTTCCGCAAATTCTTCAATCCAACCAAAGGCGCCAAGTCAGCGTCCGTCAATTTTTGCCCCGACATGTCCAGATCCACGATGGCGACAGCCCCTTTGAGAAGGGCATAGAGGGAAGCGTCCGCTTTTTCGACGCCGCGAAAGTTGACGTAATACCAGTTGGAACCCACGGCAAGGGGTTGAACGAGAACGCCGCGTTGAGAAAGTTGGGCAAGTGCTTTTTGCTGTGACTCCTCCAGTTTGGGTCCGTTGTCCACATCCTCGGAACGAAGAGCGGGAGAAGCAGAGAACAAAGCAACTAGCAGAAGAGACAAAGAAAGGCTTCGGATTTTCATAGGGAGATGGGGGAAGCCTGTATCCATCGTGCGGCTTTGGTCAACCCAGCTTTTTCTCTGTAAGCACACTCAACCAACCCCCTTGACCCGTTTTAGACACAAATACGGTGCGCTCCGTTCCTTGAATCGCCGCGCCATCTGGCTCGCGGCACTCCCACACCTCTAGAGCTCGCGGATGCCATCATTTTTTCAAGCCTTCATTCCTATCAAGGAGAACAAAAGGGAGGAGCCCCTCCTAAAAGCTGTGGACCGCACCCGTCTACCTCCCCCGACGGGGATGGGGGGGGAGGGTAAAACCCTAACTAGGAGTAGGGATAGGCAGGGATGCAGGTGTGACGCGAGTATGAAACCATCTGCGAACCTGCACCCCCAGAAAAAAAATGCCCCCCCCTAATGACAGTGCACAACTAGTTTTCAAAAAATCCAAGGTTCTTGTCGTCGATGACCACGAGGTAGTACGCCGCGGCGTGGTGACGCTTATCAACGAGCATGCAGAGCTGGAAGTCAGCGGCGATTCATCCAATGAGGCTGACGCCATTCTAGCCTTTCGCCAGAACGTGCCTGATGTGCTCTTGGTGGACTGGTCCCTCAAACAGCGAGACTCGGGAGGCCTGATCATTACCCTTTTGAGGGAGAAACCAAGGTTGAGGGTCATCGTCCTCTCCATTCACGACGAGCTCACACATGCCGATCTCGCAATGCAAGCGGGAGCGCACGGGTACATTATGAAGCGGGATGCGGGCGAAAAGATTGTCGAAGGCATTAACAGCGTTTTAGCCGGGGCATTTTACTTGAGTGACCGGGCGCTCAACAGCCTCTCGTACGGATCTTTAAAACGTGTTTCAGGAAATAGGGTTGCACACCCAAACTTTGAAAATCAGAAAAAAGCGGAAGGCACGGAGCCCTTTTGCAACTGGGCCGTGTCGGTGGTTGTGCCGGTCTATAATTCGCGCGAAACGATTGAAAAACTGTGCAAACAACTCCTGCGAGAGTTGGCAGCTGTAGAGCAATTACAAATCATCTTAGTCGACGATGGGAGCACCGATGGTTCGGAGCAAATCTGCGCACAAATGCGGGCCCGCTATCCATCGTGTGTGGATTTCCTACAACTTTCGCGCAATTTTGGAGAGCACAACGCGCTCATCGCAGGAATCAAGCACGCCACTGGGGACTATTGTGTGCTCATGGACGATGACCTCCAGAACCCGCCTTCGGAAGTGAAGGTACTCCTGCGCGAGGCTGCGCTTGGCTTTGATCTTGTTTATTCCCGCTATCGAAACCGAAGGCATCCGCTCTACCGCAGGCTCGGGAGCAAACTTCAGAACTGGACGGCCAGCCTCGTGCTTGGCAAGCCACCTGGGCTGTATCTCTCTAGTTTCAAGGTTTTTTCATCTAGGGTCATCAAGGAGGTGAGCCGATTCAACGGCCCCGAACCCTATCTTGACGCCCTCTTGCTGCGGGCCACCGCAAACATATCCACCGTGGAATGCCTCCACGAAGAGCGCGGCGGGGGCAGATCCGGGTACACATGGAAGAAATTACTCGGCCTCTGGCTGCGGCTTTTTGTCGGTTTTTCCATTTGGCCCGTCCGGCTTGCCGGTCTGCTGAGTCTCCTTCTCTACGTGCGAAGCGCATTCACCCAAAACCCTCCACTCGCGAATGCTTCGGAATGGGCGGAAAGAGCGACAACGCTCACCCTGCTCGTACTCATCGGCGAATATGTGGGCCGTATCCACTCGCTCCACAACGCACCGCCCCAGTTCGTGATCAAACACAGGGAATTGCGAACACCCTTGGATATTGCTCGTGTTCAACAAGAAATCGAGGCTGCGCACCGCAATGAAACGCATTGAGATATTTTGCGTCTGCCTGCTGTTAGGCGTTTTAGGAACGGTTCTTTTCCGGGGTTCCCTCGATTACCCGATGGTTTTTGACGATGAGATCTACCTTCGAGAAAACCCGATCTTTAAAGACGCGCAAAACTTCAAAGCGATTTTCTACAACTTCAAAGGCGTTGCCACCATGGCCTCAAAATTGGGCATCGAGGGAGATGTGTCTACAAACTTCCTGATGCGACCTTTGACTTATTTAAGCTTCCATTGGAACTACCGGTTAGGCGCGTTAAACCCTTGGGGCTTCCGCTTTGTAAACATCGCCATTCACTCCGCCAATGCGCTCCTCGTGTGGTATCTGGCACACCTCTTGGTACTTAAAAGCGGGGCCCTGCAGGCCGCGGTTCCCAGGGCCCGGCACCTGATTCCTTCTTTGAGCTGCCTGCTCTTTTTCGTCCACCCACTACAAATCGAGTCGGTGATCTACATCATCCAGCGTGCGACTTCCCTGTGCACCCTGTTTTACCTGTGCGCCTTGATCGCCCACATTGAAGCCACCACCCGCTCTAGCGGGCTTTGGCGAACCGCTTCGGTGCTCTGCGCTCTGGGAGCGATGTTTTCCAAAGAAACGGGTGTCACGGTTCCAGTACTCGCCGTGGCGCTCGACGTTGCCGCCTTTCAAACACCCCTGCGACAGGCATGCTGGAGGGCGCGAAGTCTGCTTGTTCTGCTCCCCATCCTTCCACTGCTCCTCGCCGCGGTGAGTTATGCGCAGACTGGCGCCCTCACGGGAGGCTCCGTTGTGAACATTGCCTCCAACAGCGCCGACCCTGCCTATGGTGTGCACTACGCACTGACGCAACCAAGCGTCTGGCTGCGCTACCTGGGCCTCCTCGCCTGGCCGGTCGGATTAAACATCGACCCCGATGTGGCTCTTGTAAAAAATCTGACAGATGTCCGTTTTTGGGGCGCGTCACTCAGTCTTGTATTCCTATTCGGAGCCGCGGCGTGGTCGTACACACAACCATTGAGACGAGCCACAAACGGAGCCATCTTTGTGGGAGCGCTTTGGTTTGCGCTCACCCTTCTTCCCGACTCTTCCCTGGTGCCCCTCCCGGACTGCATGGCGGAACACCGCACCTATCTGTCCTCGGTAGGATTCTGCCTCGTTGCAGCAACGTTGGTCTGCAGCATCCCATTTTCCCAAGGCGTCGTCGTGGCAATAGCCGTGGTGATGACATTGAGCCTTTCAGCGACCACCTTCGCACGAAGCAAGGTTTGGGCTTCGACTCTGCGCTTGTGGAGGGACGCGTGTGATAAAAAACCACTAAAGGCGCGTCCCTGGTTGAATCTGGGCGCGGCATATTTTGAAGCTGGAAAATTGGAGGCGTCTGAAGATGCGTTCATTCAGTCCATCCAAGTCGCTCCCTCTGTTCCGGCGTTTGCCAATCTGGCCTGCGTCAATCTTCACCGCAACCAACCCCAGCGCGCCTATGATTTCGCGCGCATGGGATTACAATGCAGACCCTCTGGCTACGACCCTATGTTGTTAATGAACCTGGGCGACTCCTGCAGGCAACTCAGACTCTCACAAGAGGCCATCGACGCCTATCGTGAGGCCCTGCAACTCATCCCAAGCCGGCTCGATATCCGTCTTCGCCTTTGCGATGCCCTGCTCCAAACCATGAATACAACTTCAGCACTCGAGGTGCTTCAGGAAGGCGTCGTCCACCACCCAAAATCTCCCGAACTCGAAAAAGCGATCGCCACGGTTGAAGGGATGAAAAACCAATTCAGGCTCAGACTCGGACCGTAGAGTGTCTATGAATGAAGCCTCCTCGGTCGTTACTCTCCCCGGCCCTGAAGCTTTTTCCGCAGACACGGAAAAAGCCTTCTTTAAAAACAAGCGCGTGCTCGTCACAGGCGCGACGGGCTTTCTAGGAAGCGCACTGGCAGCAAAGCTGCAAGCCCTCGAGGCGATTGTCGTTGCCGTGGATCGAGCCCCTATCCCTCCCAAAAAACTCCGCGCCCACTCTCTGGAATGGCACCAAGGGGACTGCTCTCATGCGGACTTTATGGCACGGATCGTCTCCGGATGCGAAGTCGTATTTAGTCTCAGCGGGCGCTGCGGACACTGGGACTCTGTACTCGATCCCATGGGCGACATTGCAGCTAATACACTCGCTCCCCTTACGGTTTTGGAAGCCTGCAGAAAATGGGCGCCCTCGGCCCATGTGATCTACGCAGGAACCCGGCAAGTATACGGACGTTGCATTACACTGCCCGTGAAGGAAGACCATCCATTGGCTCCTCTCGACCCGAATGGCGTCCACAAAATGACCTCCGAGCTCCATCATCTTCTGTACTACAAACAGCACAATCTCCGCACAACGGTCCTGCGCCTGACCAATACCTATGGTCCCACCATGCGCTTGGCTCCGCCGGGGCACTCTTTTTTAGGAGAATGGATCCGCCGCCTCCTATCCGCTCAAGACCTTGTCGTGTACGGCGACGGGAGCCAGTTGCGAGATCTCAACTACGCAGAGGACGCGGTGGATGCGTTCGTGCGTGTTGCCTCGTACCCGAATACTGCAACTGGAGAGGTCTTTAATCTTGGCGGCGGCGAGGCTCGCTCCCTTTTTGAAATCGCCAGACTCCTTATTGAAACGTCAAAGACCGGCAGCAAGGTTCGCATGGAGAAATATCCCACTGGCTTGCAGCGTATTGCGATTGGAAGCTACAGGGCAGACACCGCGAAAATCCGCACCCGCCTCGGATGGACGCCTCAGATCCGCCTCGAGGAAGGTCTCCGCATGACTTGGGACGCGCTCAGCGAACTGCGCCAAGGTACTCCCCAAAGACGCATCGAATGAAAACTAAAATTCCCTTAACACGCTTGTGGGTTCACGAGGCGCGGCATCAAGAAGCTGCTACAAATGCAATCGGGAGAGTTTTGAACGCTGGTAAATTTGTGCTTGGCAGCGAAGTCGAAGCTTTTGAGAGGGAATTCAGCGCTTTCTTGGGACTTTCTTCAGGAGTCGGAGTCGGCTCGGGAACGGACGCTATCACACTCGGCTTAATGGCCGGCGGAATTCAGACAGGCGACGAAGTGTTGGTACCGGCCTTCGCTCCAAGCGCAACGGCCAGCGCGATCATCGCAACAGGCGCCACGCCAGTATTGGTGGACATCACGCCTGATTTTGGACTGGATCTCGCACAAGCGCGCGCTTTGCTCACTGCGCGCACTCGCGCCGTTGTGGTAGTCCACCTGTTTGGAGGGGTGGATGACATGACGCCCATTCTTGGCGTCGCCAAAGCTCACAACCTCTGGGTTGTAGAAGACTGCGCACACGCCCATGGTGTGCGGTACTGGGAGAAAGAAACCCAGAAATGGCGCATGGCGGGCACCATGGGGGACGTCGGCGCATTCAGCTTTTATCCCACTAAAAACCTGGGAGGAATCGGAGACGGAGGCTTCTGCTGTTCTATGGCTGCCCCTGTTCTCGAGAGGTTGCGACGACTGCGCCAGTATGGTTGGCGGGAACGGGATAATTCCACGCAAGTGGGCCGCAACAGCCGACTGGACGAAATTCAAGCAGCGATACTGCGATGTGCTCTGAAAGACCTTGATCATAGGAACGACCAAAGGCGCGCCCTTGCCCGCGCCTATCTAGAGGCTTTTTCCAGTGCCAAGATTGCAGTTCCAATGCTTCTCCCCTCTCTCCAAACACACTGCCATCACGTCTTCCATCAATTCGTCGTACGGGTCGCTGCTCGCGAGCAATTAAGGCGTGTATTGGACGACCACGGAGTAGAATACGGCATTCATTATCCAAGAGCACTCTCACAGCAATCGGCATTCAAGGCGTACACGGGCGGCAGGCCCTTTCCTGTGGCCGAACGCACCGCCGCCGAAGTCCTCAGTCTTCCTATGCATCCCTATCTTTCAGAACATGAGATACATTACATTGTGTCGGCTTTAAGTGACCTTCACGCTTAAATATGAACCATCGCGTCGTTTCAGGTTTTTCCATCATCGTCGTCTTGCTGGTCGTCATCGGCTGGTTCTCCTACCTGAGCATCCTCGAGTTTCGGTCGACGGCCGAATTAGTGTCCCGCTCACATCATCTTGCAAACGTGCGGGAAAGCCTCCTTACAGACATTGTCAGCGCGGAGAGCGAAGCGCGCGGGTATGTAATCATGGGAAAAGAAGAATATCTGACACTCTACACCGAAGCTGTGAGCGATGTTAAAAAAGGAATTCTTCGACTGCGCGAAGTTGAAAAGCAGACGGTGACGCCCGAAATTATCAATCGACTCATAGCACTGATTGAAATGCGCCTCGAACGGCTGCGGATTACCATCGAGGCGCGCCAACTAGAGGGAATCGATGCTGTCGTTGGTGTTGCGGGGATTGGCAAAAAATTGATGGATGAAATTCGGCTAGTCACCGCACAAAACGAGGCGGTTGAAAATCAACACCTGACCGCAGCCGCTCAACGCCTGCAGGAAGTCTCCGCGCGCACCACTTGGATCATTGGGATAGGCAGCGTTCTCGCAGTGCTTTTTCACCTCTCTAGCACCATTGCACTCAGTCGCGCAATTTTAAACCGGGAACACCTCGAGCGCTCGCTCCTCGAAATCAGCGAACGCGAGCAGCGCCGGATCGGACAGGACCTGCACGACGGACTCTGCCAGCAACTCACTGGCATCTCCCTCATGGTAAGCAGCCTCTATCGAAAGATAAGAGCAGGAAGCGAACACCAACTGGAGCAAATCAGTCGACTGCTCAACAATTCGATCGAAGAAACACGGATCGTCACCCGCGGCCTCCACCCAGTACCCGACGAACCCGGAGGCCTTGTTGTCGGATTGAGAGAACTTGTAAACGGGGTGAACTCCAACAACGTCGCAACCTGCAATCTTTCCATCGTCGGTTCCGTTCAAATCGAAGAATCCTCTATCGCTTCAAATCTTTACAGAATCACCCAAGAAAGCGTGCGCAACGCTCTCAAACACTCTCGAGCCAAGGCCATTTCCATCACGCTCGAGACCACCCAACAGGGCATAGATCTCACGATCAAGGACGACGGGATCGGACTGCCTCGGGAGAAATCGGGAAAGGGCCTGGGCCTGGAAATTATGAAATACAGGACCGCTTCGATCGGAGGCCGCTTATCCATTGAGTCCAAAGCCAGTCAGGGGACGTGCATTCATGTGCACCTCTCCCATCCATCCTTGCTCAGTTCCAAATAACACCGTTGGCTTCCTCTCTCATGACTCGTCTTGTATCCAACATTCTGATCGTGGACGACCACCCCATTGTTCGCCAGGGAGTCTCACGCCTGATTGCCGAGGAGGAGAGGTTCCGCGTCTGTGGCGAAGCCTCAACGTGGGGCGAGGCCTTCCAGCTTGTTTCCACCACACGTCCGGATGCGATGATTTTAGACATCTCACTCGGAAACCGCATGGGCTTGGATCTCATACGCGAAACAACCGCCCTCGTCCCTCAACTGAGAGTCCTTGTTCTCTCGATGCACGACGAAATGATTTATGCCGAACGCTCTCTCCGCGCGGGCGCGCACGGCTACATCATGAAAAGCGATGCCGCTCAAAAGATTCTGGAGGCGCTTGATCAAGTTCTTCAGGGACGAATCTATCTCAGTGAGCGTTTTTTAGGGGAGATGACCACTCCCGCCCTCAATCGATTGCCAGACAATCTCAGGCCGAGTTTTCAATCCCTCACCAACAGGGAACTAGAAGTTCTTTCCCTCATCGGTACAGGCCTCAGTTCGGAAGCCATCTCGAAACGTCTTTCCTTAAGCTTGAAAACAGTCGAAGCCCACCGGGGAAACATTCGCAGCAAACTGGGTCTCGAAACGCGAGACCGCTTGCTGGAAGTGGCCATTCGCTTCGCTCGGGAATCTCTCCCGTGACAATATCGGAGAATTGCTTTTGATAACTGGTCAGAGATCTCCCTTGAGAGAGCCTTCGCAAAAACCTTTTCAAAACTCAGTGGATCTACGCGGACCCTTTTTCAACCACTCTTAACCGCGGCTTTCACGGCCTCCGTTGACGTGCCTCCGACGCGATTTGGCGCTGCTGGATATCTTCCCCGCCATCGTTCTGTAAGTGTTGCAGCGCCTTACGGTAAAGCTTCGAATTCCCGTCTGAAGATGCCAGCACACTTCACGGGCGTGCCTTTGGTCAACCCAGCTTTTTCTCTGTGACAAACGGGTGAAATCACCACGAAGGCGTGGATTTGGTTTTGCCCCCGCTCGCCGGTGCGCTCAGAAAGGAGTGGTGACACGCCACTATCGTACCGGATGGATCTCCGATGTGCACTTGGGCACTCGGGGAAGCCAGGCAGAAGCACTCCTGCATTTCCTAAGAACCCACGAGTTTGAAACTCTCTATATTGTGGGAGACTTGATCGACGTCTGGTCCCTGAAGCGCGGCATCTACTGGCCCCAGACCCACAACGACGTGATTCAAAAGCTGTTGCGCGCAGGCCGCAAGGGCACACAGGTGATTTACATCCCCGGCAACCACGACGAGTTTATCTCGGGCTTTCACGGCGATTACGGCGCAGTGCGCGTCCTGCCCCGGATGATTCACACGACCGCAGACGGACGGCGCCTCTTGATTTTCCATGGGCATGAACTGGATACGGTCGTGCAAAACATCAAGTGGCTCGCCTGCCTCGGTGACCTTGGCTACAGCGCCCTCCTGAGACTCAACACCCCCATCAACTGGATCCGAAAAAAAATGGGTCTTCAGTTTTGGTCCCTCAGCGCCGCCGCAAAGCGTTCGGTGAAAACGGCGGTCAACTACGTCGGTGCTTTTGAAGATGCGGTGACCAGGCTTGCCCGCATGGAGGAAAATATCCAAGGCGTTGTGTGCGGGCATATCCACACTGCAGCGATTCGCAAGATAGGCGATCTGGAATACTACAACTCAGGCGACTGGGTGGAAAGCCTCACCGCGCTCGCGGAGGACAGTACCGGAACCATTCATCTGCTCACCCACCAACCCGAACGCGAACCAGCTAAAAACGCTCGTCCTCTTGCACTTGCGGAAGCAGCCGTATAACATAACACCCTCGGTTCTCCCGCTGCAGCCTCGTATTTTTGAATTAATAGAGTAGGGAGACGAGGATGGTTTGCGGCCACAACCACTCCTTGTCCTCACCTCCCCCTCATCGAACCGGACGGGCGGATTTCCCGCATCCGGCTCTCGGAGGCTGTTCTCCGGTTTGCTTCATTTGTATCGCCGTGTGGCGTTCGTGGGAAAACGAGTCAGGCCGTATTGCTCATGCAGGCGTT
>CANJPY010000033.1 GCA_947476255.1 Chthoniobacteraceae bacterium | reverse complement strand
TAGTAACAATGCCCCAGATTCACCATCGCAGCTTCACTTCCCAATTCGGCCGCCTTTCGGAAACTTTCCACCGCCTCCGCCTTGCTTTCCTCCACGCCTTTTCCCCAAAACTGGCACACCCCCAAACTGGTCGCGGCATCCGCACTCCCAAGCTCCAAAGCCTTCTGGAACAATTCAACGGCGCGCTCCGGATTTCGCTTCTCTCCATGCCCCTGATACAGGCAAACCCCCAGACTCACCATCGAGGGCAAATCCTGCTGCTCCGCAGCCTCACGGAACCAAAAAACCGCTTCTTCGTAATCCTTCAAAACCCCAACGCCAGTGTAAAAGCAGCGCCCCAGATGGTATTTGGCATTGGTATGTCCCAGTTCTGCCGCCTTCATGATCCACGAAGCTGCCTGCTCATTGTCCCTGCGAATCCCGCTCCCTTGAAGCAAACAAAAACCAAAGTTGAACATCCCGCGCACACTCCCGGCCTCAGCCGCCTTCTTAAAATAACGCACCGCCGTCAGCAAATCCTGCTCCACGCCCATCCCCTGATAATAACAGAGTCCGAGGCTGCAAGTGCCATCAGCATTTCCAAGTTCCGAGGCTTTTCTAAACCAGGAAACGGCTTGATCAGGATTCATGTTCACGAGATTTCGGTAAAATTCCACCCACTAGTCGGTTTAAAAAAACAAAAATTAAGTCCTATTCCTGCAATCGGTGCGAAAATCCGAAAATGAGCCGGCGATGCCGCTCCGTACTCAGAAAAAAACAAGGTTCCTGCCGGCGCATTTCGCTTTCCACTGCGGGACCCCACTCACCTGAAGCCCTGTCACCGCTGTTCTCACCAACGCCGACTAAGCCCTCGAAGGCACCGATTCCCCCGACTCCTCCTGAAGCGGCTGCACATCGGGCACAGCAGAACCAAGGGGCTGGGCAAACCGCGTTTTCGCGCGCACCACAAGCGTCCCGAGCAGCAAATCCGCGAAAGGAAAGACCACATTGAAATTCTTGTGCATATACCGGTGATGCAGCAGATGGTGCCCGTTTAAGCGCCGGAACAGCCAGGAACGCTCCATGCGGCGCTCCTTCGGCAGATGCATGCACCAGTGAATATACTCGTAAACGGAGTAGTACAGCGCGGTGCCCGTCGCCGCCCCAAAGTAAACCCACCAATTATTGAGGAGAAACGCCACAGGTATCACAGGAATCGAAGCCAGAACGATCAGAACCGGTCCATTCCACCATGCCATGGGGATGGTGCGCTTGTCCGCATCGTTAATCAAATGATAGGTGTGGTCGGCTTTGAAAATCTGATGGTGCACGACGGCGTGTGCCTTGAATGGATAATCAAACGCCCCCAAAGGCTTGTGCATAATATAACGATGCAGCGCCCACTCCATGAAAGACGATGCCAGCCACCAAATCACCATGGAGGGAAGAAACCAAACGAGAAAAGGATGCATAAGATAAAACAGACGGCGACGAGTGTTAAAGGATCTGGAAAGAAAGTCGATCTCAGATTCTGGGCTTTCCTCACCAGCGAAACTCTTTCCAACCGCAACGCCCTCGCACCACTCAAAAATATGGAGCCAAACACCTCCCCACGCCAGAACTGGGTTGCAGGGGAAGCGCGAATCCCAATTGCGTCAAATCGACCCCATTGCTTGAAAGGCAAACGACACGGACATTTAAGCGCACGCTGGCAGGGCTTCATCCGAGCCAGCAAGGGTGCAAGGGACACCCCCGAGCATTAGCCAAACACGCCTCTTTGGGAAAAACTAAGCCTTCCCACCAAAGCTCACGTAATCATCAAGATCTAAAAGATCCGACCACGACGCGATATCCTCCCGAAGGCTCCCAATCTCTCGATGCAGCGCCTGAAACCATTCGCGCTGCTCCACCGCAGAAGGGCCCCGTCCATCGTGGTAGGCTGACCACTGGGCAATTTCCAGATCCGTACGCGGATGCATTGCATGGGCACCTATCCACTGCAGAATCTCACCATCCCCCATTCCCGCAGCTAATTGTTCCCGAAGAGCGAGGGGATCGATTCCCGTAAACTTGAGAAAATGTTGGTCCAAAGGACAATTGTAGTGGTACTCACCGCCTGTGCCTGCAATTTCTGCCCGGCCCTTGTCGAGCATTCGAGGCAAAATCACGTATCCTCCAAGCCGGACGCGGACACTCCGCGGGGGGCGCTTTGTAAGATCGGGAGCGTGCTTCATAAAAAAGAATTAAACGTGTTTGATGACTTCGGAATGGGCGTAGCGGACCTTGGCCTGTCCTGAATGTTTGTCCTCCACCGAGCGGTACCCAAAAGCCACGGTACAGACCGACGCGTATCCCTCCGCCTCCAACCCAAGAAGCGCATCGTACTTTGACGCCTCAATGCCTTCCATCGGACAAGTATCGATGCCCAAAAGAGCCGCCGCAGTCATCGCCTGTCCAATTGCCAGATACACCTGCCGGGCGCACCAATCATTGAGCGTGCCGTTCTCCGATGCCGCCTTGTGACTACCGAGCATGAACCCCCGGTACCCTTCCAACGACTCCTTCGAAACTCCACGAACTTCCGCGATCCGGTCCACAAACCTGTCCACGTCTGCAACGGAGAGCCCCTCGCGATACGCAAAAACAACATAGTGAGAGCACTCCACAGGCTGAGTCTGGCCCCAGGATATTGCCGGGAACTTCGCCAACAATTCCCGGTTCGCAACCACGATGAAGCGCCAGGGCTGCAATCCAAAAGACGAAGGCGCCAGAAGCATCGCCTCCTCAATCGCCTCCCACTGGTCCGCCGGGATCTTGCGCGTGGCATCAAATTTTTTGGTCGCGTAGCGCCAATGAAGCGCCTCTGAGAGAGTGTTTTTAGAAATAGGCTGCATAGTCAGTACTCGATTTGAAGCCCCCCTTTTTTGGAGGAGTCCCTCAAGGGAGGCTCACAGAAGCCGATTCCACCTCAAGCGCCGCGGAATTCCAACTGCAAATCCAACCAACCTTCACTCCTGTTTATGCACACACCTGCCATTGCGCCTGAGTTCGTCACAGGAAGCGTCAATTCGAGTCAACTTTTTGGCCGCCGAAAACCCGAGCCGCTTGGTAATACAATTCTCCAAAGTATCGATGTTCCTATCCTCAAACTCCACAATCCGATTGCAGTCCACGCAAATCAAGTGACTGTGCCTCGGGTGGTCGATGTAATTGGGATCGTAGAACATCTGATCCTTCCCAAGGTCGAGCTCCTTGAGCAAGCCGCTCTCCACCAGCAGCGGCAAAGTCCGGTAAACCGTGGCCCGTGAAACCGAGGGTTCGAGCACACGCGCCCGCGTCAAAAGTTCCTCCGCCGTGTAGTGATCGGTGTGGCTAAAGGCAGCCTCAATAATGGCGTCCCGCTGCATCGTCCGGCGAAGCCCGCTGGCTTGAATAAACTCGTATATCCGCTCGCGCACTGCCGGTTCCATCACCAAAACATACGTTAGGGACGTTATCTGGTCAAATTACCATTTGCTAACGACATCTTAAAAGGTGCAGCGCGCGAAACCGCTCTTTTTGGTCCCGCTTCAAGCCCCATCGAGATCCCTGGCCTCTCACCCGCAGGAGGTCCGGCCGCACAAAAAGGGGCGGGAAGAGCCGAAGCTCTTCCAGAATTCGCCCCTCCTTGGCGGTCGTTCCATGCAGGCCAGTCAGCGGAATTGCATCGAATCACGCCAGTTTCGGCACCTTGAACCCAAGCCGATCCTGCCGGTGCTCCAACTCCGTCGCCGCCGGATTTCCCACGATCTTTTCAGCCTTGGTGTCCACCTGGAGCTGGGCCCCAAAAACAACGTTCTCAGGCAAAGCCTCGTTCAGCTTCAGATGATCGAGCATCCTGCCCACCGTTTCAGAAGCGTAAGCATCCCCCTTGAGACGCTCCAGCGCCGCGCCAGCACTCATCGGACTCCCCAAACGATGCGAGATCCCCGCCAAATGACACAGAGCAGAAGACACGGCCCCCTCTCGCGCATTACACGCAAGCGATGCCGCATTGCGCGAGCGCACCGCGGCTATGAAATTTTCGTGGTGCGTCGGAGCTTTCACTGCGTTGTTCTCCCCTTTCTCTTCGACAACAGGAGCCTCGCCCGCGAGCGCGTATTTACCCCAGCGCTTGATGATTTCCCCCTTCTCATTATAGGCAATCACCGCGGAATAACTGGGAATCAGCAGATGCCCTTTCTCATACTGAAGGACCACCCCAATGCGCGAGCCTTTGTAAGCATCCATCTCCTTGGAACCCGCAGCAGAGGGCAGCCCCCTCACCTCAAAATACATCGGCGCATTCTTATAGGGCAGCACGACCAGCTGCGTATTGGGAGTCGTGCCGTCGTCCTCATAACCAAAACGCCCCCCAAAACTCATCGTCGACTCGGGAAATCCTGCCTCGCCCATAAACCAACGGGCAATATCAACTTGGTGCACCCCTTGATTCCCCAAGTCACCATTGCCCGTCTCCCAAACCCAGTGCCAATCATAATGCAACTTCGTGCGCATGAGATCCCCCTTCGCCGCAGGCCCGCACCAAAGCTCATAGTCCACCGTCCCCGGAATCGGCTGGCGTCCGGTGACCTTGCCGATACTCTGGCGCCTCTTATAACACGTCCCATGGGCGCGCACCAAACGTCCAAGGTTGCCGGCTTGAGCCCACGCCTGAGCCTCCTGCAACCCAACCGAGGAACGGCTCTGCGTTCCTGACTGTACAATCGACCCGTATTTTTTAACGGCCGCTTCGAGTTGCTTGCCTTCCCAAAGGGTGTGAGACACAGGTTTCTCAAGATACACGTCCTTCCCGGCTTCCATCGCCCAGATCGCAGCAAGGGTATGCCAGTGGTTGGGAGTGGCCACCATGACGGCATCCACTTCCTTGCTCTCAATGAGTTTTCGCAGGTCCGTGTAAACTTCCACCGTCTGGCCGACCGACTCCATCGCAGCGCGCCCTTTCGCCAGAACCGCGGAGTCCACGTCGCACAGCGCCGTCACCCGCACGTTGGGAGCCGCCAGCAACCCGCTCAGATCCGCCATCCCCCTTCCGTTAAAGCCGATTCCACCGATCCGAACCGCCTCGTTGGCGCCACGGGCCCCCGCGTACACACGCGCCGGTAAACTCAGCGTGGCGGCCGTGCCGGCCATGGATTTTAAAAAGGACCGGCGCGTCTGCGCCGCTGCGGACGAGGGAGACTGATGATTCATAGTTTTAAGAGGGAAACAGTAGCTTTAATCATAAGCATTTCAGGAGCGATCTCATTAGGAGTCAATTAGCTTTCCAAAACAATTCGTCGCCGCCCCCCACCTGCGATCCCACCCCAAGGTTTGGAATCGCCTTGCCACACGGGTCACAAAGTTTAAGTTTATCGGTTTTCTATTCTTTCATGCAGCAGCGCATCGGCATCGGCCTCGCAGGCCTCGGCAACGTTGGAGCAGGTGTTTACAAACATCTGCTGGCGAACCGTAATCTTTTAAGGGAGCGACTCGGCTTGGACCTCGAGGTCTCGCGCATCGCCGTCCGTGACGTGGACCGCCGCTCAAACGAGGGGTATCCCTCCCAAATTTTGACCAGCAACTGGCGGGACCTTGTCGAAGATCCCACCGTGCAAATCATCGTCGAGGTCATGGGCCGCAAGGAAGAAAGCCTTGCCCTGATCCTCGAATCCATTGCCCATAAAAAAGTCGTGGTTACCGCCAATAAAGCCCTCCTCGCCGAACACGGGCGCGAAATCTTTGAGGCCGCTACCAAGTTCGGAGTCCCCGTTTTTTACGAAGCAGCGGTAGGCGGAGGCATCCCCATCATCAAGGCGCTCCGGGAAGCACTCATTGGAAACCACATCGTTTCCATCCATGGCATCATCAACGGCACCTCCAATTATATCCTCACCCGTATGCAAGAGGCGGGCCTTGGCTTCCCTGAAGCCCTCGCCGAGGCTCAAGCCAAAGGGTACGCCGAACCCGACCCTTCTTTCGATGTCAACGGATGGGATGCCGCGCACAAAGCGGTCATCCTCGCCTCCCTAGCCTACGGCTTCTGGGTGCCAACGGACAAAATCTTCGTCGAAGGCATCGAATCCCTCACCTCGGCGGACTTCCGCTTTGCCCGCCAACTCGGTTATGGCATCAAACTCCTGGGGATCATCAAAGCCAAAAGCGCAGAATTCGGCTCCGAAATCGAAGTCCGCGTGCATCCCACGCTCGTGCCGGAAAAACACGTGCTTGCCTCTGTAAACGGGGTGTTCAACGCCATCGCCGTCCATGGCAACGTGGTGGGGGAAACCCTCTTCTACGGCCGGGGCGCAGGGCAGGACCCAACCTCCAGCGCAGTCCTCTGCGACATCGCCGAAGCCGCCGAAGCCATCGTCAACCCACGCCGCAACCTGGGATTCATGCCCCACGGCCTGTACGGATCCTGCAAGCCCCTCGGCGAAATCCTCTGTGAATACTACCTGCGCCTCTGCGTTCAGGATCGCCCCGGAGTCATCGCTCACATTGCAGGGATCCTTGCCGACCTTAACATAGGGATATCCTCCATCTTCCAACCCGAGTCTGAAGATGAAGGAGCCATGGTTCCTCTGGTCATGATGATACACACCGCCACCCACGCCCAGATCGGGGCGGCCCTCGAGCGCATCGGCGCCTTGGATTGCGTAGGCAAAGCCCCCCAAATGATTCGGGTAGAGCATTTCTCATGAGCTTCAGGACCCTCCACGACAGGGGCGTCATCGCCCGTTATCGCAGCTACCTTCCAGTCTCCGAAAACACCCCGGTTATTTCACTCAACGAGGGTTCGACCCCCCTCATTCACGCCCCAAAACTCAGTGCGCGTGTCGGCCGGGGGTGCGAGGTTTTCATCAAATACGAAGGCCTCAACCCCACGGGCTCCTTCAAAGACCGAGGCATGACGCTGGCCCTCTCCAAGGCCATTGAAAACGGCTCCAAAGCCGTCATTTGCGCGTCCACGGGTAACACAAGCGCGGCTGCCGCGGCTTACGCGGCACGGGCAAGCATCACCTGCATCGTTCTCCTGCCCGCCGGAAAAATCAGCTTTGGAAAACTCGCCCAGGCCTTCATGTACGGCGCTAAGGTCGTCGCCATCGACGGCAATTTCGACGACGCCCTCCGCCTGGTCCGCGAAATAGGCGAAACCGAACCCATCGCCGTTGTCAATTCCATCAACCCAGACCGGTTGCAGGGACAAAAAACGGCCAGTTTTGAAATCATTGAGGAACTTGGCGACGCTCCCGACGTCCACATTCTTCCCGTCGGCAACGCCGGAAACATCAGCGCCTATTGGATGGGTTACGAAGAGTTTCACTCCCTCAAAAAATCCACCCGTAACCCCGTGATGCTGGGCTTTCAAGCCGCCGGATCCGCTCCCATTTACCACAACCGGGTGATCGAGAAACCCGAAACCGTTGCTACCGCCATCCGCATTGGGAACCCGGCGAGCTGGGACAAAGCCACCCGTGCCCTCCAAACAAGCGGCGGAGCCATTGATATTGTGACAGACGAGGAAATCTTGGCCGCCCAGTTCTGGCTGTCCTCAAACGAGGGAATTTTTGTGGAACCAGCCAGCGCTGCGAGCATTGCCGGTCTTTTCAAGTCCTTGGACCCCGCTGCAGGCCGCGCGTACGACGCTTCCCGCTTCCCCGAGGGCGCGCGAATCGTCTGCACCGTCACAGGCCACGGCCTCAAAGATCCGGATGTTGCCAAGGATCAGTGCGGCTCCGTGATCGCCGCCAAGGCCGAGCGAGGAGAAATCCTCCGCCTGATCTCCTAACGCCCCAAACCGGGCAGGCCAATCACTGCAACCGGAATCGACGCTGCGCCTTAGCGGACAACCTCGGTCCCGATCCCTGCGTCCGTGAAAATCTCCTGCAGCAACGCGTGCGGGAATCGTCCGTCAATAAAATGGACCTTCCGCACCCCCTTCTGCAAAGCATTTAGCGCAGACTGCACCTTGGGCAGCATCCCCCCGGCAATAATCCCCTCTGATACCAGTTGCTGAATCTGCGCGCGGTTGACCGAAGGAATCAACGTCGACGCATCCCTGTGATCCCGCATGATTCCAGGCACATCCGAAAGATAGATCATCTTCGCCGCCCTTAATCCCCCTGCAACAGTTCCCGCGGCAATATCGGCATTAATATTGAGAGACGCCCCAGACGCATCCTGCGCCAAAGGCGAAATCACCGGCACCGCCTCCGCCGCAATCGCCCGCTCAATTTCATCCAACCGCACATCCACCACTTCCCCCACAAATCCTAAATCAACCAACTCCTCCCCTTCCTGCACGGGCGCGAGTTTTTTTCCCAAAAGCACGCGCTTTCCCGGAATCCCCACCGCCCTGCCCGAGGAGGCGTTGATATGCTTTACTATCGATGGATTAATCACCGTATCCAGAACGTCTTCCACAATTTCGACAGCCTCGGCACTCGTCACACGCAGCCCCTGCACAAAACGCGCAGGCAAACCTGCCGCCGTCATCCTCTGCGTGATTGCCTTCCCTCCTCCATGGATCAACACCGGATTGATGCCAACCGCCTCCAAAAACACAACGTCCTGCAACATCCCTGCCACCACCGACTCATCCTCCATCGCACTCCCCCCATACTTAATGACAAACGTTTGTCCGCGATACTTTTGAATGTAGGGCAATGCTTCTATAAGAGCTTCCATGCTCTTGTGGGTGGCTGGTTTCATAACGTTGATATGCGATTAACGCCCCTTCCAACTGCTCGCCCGAGCCCGAGGATGCAACTCTAAAAAATCCCACAGCTAGGAACCGTGGCGTGATCATGGAGAGAGCGAGGAGACGCCCCTCGATGCTCGCCTCCCTCAAGTCCCCCCATTGAAGCCCCGGCGACCCCTCATCTCAAAAAAATCTCAAAAAAAATGCGGTAGCGTCGCCACCCCTGTCGACGCTACCGCGGAAACACACCCATGTGATGTAGCAGCTTCCACCCATAAAATCGCGCTCCAACCAGCCCGCGGTTGTCTTCAAACGGGCGATTTCCGGATTTTTTCATGATCGCCTGCACCAAACCGCACAACCAGATCAATCACAAGCTGAAGCAACAACCCACACATAGCGAAGAATAACGTAAACGGACACCTTGGCCTCCAACTGAACCCCTTCAAAACCCGTTCTCAACAGCCCTAAAGCTTCCCTGTCCGGTACAAAAAAAATGCGGTAGTGTCGCCACCCCTGTCGACACTACCGCGGAAACAAACCCATTAGATGAGCGGGTTTCCAACAATGACATCGTGAACAGAGCCCAGAGCGGTCGTGTAGATTTCAGCGCGCCTCTGATCTTTTTCTCTCCTCCTGTAAATGGACTCTGATTTGCCAAGTCAGGCCCCCTATGGTAGGGTTTCCACGTGTCCTCTGGAGTTATGCACCTTCGCTTTCTTCTCCCAATCTTCTTGCTCGTTCTGCTTCGCGCAGCCTCTCCAGCGAACATCTGGGTCGCAGAGGGAACCGGCCTTCAAACCGCCCTTGCCAGATTTCAGGGGAGAGGGACAGGGGATGACACCACCACCCTAAAGCATAATGCATTAATCACACCCGCAGGCTCGGGTTTCCTTGCCGATTCCAAGTGTTTTAACGCCCCCCTTGATTTCCTTGGTTCCCTTAGTTCTTCCAGTTGCGTCAAAAAGGAATCCTGCTGCACCCAGAGAAGTGACGAAGCAGTCTCCATCATTAAGAGCGCAGAAAAATCAGAGGCCGGATGTTGCGTTGCATGTCCTTGCAACATTCAAGACGCCCCCCCGCTCCCGCAGAATGTCCCGAACGATCTTCCCCCCGCCTCCACCTCGGATAAAGGGCTTGCCCCGCAAACGATCTGGGTACTGGCCGTCCAAGAAGGTTTTCAACGCATTCTCGCCGCCATTTATGCGGGCCGTTACTCCTGTTCCCCCTTTTTGTATCGGACGCATGGGACCGCCGCTGTTCAGTCTGTGGAATTGACCGTTCTACACTGCGCACTACAAATCTGAGCCGTCGGCTCACACCGGAGCACTGCGCCTGCGCCCTTTCGGCAAGCGCTCGAAACTCCTCGCACACCGGCAATGCCACCAGCAATGCCACCAGCAATGCCACCGAGGTGCCCCGTTGATGCCAGCGGCGCAAACCTCCGATACCCCTCGGGCGATATTTTGCGCTTTCACCCTCGCAGAGCCCCGCGAGCACTCCGCCAGCCCTAGAAGTCCGCGATCATTGGCTCGCCATTGAACCGCGCGTCCACTTCCAAAGTTCACCCAAAAATCTCCACCACCCAGAAGTGGGAATCCCACAGGCGCTTTCATTTCACCCCGTGCGAACCCTGCCTGCCACCCTAAATCCCTTTTCAACATGAAGCCCTTCTCGCTCCGATTTCTCCTCTCTATCTCCCTCCTGCATTTTCTTCAACTGCTTCAAATGTCCAGTCTAGCCCATGACTCGCATTCGAAGAAAACAGGGCCAACCGCACCTCCTATCCTTGAACAGCGCCCCAGCGCCCCCTCTCCACCCGAGAACACGCTCCCCTCAACGTCCTTCTCTACTGGCAGGATCGTCGAGGTCGATTTGAATATCGCAGAACAAATCCTCTCCCCAGCGGGCACCCCCGTGCGTGCTTTGTCCATTAATGGAACGGTGCCCGGCCCCACTCTGCGTTTCCGCGAAGGCGACACCGCACGCATCCATGTCCACAACCGTCTCACTCGCGAAGAAACGTCCCTGCACTGGCACGGACTTCTCGTTCCTAACGATCAAGACGGAGTCCCTCATCTGACCACCCCGCCCATCGCCCCGGGCACGACCTTCACGTACGAATTTCCACTCCGCCAAGCAGGCACGTATTGGTTCCATTCCCACACAGGACTGCAGGAACAACGCGGCGTGTTGGGCTCCATGGTCATCGAACCCAGAAACGGGGAAGTCTACAAAGCCGATCGCGAACAGGTCCTCATGCTCACAGACTGGAGCAATGAGAATCCCCACGAAATTCTACGCTCACTGAAGCGCGGCACGAATTGGTACGGCATCAAAAAAAACACCGCCCAGTCTATCGCGGGCGCCATCACCGCCGGACACCTCTCCGACTACATAAAGCGCGAGAAAACCCGCATGCCCCCAATGGACGTCTCCGACATTGCCTATGATGCGTTCCTCATCAATGGCCAGCGACAAATCAAAGGCACAGGACACCCTGGAGAAACGGTGCGTTTACGCGTCATTAATGGCTCTGCCGCCACTTACTTCTACCTCGAATCCAGCACTGGCCCCTTGACCATCGTGGCAGCAGACGGCCCACCCGTGACGCCCACCAAGATCAAGCGTCTCCTGATAGGCATCGCGGAAACCTACGACATCCTTCTGAAGATCCCCGCCAGCGGGTCCTGGGAGTTCCGAGCCACCGCTCAGGACGGTTCAGGCACAACCTCCGCATTTTTTGGGGCAGGCCAAGCGCATCCCGCGCCAAATATCCCAGGGCCCAATCTGTACAACTTGGATGATGTTCTGAAAGCCGCCATGGACGAAACCGACGAGCTTCCAGAAAACAACACCCGAATGACGGTGTCTTCTATGAAAGAAATGCACCTCATGGCCCCTCCCGCGAAAGAGGAAGCGCGACCGCTACCCCCGTACCGACAATTACGAGCCCTTCAACCGAGCACACTCAAGCGCAGTCTCCCACGACGCACCATCGAACTACACCTCAGTGGCGATATGCAGCGCTACATCTGGTCCTTCAACGGAAAAACCGTCGACGAAGAAAGTCTCATTCCCGTGAGCAAAGGAGAAGTGCTCCGACTCGAACTCATCAACGACACGATGATGCATCACCCCATCCATCTGCACGGCCACTTTTTTAGAGTTCTCAATGGTCAAGGCGACTTTGCTCCCCTCAAACACACCGTGGACGTCGCTCCCATGGGGCACCAGACCATTGAGTTTGAGGCCAATGAACAGGGGGATTGGATGTTTCACTGCCACATCCTCTACCACATGATGGAGGGCATGGTTCGGGTGCTGCATTACAAGCCGATCGAGCCTGCCGCCGCTGCCGCAAAAGACTCCAAACCGGTGAAAGCCCCCCACCTTGGCGGACACAACATGCCCATGCCTTACGCGTTTGCTGACTTCAACGCGCTGTCCCATTTCTCAGAGGGAAATGCCAGAATTATCTCAGGGCGCAACACCCTCCTTGTTCCTTGGGAAATCGGCTTCAAACACACAAACGACAAGATCGAGTACGAGACGGATATTCTCTACGAACGCTATATCAACCCGAACTTTGGTGCATTGGGTGGCATGCGTTTAAGCAATGCTTTCCCGAGCGCCAACCGTCCAGTCCTTGGGGGGTGGTATCGCCTGCCCTACCTAGTAACCGCCACCGGCACAGTCGATGGCAAAGGGGCCGCGCGCTTCGCCCTTTCCAAAGACTTCCAAATCACCCCACGCATCGCCCTCAACCTACGCGGGCGCTACGACACCCGCGAGCGCTGGGAAGAGGCCGTCACCGCAACCTATACCCTGACTAAAACGCTCTCTTTGTCAGCCGCCTACCACACACAGTACGGACTTGGCGCCGGTCTCACCTTTCACTTCTAAACCTTTTTTAACCGCCCACACCAACGCCCACACCAACGCCCACACCAACGCCCACACCAACGCCCCAAACCAAACACCCATGAAACTCAAAAAACGACTCCAAACCTCCGTCCTACTCTTCCTCCTCGCCACAGGATATACGGCGCCAGAATCCATCGCCGCCAGCTCCAAATCCTACCCCTTCAAAGTCTGCCTCGTGAGTGGCAATAAACTAGACTCCATGGGCGACACCATCTCACAGACATACAAGGGACAGGAGGTCAAATTCTGCTGCGCACCGTGTGTGAAAAAATTCCACGCATATCCGGAAAAATACCTCCCAAAACTAGCGAAATAGCTCCAAAAAACACCCGCAGTAAGATCCTGCGTCCTTGTTTCAAGAATTGAACCGCACCCCCGCCAGACCATGACGGTTTGGTGGGGCGATGAAGCCTTGCTTTCCCGATACAAACACAAGCTAGGGAGTACGCAGAATCAGCCGCAAGGCATCCACCCGTAAACGCGCTCCGGCAAAGGCCGCTGTGAGTGCCGCTTTTTGCTGTCGAAGAAGTTCAACCTCCTCCAAGCGCACGTGATCGTTGAGCTCGCGCAACCGCTCCAAGCGCTCAATTTCTGCGTTCAATTGGCCCTCCATCCGGGCGCTTGCAGCTTCCACGACACTCTGCATTCTCGTTCTTCCCAGCTCCTGAGCTTTTTCCAGCATGCCTGGCACCATCTTTTTACGCACCACGGCCTTATCCAGCAATTTCTGTAGATCCGCCTTCTCCAGAACAAAAGATCCTGAGGGATGCTCTTCCGAAAGATCGTTCTTGTCGTGATCCACCAAAAACCGCAAAGGCATCGCCGGTAGAAACCGGTCGGCGTGTAGCGCTGCGGGCACGACACATTCGAGGACTAAAATAACCTCCAAAAGCAAAGACTCCTTTTCGGCCCCCTTCCACGCCCCAAACGCCGCATTTCCAGTCTCACTGCCCAGCATCAGATCAAAAGCTCCCCCCACCAACGGGTGATCCGAGCTCATAAAACTCACATCTTCACGATGCAACGCCCAGGAGCGCTGGAACGTTGCCGTCAACCCTTCAGGCGGCAACGCAGGAAATGCCTCCTTCAAGAGCGGCCCCGCCTGAAACAAGTAGCTCTCGTGCCCCCCTCCCATGTCCTCGGCGCCAATGCCGAAAAAATCCAATAAACGCAGGAAAAAACTCCGGAATTCGGTATCTCCATCGCAGAAACGAATCTGATCCAACACATGAGCTGCCCCACTCGAACGACAAGAATTGAGTTCCAGCAACCGATCATAACCGCGCTCAAGTTTCGCAGAAACGTCCGAACGCAAAGACGCGGTTCTTTTGACAAGTGCCTTCAACTTCGCCGCGTCAAAAGTCTCGCACAGTTCGCCGAGCTCCTCCTGCACCGCAACCGCAATCTCCGCTCCGCCATGAGGGTTGCGCTCGAATGCGCCCAGTCCCTCTTCGTACCAGCGAGCCAGTACCTCTTCCTCGGTGCCAATGAGGTAAGGAACATGAATGTGAATCGTCGAGTTTTGTCCGATCCGATCCAACCGACCGATACGCTGCTCCAGTAATTCTGGATTATCAGGCAGATCGAAAAGAACCAAATGATGAGCAAACTGGAAATTCCGACCTTCACTTCCTATCTCAGAACAAATCAACAAACGCGCCCCCTCGGGTTCTGCAAAAAACGCGGCGTTACGATCGCGCTGCACCAGCGTGAATCCCTCATGAAAGAGCCCGCATGCCACATTGATTTCACGCAACAAAGCTTCCTGAAGTCTTTCCGCCAGCGCCCGACTCTTGCAGATCAATAAAATCTTCTCTTCTCGCAATTCCCCAAGCAACGCCGCAAGCCACTTCACTTTCAGCGCAAACGACTCGCTCGTCTTGCCCGTCTTCAGCTTACTCAGAACGGATTTTCGCTCGGGAAATCCCGAAAGTGCGGCGCGCGTATTTCTAAACATCACGCGTCCCGTTCCGAATGCATCCAATAAAGCGGCAACCAAGGACTCCCTCGCGTTCAAATCGTCCTTCTTAAGCCCTTTACACAACGCCAAAATCCGTTCTGAACGCCCGCCAAAAAGTACCTCCTCCTTTTTGGTCAGTCCTTTTCCAGAACGTAACCGATCCACCGCAGACGCCACCTGCTCGTAGTGACCCGCCTCCGCTCTAAATGCCTCGAGATCCGCATAACGCGCGGGATCCAAGAGCCTGAGACGCGCGAAGTGTCCCTCCGGACCGAGCTGCTGCGGAGTCGCCGTCAGCAGAAGCAACGAAGGAATCCGGCCCGCAAGCGTTTCCACCAAGGAATATTCCGGCCCCGGACCCTGCGGAGTCCAATGCAAATGGTGCGCTTCGTCCACCACCAAAAGATCCCATCCGGCGTCCAGAGCCTGCAACCGCCGCGCCTCATCTCCAGCCAAAAAGGCAAGACTGCAGATGACCAACTGACTGTCCTGAAAAGGATTGGTTCCCGGTTGATTCGCCTCGATCGCGGTGCAGCGGTCGGCGTCAAAGATGCTGAAAAGCAGGTTGAAACGCCTCCACATCTCCACAAACCACTGATGAATCAGCGGTTCTGGAAGAAGTATCAGCACCCGAGCAGCACGCCCCGTGAGGTGCAACCGGTGCACAACAAGACCTGCTTCAATCGTCTTCCCCAACCCCACCTCGTCCGCAAGAAGAACCCGCGGCATCTGCCTCGAAGCCACCTCGTTTGCAATAAACATCTGATGCGGAAGCAAGTCCACGCGCCCTCCTAAAAAGCCGCGCACCGGGCTTTGCAGCACCTCCGTGCGCCGCATCAACGTCTCCGCCCGAAGATCGAAGGCGTAAAGATCGTCCACCTGTCCTCCCAACAGCCTCTCCTCGGGACTGCTGAAACTAATCGAATCCGAAAGATGCGCCTCGGGGATCTCTTTACCTCCAGACCAGTACACCAGCAACCCCGCACGCGCCTCCACCTTCTCAACCACAAACGGTTCCCCGCTGTGCAGCTTCAACCTGTCTCCTTCCTTAAACTCCACCCTGCGAAGCGGCGCTCCTCTGAGTGAATACTGCCGCTGCTCGCTGGCGGCTGGAAAATAAACTTCCACCCTCGCCGCGTCCCTCTTCAGTACAATTCCAAGTCCCAGTTCAGGTTCCGAATCACTTACTATTCTCTGTCCAGGTTGCAGCCGGTCAATTTCCATAAAAGGGGCTGGAACCTTAACGCGGGTCCGCTCCAACAGGAAGTCCGTTAAGCGCGGATACAGCCAATTCTACAAACCAAACCGAAATAAGGTTAGAGCAACCGTTGCGGCAGAAAACGCAGCAACACGGCGGAAAATACTACGGAAAGGGTTGCTCCTCACCAACGGCCCTGAGCCGGCACTTTCAACAATGGCCCCATGCGCCACCTTCTTTTTGTTCTACCCATTCTTCTGGCGACGATAGCTCCGACTTTCACTTTGCACGCAAAGGACAGCGCGCGCGCTCCATCCACTTCAAAAAACTCCGTCGCCCGCCCCTCTTCCAAAAAGGCACAACCCGCTCCTACCGCCACAAGCTCAAGTGCCGAAGAGTACCTTGTACGAGCATCCCGCGCCATGGCTCAAGAGAACTGGGAGGAAGCCGTAACCGCATACAAAGGATTCATCCGCGATTTTACACGCCCAGAGACGGAACACGTCATTGCAAAATTCCAACCCGCACTCGCCGCCTGCCTGTTGAAACTGGAGCGTTATGCGGAGGCCTTACCAATCCTTCAAAAAGCATTATCGTCCAGCACGCCCTTCCCACCCGGGCTTCAAAATGAGCTTCAGTTTCAATGTGGAATCTGTGAGTGGCAACTCAAACATTACCTCCAAGCCCGTACCCACATAAGTCAATTTATCGTATTGTCCAGCTCTGGCGACCGCGTCCAAGAGGCCCTCCTTAGAATTGCACACTGCCACCTCCTCGAAGGCAACCCTACCGCTGCCGCAGAACACCTCGCACAATGCCATCCAAAGTTGGATGCAACGCACGCGCCACAAGCACTGGTTTTACGAATCAGGGCCCTACTCGAAGCCAAGTTACTCGAGCAGGCTTTCCAGATTTCTTTCAGGGACGGAGCGACCTTGGATAACTCTCTCGAAGCCATTGCTTTTCAAAACACCCTCTTAAAACTAGGCACGGCTCTCGCCAGTCACGGCCACACTCGAGAGTCCATCTACTGCCTCAAAAAAATACGTCCCTCGCAGCAACTCGCCGAACTCGGAGAGGCTCAATTGGCATGGCTTGAGAAAATGTCCGTTTCGAGTCCCAAAAACCCCGGCGCCGCAAAAAACACCTCCTTCGCTGAAACCGGGCAGCGACTCTACCAAGAACTCAGCGCCCTCAAACAGTATCCCAACTTTGACACCTTGGTTTGTGTCGAACTCGCCAGAGCGTACCAGAGCCTTCAACGGTACCGGGAGAGCGCTCTTATTTTAACTCACGCGCTCCAAACACTCCCACCAGATAGCCTCTTGGAACAATCCTGTGTCACGCTCGTTCAGAACTGGTTCTCGCTCGAGTGCTGGCAAAACGTGGAAATGGCTTCGTCTTTATTCCGCCAGAAATATCCGAGCTCCGTCTACATCCCGATGCTTCAGTTTTTAACAGGAAGCGCACAACAGAAGGATAACCATTTCGCGGATGCCATTACCACCTTCGCCACTATCATCAAGGAGTTTCCCAAGCATGAGCTGGCGATTCGATCCCGGTTTATGCTCGGGTTTACAGAACTGCTGTCGGGCGACTCGGACAAGGCAACCGTTCACTTCGCAGCAATCGCTCGAGAGAAACCACGCCACGAAATTCTCGAAGATGCCAGAGCATGGCTCTCTGTTTCCTACGCTCTCGCAAAAAAACACGCTCAGTGCCGCACCGCCGCCACCGAATATATCCAACAACACCCAGGCGGACAGAATTTCCACCTCGTGCTGTTTCAGAACGCACGAGCCGCTTTCGCCTTGCACGACTATCAGACAGCCATCGCTGAACTCTCGGACCTGCTCCATCGTTTTCCTGAACACTCCAGAGCAGGCGAAATACGCCTCATGCTCGCTGATGCTTATCTGGGCAACCAACAAACGGAACCCGCACTATCCGCACTTAAAGAAATACCCGCATCGGATCCCGCTAGCTTTGAGGAAGCCTGGTTCAAAACCGCTAAAATCCTCAAAAGCTTCGAGTCTTATGATTTGATTGTCCCCCACCTCTCTCGCTTTACACAAAAGCTTCCCGAAAGTACCCGCTACGGCGATGCCATTCTTTGGACAGCGAAAACACTCACAGAAACAGGCCGAAGCGACATTGCACAACATCTCGTTTGGCAGACAATCGACACCTGCCTCGACGACCCAAAAGTCTCTGCGGTGGAGGCTCTCCTCTCGGCGCTTCCCAACCTCCCACACCCCGGGGCTTCTTTAACAGAGCCCATCGATAAAATCCGCAAATGGCACCAAAATACGCTCCAATCGAAGCAAGCTCCTGAAGGTTCAACCGCAGCAGTACGCGCTACCTGGGCGCTCGCGTGTGCTGTGCGCAAAACCAGTCCGCAAGACGCCCGACGCCTCCTGCTCGAGGTTTCCCCACAGATACGCCCCGAGCAGACCAGCGATCGAATCATGGCCGATGTCGCCGAATCCCGCGCTGAAGGTCCTGGCTCGCAGGAAAGCGCAACCCTTTGGCGTAATCTTCTCAAGTGGCACCCAAGATCGATCTACAAGGACCGCGTTCTCAATGCAGGAATCACGGTCGCAGAAAAAGAGGGAGACCACGATAAAGCCCTGAAGCTCATCCATCGAATGAGTACGGAGTGTCCAGATTCTCCGCTTCTACCCCGCGTCTTTCTTACTAAAGCGACCCTGCAAGAAACCGCCGGCAAATGGAAAGACGCCAAACAAACTCTCGAAGGCTTGCTCTCCGAACGCCAAGCTTCCGGGGAGTTTAAGTCCGAAGCGTTACTCCGTCTTGCCGAGTACGAAATGCGCCACGGCAAGCCGAACGCGGCGATTCCCTACTATCAACGCATTTACGTGCTGTATGCGCGATGGAAGCCGCAGGTTGCCAAAGCCTACCTTCGAAGCGCTGAGGCATTCGAACAACTCGGAGATCAAAACGCGGCAAGGCGCACCTACCTCGAAATGCTTCAAACCGACTTCCCCAACAATTCCCATGAGAAAATCCAAGCTGAGCAAAAGCTTGCCCTGCTCGAGGATAAAAAATGAGGATCCTAAACCTCATCCTAGGTTGGCTTTATCTTGTGTCGCTTTGCGCACAGGCGGCGGATGTGGTCATCCTGAAAACTGGTGAGCGTAAAACCTGCACAATCACCGGAGGAGACCGCGACCACATCTTGGCTCTCATGCAGCCTGTCGCCGCATTGCCACCCATCCCCATAAGCATCCGCAAAGAGCACGCTGCCTCCTTGGAGTTTGGTCCCGCCCCTGAGCGCGACATTCTGATCCACGAATTTACCAAATCCAACCTCAACGAACTCCGAACCCTTTGGAAGGAATTTGCACAACTGCTGGAGGTGAACGGTTCCCCAAGTGGACGGATCGGACTGCGCCTTGGACTCGTACTTCTGGAGGCCACGAACGCAGACGCAACCGCTGAGGCACTGGCGGTATTCTCTGTCGTTGCAAATGGTGCGTGCCTTTCGCGCGACAGAGAAGCCGGAGAACAAGGAAAGCTCCGAGCATGGACCGCTTTAGAAAAAACTGCTGAAGCCCTTTCTGCAGCACACAAGCACCTCAAAACAGCCACAAACAGCAACCTGTGCGCCGAGGCCCGCCTGACTCTCGCCGCAGCACTGGAAGTCGAACTCGCATCACATCTAAAGGAGAATCCCCGTTGGACGGAAGACGAAGCAGCCAGCCAGGAACGCACGCGCCTATACCACGCCGCGTTGGACTACTACCTCCTCCCAGCACTCCTTCCCGGCGTCGCTCCGGATCTCGCCATCCGTGGCCTCTGGGGAGCGATGAGACTGCATCAAAAATGCAACGCTCCCGCTCTTGCTGCAGAAACAGCCAAAGACCTCATCGCCCTCTACCCTGCCACCAAGCACGCAATCGATGCCGCAGCCTTTTTAGCTTCTTTACCCGCAACCATTCGAGAACTGAGCGGAGCGGACCCCGCACAAAAAACCAACCGTACCGAAGGTCCGCACGACCGAAATCACCCGTCTTATGAAGAACCAAACGCGAGCGTTCCTATCCAAAACACGCTGGATTCTCCCCCTGCTCCTGCAAAGCGCCGCAAACGCAGCAGGGACGGAAACCAATAAAAGCCTGCTGGATCTCTACAAGGAAGGCGGCCCTGTCATGCATTTGCTCGCGCTGTGCTCTGTGGCTGCCATGGCCCTGGCTGTTTTCAGCGCGTTGACCTTCAGAAAAACAAAGATGCTTCCGCCCTCCCTCGTCGAGAAGCTCAACACACTGCTATCCCATAAAAACTTGGAGGAAGCGTACCGGTGCTGCCAAAGCCACCCGGGGCCACTCACACAGGCACTCGGATGCGCCCTCACAAAAGCCAATTACGAACGAGACATGTACAATAAAGCGGCCATGGAAAACGCCGTGGCCGACGAATGTTTCCGCGCAGAAACAAAAATGATGTCCATCGTGAACTACCTCAACACACTTGCCGTATTGGCTCCAATGATCGGCTTGCTCGGAACCGTCTCAGGAATGATCAGCAGCTTTAGCGCTCTCACAGCCGGCAAAGCGGAAGCTGCCGACCTCTCCAAAGGCATCGGAGAAGCTCTCGTAGCCACTGGGGGCGGGCTGCTGCTCGCAATTCCGTCCATGTTTCTCTACTTCGCTTTCCGAGGACTCATTGCGGCAAACATGGCGGACGTCCATGCCACACTTTCCCACATGCTGGATCGTTTTACGGGAGAAGCTCATGGCACCCCACCGCCAGCCATCCAATCCCACGTTTATGCGAACTAAAGAAACCGCCACTTGCTCCACACGGGACCAAAACAGCGTTCCCGATCAACGCCACTTCCAGAGATGACTGAAGCACGCCGGCGCAGCCGCAGAGTTGTTCACGAAGACATCGGCTTACAGATCGCTCCCATGATAGACGTCACACTTCTTCTCCTCTTTTTCTTTATGCTCTCGGGCAAATTGACCAAAAATGCGAAGCTCAAAACAATCCAGATCCCGGTCGCAACCTCAGCACAGACTCCACAAAATACTGGAGAACGCGATGTCATCAATATCGATGCGACTGGCAACTGGTTCGCGGGTGACACTCCTGTAAGTACCGCCGAACTCACCTCGCATTTAAAGGCACGGTTCCAAAATCATCCGCCGCTTAAACTGCAAGTACGTGCGGATGGGGGAACTCCGGCTGCGAGAATCAAGGAATTGATGAACCTCGCGGCAAACGCTGGCGCCCTTGAAGTTGTTTATGGAGTTCGCAAACCATGAGAAGAGCTGAACAACCCCAAATCGAAATGCAAATCGCACCCTTGATTGACGTCTGTTTTTTGCTGCTCTTTTTCTACATCCTTACCTCCAAACCCGTCCAACCTGAGGCGGACATCGGAATCTCACTCCCCGGGACAGTCGCCCAGGATCAAACGATAGAATTTCCCGATGAGCAACGCATTGAGATCTTAGAAACAGGCGCCATTGTGCTCAATGAAGAGTCTCTTGATCGGCCGGAAAGTCCCGAACTTCCCAAACTCCGCGCCATTCTGGCCCGTTATAAACAGGGCTCGGAAGCCAACAAATCATCGCCCATGGTCACCATTGCCGTGGACGATCACGCAAAACACCAGCGGATCGTCGACGTTCTTAATGTGTGTGCGCAAGTGGGGCTCAATCATGTGACCTTTGCAGGCGTCCAAAACGAAACACCATGAGCGGCGTTGCGTCGGATAACTCTGTGCAGCGCAGGCGCCGGAAGCTCGCTTTCACCGTCCTCGTCCTCAGCATCGCACTGCACGCCGGGTTCGCCCTGCTTGCAGGCATCTGGATCGTGGCAAAGCGGTTTTCCGTCCCGAAAGAAACACCCCCAGTACTCACTGCAAAACCAGCATCCCAGCCGCCCGCCAAAGAAAAACAACAGACCATGCAGGCCGCTGCATTCGAGGGCGCAGCCGCCAAGAGTATTCTGAACGACCGCATTTTCAGCACGCGAACCTCAAAATTACCGCTCCCACAACTCCCCTCACTTCCCTCTTTTGCGCCTCCATCTTTTACGCAAGACGCACTAAACCAGAGCTTTCTCACCGACGCTACCACGCTCGCAAGCGGCGCAGGCACA
The DNA here is from genome assembly GCA_947476255.1 of Chthoniobacteraceae bacterium. GTDB lineage: Bacteria > Verrucomicrobiota > Verrucomicrobiia > Chthoniobacterales > Chthoniobacteraceae > Chth-196. The sequence continues at coordinate 26,744 of CANJPY010000033.1, read as the reverse complement.
GGTTTTGGAATAGGAGGCGGGGGGGCCTCGGGAAATGGGTCGGGGGTCAGCTTTCTGGGCGTCCAAACCAATGCAAAACGCATCGTCCTCATGTTCGACATCTCCAAAACCGTCGCCGGCGCCGCTTCAAAGGCCGGTATGCCCATGGAACGCATTCGTGAAGAAACCACCAGGCTGGTCGAAGCGCTCGGTGTCAACACACGGTTCGGACTCGTCGAATTCGCCCGGAATTACGCCTTCTTTAAACCAGAGTTGCTGCCGAGCACTGCGTCCAATCGCACCGCCGCCATCCACTGGCTCCACACCTTTTTTGCGACGGAAGGCGCCCTCCCCAAAGGACTCCCAAACATAGTCACGGGAAGCCCCGGCTTCCTCGTGGCGTTAGAGGCGGTTTTCAAGCTCCAACCCGACTCGGTCTTCATCATCTCTGATGGCTGCATGCAGCGTGGCGCTGGAGTGTCCTCCACCATCCCCATTCCCGAAATTGAACAAACCCTCGCCCGCCTGCAGGCATCCCAACCCATTCGAGCGAAGGTCTTTTTTGTAGGCGTCGGCGTGCACCCAGAAACGGAGAAAGCCTTGAAGCAACTGCTTGCAAGCACTGGCGGTGGGGGCAGCTACTCCGCGCTCAGCAACGCCCCCCGCACGCGCTAAAGCCACTCACTCTCCATCCCGTAACAAACCAGGGTTCGCCTCTGTCCATCCGCGCAACTCATCCCAAATCCCAGCGGCACCTATCACCCCACCCAACTGCGCGCGTTTCGGAACAAACGGAGCCACGGAGAATCTTCCCCCCAGCCAGCAGGGGCCCAACTGAGTTGTGCCGTACGGAATACTCGCTCGGGATGCGGCATCAATATCGTCACACGTCCATCCCGCGAAGTGAAGGCGTTCATGCCATGCGGTGATCCATTGGGATTGAGCGGGTACCGCTCCGTGGGCTGATCCAGGTTGTCGACATAACGCGCAGCCACAAGGCCCGAATGCAAGGTTCGCTCAACCGCCGCGGCGTCGGCGAATTCCGCATACCCCTCGCCATGCGCCACCGCCACGGGCAGCACCGCTCCTTCCATTCCGGCAAACAGAATACTCGGACTTTTTTCAATACGCATCGACACATACCGGGCTTCGAATCGCTCAGACTGATTCTGAACGAATCTAGGCCACAATTCAGCGCCCTCAATCAGAGAACGCAGGTTGCTCATCATCTGGCAGCCATTGCAAACACCCAGGGCAAAGCTGTCTTTCCTCGCGAAAAACGCCGAAAACTGCGCGCGCGCATGCGTGTTGAAAAGAATGCTCTTCGCCCAGCCCTCGCCAGCCCCCAATACATCGCCGTAACTAAAACCACCGCAGGCCACCAACCCGCGAAAATCTTCCAGCTTGATACGCCCTGCGAGGATGTCGCTCATGTGTACATCCACTGCGCGGAATTGCGCCCGCGTGAAGGCCGCCGCCATTTCGACCTCTCCGTTCACCCCTTGTTCACGCAACACTGCCACAGGGGCGCGACCGTCAAAATCCTTACCGAACTGAATATCGAAAGTCACCTTGGGGGAAATCCCCGGATCCGCAGGGTCCAGACGAACCTCCATTTCCTGCGCGGCGCACACCGGATTGTCGCGCAAAGACGCAATCCTGTGAGTGACCTGCGACCAAGTCTTGCGCAATTCCAAAACTTTCTCGTCAAAAACGATCTCCGTCCCCTTGCGCACGCGCAATGCACCGTTGAGCCCGGTGGGCGCCCCAATGCGGCTTGTTGCGCCAAGCAAATGCTGCGTATCAAGCGCCTTCTCCACGGCCGGCAAATCCGCACAGCGCACCTGTAACACGGCCCCAAGCTCCTCCGAAAACAACGCGGCGAAACAATCAGCATCGGCATTCAACGACAGGTCAACTCCCAACCGGCTCGCAAAAGCCATCTCAGCCACGCACGCGAAAAGCCCGCCGTCAGAGCGGTCGTGATACGCCAAAAGAAGGCCATCCTTGGAAAGAGCCTGAATCGCATTCCAGAAACCCTTCAAGTCCGCCGCAGAGTCCACATCAGGAGCCTCCAAACCGGTCTGCGAAACGACCTGCGCGAGAATCGAGCCCCCCAGACGATCCTTCCCCCTCCCAAGATCCACCAGCAAGAGCGCCGTGTCGGATAGGCTGGAGAGTTGAGGCGTCAGCGTCCGGCGCACATCGAGGCACGGCGCAAAAGCCGATACAATCAGTGATACGGGCGCAGTCATGCGCTTGGATTTGCCACCATCCTCCCACACCGTGCTCATGCTCATCGAATCCTTGCCCACGGGAATCGTGATTCCCAGCGCGGGGCACAGTTCCATTCCCACGGCACGCACGGCCGCGTAAAGGTCTGCTCCATCGCCTTCCACGGCGGGAGCGGCCATCCAGTTCGCCGAGAGATTCACCCGTCCCAGATCTCCCACGGATGCCGCCGCCAGATTTGTCAGTGCTTCTCCTACCGCCAACCGAGCCGAAGCCGCCGCACTGTTCACCGCCACCGGAGTCCGCTCCCCCATGGACATGGCTTCCCCACTGTACACGTCAAAGGCGGCCGCCGTCACAGCACAGTCGGCGACTGGCACCTGCCACGGCCCCACCATCTGGTCACGGGCCACCAGTCCCGTGATCGTGCGATCTCCAATCGTGATCAAAAAGCCTTTGTCAGCCACCGCGGGATGACTCAAGACGCGCTGTGCAGCCTCTCCCAAGGACAGGCCCTTTAAATCAAGTGCCCGCAACGGACGTTTCAGAGAGGACGCGTTACGGTGCATCCGTGGTGGTTTTCCCAGAAGCGTCTCCAAAGGAAGGTCGATCGGCCTGTTCTTAAAGTGCGAATCCTCCAACACCAACCGCCGCTCCTCCGTGGCCTCCCCCACAACGGCGAAAGGACACCGCTCGCGTTCGCAGAAACGCGCGAAAAGCTCCAGTTTATCCGCCCCCACTGCCAGAACATACCTCTCCTGAGCCTCGTTACACCATATCTCCACAGGACTCATCCCGGGTTCCGCATTCGGCACCTTCCGCAGTTCGAACTTTCCCCCCCGCCCAGCGTCGTTCACGAGCTCAGGGAGGGCATTTGAAATACCTCCAGCTCCCACGTCGTGGATAAACAAAATCGGATTTTCAGCCCCCATCGCCCAACAGCGGTCAATCACTTCCTGGCACCGCCGCTCCATCTCCGCGTTATCTCGCTGCACGCTGGCAAAGTCCAAATCGGCGTTCCCTGATCCACTCGCCACCGAACTTGCCGCACCGCCCCCAAGCCCAATCAACATTGCCGGCCCGCCCAACACAATAAGGGCATCCCCCGGAGCCACTGCCCCTTTTTCCACATGCTCCGCCTTAATATTACCCAGCCCGCCCGCGAGCATAATCGGCTTGTGATAACCGCGCAGTTCGTTCCCCTGCCCGCCTGGCACCTCCGCTTCGTAGGTGCGAAAATATCCGGCCAAGGCGGGCCTCCCAAATTCGTTGTTAAACGCTGCCGCTCCGAGGGGGCCCTCGATCATGATGTCCAAGGCGGAAACGATGCGCCCGGGCTTGCCAAATGGCGCCTCCCACGGCTGTTCCGCCCCTGGCAAGCGCAGGTTGGACACCGTGAATCCTGTCAACCCCGCTTTGGGCTTCGAGCCACGCCCCGTCGCTCCCTCGTCCCGAATTTCCCCCCCCGAACCGGTCGCCGCTCCAGCATAAGGGGAGATAGCCGTCGGATGATTGTGCGTTTCCACTTTGCACAAAATGTGAATCAACTCCTCATGCGCTGCGTACTCACCCGTGAGCGGATCCGCGTAAAACCTCCCACCCGAGAACCCCTCAAAAACGGCGGCATTATCCTTGTAGGCAGAAAGAATCCCCTCCTTGTGCAGGTTGTAGGTGTTGCGAATCATCTGAAACAACGACAGTTCCTGCGCCTCGCCATCAATGTCCCAGCTCGCGTTAAAGATTTTATGGCGGCAGTGCTCGGAATTGGCCTGGGCAAACATCATGAGTTCGATGTCGTGCGGGTCACGTCCCAAGGCGTTGAAACTCTTTACCAGGTAGTCAATTTCGTCCTCCGCAAGCGCCAACCCCAGCTCGCGGTTTGCGGCCTCCAACGCCCCCCGCCCCTCGGACAACAGCGGAATCGCCCTAAGCGGACGCGGTTGCTCCTTCGCAAACAAGACATGGAGAGGTTCATAGCCGCTGAAAACCGCCTGCGTCATCCGGTCGTGCAATTTGGCTTCCAACGCCTGCATTTGTACCTCGTCTAAAACCGCCCCCCCAGTATCGACGCTGAAAGCCACAACACGCTCCACACGCGTGACCGCCCCCAACCCGCAAATCTGCGCGATGTTCGTCGCCTTCGAGGACCACGGAGAAATCGTCCCAGGCCGCGGTGCGACAATTTTGAGCATCCCCCTATCCTCTCCCGAAGCACGAGTGGGTCCGTACGTCAACAACCGCTCAAGCACACCGTGCTCGTGTGCCGCCAAATCCCCCTCCGCCTCCACTAAATGCACAAAAACAGCGCCCAACCCACGTATCGGGAGCCCCGCCGATGTGAGCGAGTGGCGAAGCGTTTCTAGTCGGGAGTCGGATAGAGCCTGGGAACCGCGGAGAATCAACATGGCTAAGAAAAAAGGGTGAAGCACAGCACACTAAGACGCGGGCCCCTCATTTGCGAAGCAGAATGGATCGCGCCCAGGAAGAATCACATTCCTCGTCTATCCCCATCCCAAAACGCTCGGACCGCACGGCCTGCAAGCAAGGGCTTGAACCCTACAACTCTAACCCTCCACACAGAGAACATTTCTCCTTCGACCAGATCGCAAGAACCGGCTACACACAGTAAAGGCCTGAAATCTTGTGGCACATCCTTAAGCCACAGGAAAGCCACCCCATCCCCCTTCCTCGAGTTTCAGCACCACCCCAATGAAAACCCGCTCCCTCCTGCTTTTCGCCCCCCTCCTCCTTTCTCTGCCAGCCCGAGGCCAACAGGAAATCGACGCCGTCGCTGAAGGCAAAAACGCCTTCGAAATCTACGGCTGCATCGTTTGCCATGCTGTGGACAAAAACGACGCATCCCTGCGCACCGGCCCCGGTCTCCACGGCCTTTTTCTCAAAGATGCAAGGGAGCGGGAGGTGCTTAATTCCGCAAGCAACTCCAGAAGCAATGTCAAAGCCGACAAAGCCTACTACATGGACTCCGTCCGTAAAGCTTGGGACAACCTCGCCATTGCAGAGTCCGGCCCGCTCAAAAATACGCCCTACCCGGCCGCCATGCCTCTCTTCACTCGGGAAACCCTCTCGGACGAAGTTGTCGAAAACATCTGGCACTATCTGCGCACACTCGCCGACGCACCGCAGGCCGGCCCGGCTCAGGTCCTGCTCAAGCTCGAGAAACGGAACACTCCCAAAAACATCCTCGAAATCCCAGGAGAAGAACCCGTGGCCAAACGGACACGCATCTTTCGCGCACCCATCACCGGCTCGAGCGGACGCGCCTTGCATGTGGGACTCCCCAACGGCGTCAACTACACCTTCGACGAACGCTTCCTCTCCGTCCGCAACATCTGGAGCGGCGGCTTCCTCAACCTGGCCAAGGAACGCGAGGGCCGCGGTCAACCGGGCTCCACCCTTGGCCAGGGCGCAAAACTCCTCCACGAACGCACTCCACTTCTCCAACCCGTCGACCCCAAAGGACAGCCGGTTGACCTCGAGTTCAAGCAGCCCGATGTGCTGGATGAAAAAGCCACCGAAAAATGGCTCGCTGACGAACAAACCTTTGCCCAACAGCTGGCCGCGCACGCCGCTCAAAAGCTGACACGTCACGACATTGACCCAAAATCAGGGGATCCCGTATTCCACGTCCAGATCGGGCGCAACCGTTTCTCTGAGCGCGTGAATGTCACAACGGACAGCCGTCTGGAGATTCTTCTCGAAGGCGAGTTCCAGGACCCCCAAAAATTCAAACTCAACACCGAGGGCCTTGCCGACATCCAAACCAGTGGCGGATCTTTAGTCGAAGGCGTCTGGACACTTCCTTCAGGCGGAGGCAAATCCTTCAAATTCTCGGCCGCTCTTCCCAACGCCCTCGTCGCAAGACCCCTTCTCGCAAACGGCGAAAACGCAGCGCCGCAACCCGTGATCCGCAAGCCGAGCGCTCCCGGGAAACTCCCCCTCCAACTGCCTGCAGGCTATACAGCCGAGGACTGGGAATCTCCCAAAGACTTGTTCGGACGCAAACAACTCTTTGAACCCACGGGAATTGCCGTCGCAAAAGACGGGACCATCGTTCTTGGCACACGCACTGCCGGAATCTGGCGCATTCGTGGGGACCAATGGACGCTTTTCGCAGAAAGCACCTACGAATGCCTCGGCATCTTTATTGAAGATGACAAGGGCGACCGCATTGTGATCACCCAAAAGCCCCAACTGACGCGCCTCACCGACACCGATGGAGATGGCCGCGCAGACCGCTTCGAATCCGTTTACGACGATTACGGCTTCCACGCCAACTACCACGAGTACGCACACGGCCCCGTCCGGGACGCCGCCGGCAACTACTACATCACCCTCAACCTGACCCACAGCGGCAACGACAAAGCCTCTTGGCGCGCGGGTGGGCCCTTCATGGGCTCCATGGGAGGCTACCGAGGATGGGCCATTCGCGTCGGCGCCGATGGAAAAGCACAGCCCTTTGCCAACGGCTTGCGCAGCCCTGCGGGACTCGGGTTCGACCCCGAAGGCCGCCTCTGGTACGCCGAAAATCAAGGGGAATACGTGGGCTCTTCAAAGTGGGTTCCTCTGGAAGAAGGCAAGTTCTACGGCCACCTCTCCGGGTTGCTCGACCTGCCCGAAAAACGCATGCGCCCCGATTCTCCCGAACTGAAGTTTGACCTCTGGAAAAACAAGATCCGAAAAGCCGCCGTCTGGTTTCCCCATGGCAAACTAGCAAACTCCCCGGGCAACCCCGCCTGGGATACCACCGGTGGAAAGTTCGGCCCTTACGGACGGCAAGTCTTCATCGGGGACCAGACCCTGTCCACCCTACTGCGCGTTGTCACCGAAACAGTCGACGGAAATGACCAAGGCTGCGTCATTCCCTTCGCCTTCGGCACGGCCTCCGGAGTCATGCGCCCCGTCTTCCTCCCAGACGGCAGCCTGCTGCTTGGACAAACCGGACGCGGTTGGTCTGCCAAGGGCGGCTCCCAGGACAAACTTCAGCGCATTGTTTTCGACGCTAAAACACCTCCCGCCGACCTCCATCACGTAAGCGCAGACCGTTCCGGGTTCACCGTCCACTTCACCCAACCCCTTGCCTCGCGCGTGCAGGAACAAGACCTCGCCGATGCTTGGAAAGCCACTTCCTGGTTCTACACCGACGGCCTTCCGTACGGCTCCCCAGAACACGAAAAATCAGATACACGCATCACAGGGGCCAAAATTGCGCCAGACCGCAAATCCGTCACACTTTCCCTGGAAGGATTTGGCGCGGACAACCGCTGTCTGGATCGCATCTACCACCTGCGCATGGAGGATACCAAAGACTTCTTCGCCCCCTCCGAACCGTGGAAAAAGCTGGAGTGTTACTACACGCTGCGCGCAATCCCGCGTTCGTAAGAAATTCCCATCCAGCCTAATCCGAGGTCAGTAAACCTCAGACACAAGCCCCCATGGACACCACCCGAACATTCCACGGAATGGTGCCGCTTATCGCCGCGGTGGTCCTTGCCCCTTCCCTGCCAGCCGCAGAGCTCAACGAATCCGCGTTCTTCGAAACAAAAATCCGCCCCCTGCTTGTGGAGCGGTGCTACGAGTGCCACAGCGCTGATAAAAAACAAAAGGGCGGACTCCTCGTCGACTCGCAGGCCGGGTGGGCAAAGGGCGGCGATTCCGGACCAGCGATTGTGCCGGGAAAGCCCGACGAGTCGCTGCTCCTCAAAGCTGTAAGAGCAACGGATAAGGACCTGCAGATGCCGCCGGAGAAATCCGGAGGGAAACTGACCGCGGCGCAGATCGCAGACCTCGAAGAATGGGTAAGGCGCGGAGCGTTCGATCCTCGCACAGGCGCGCCCGGCGCAGTGGCGAAAAAAACGTGGGACGAAATTTTTGCAGAACGCAGGAACTGGTGGAGCCTCCAACCGCTGCGTAAAGGCGCGCCTCCTGCCGTGACCGATTCGGAGTGGACGGCCTCCGCAACGGACAGGTTCTTGCGCGACCAGATGACGACGACCGGCATCGAGCCATCGCCCGTGACGGATGCAGCAACACTCGCGCGGCGTGCGACGCTAGTGCTCACAGGGCTGCCTCCAAAACCGGAGGAAGTTGACGCCTTTGTCTCTGCGGCAAAACACGCGCCTGACGGGGCGTATGCGGCGCTGGTCGATCGTCTGATGGCTTCGCCACATTTCGGAGAACGCTTTGCACGACACTGGCTCGATGTGGTGCGCTTCACGGAGACGCATGGAAACGAATGGAACTACGACGCCGCTTACGCCTGGCGGTATCGCGATTACGTCATCCGCGCGTTCAACGAAGACCTGCCGTTCGACCAGTTCGCGCGCGAACACATCGCGGGCGATCTGCTGTCGCAACCGCGCTGGAACAAAGGGGGGCGTTTCAACGAGTCAGCCATCGGCACGGCGTTCTACCGCTTCGGCGAGGTGAACCACGACAGTTGTGTTCAGTTTGGCGTGATCGGCTACGACATCGTGGACAACCAACTCGACACTCTCACAAAAGCATTCCAAGCGACGACTGTCGCATGTGCACGCTGTCATGATCACAAACTAGACGCGATCTCAACGCGCGACTACCACTCGCTGCTCGCCACGCTCCGGAGTTCACGCTCGGTCATGCACACGCTCGACACCCCGGAAGTCAACCGCGACGCAACGGCTGCGATGCTGGCGCAAAAAAAAGACATCCGCAGCGAACTGGCTGCGCTCTGGCGCCAAGACGCGCATGGCATCAACGCCGCAAAACTCCAGTCGCTCGCGGACGCGGTAAAGGACAAAGCTCCAAACTTGGAAAGCCCTCTGTACACTTGGTTTGTCGCCTGCAAACCGGTGGCATCAAACATCTCCGGCGCCTGGACAAAACTTGCAGAAGAACACGACAGGGAGATGGCGTCTCGTGCGGAATTCAACAGCACCAAGTTTACAACGCTGGCGGATTTCCGAAACGGCACCCCGGCAAGGTGGTTCACGGACGGCATGGGATTACGAAACAACGCGGCACCCGGTGGTGACTTCGTCGTCGCACATGAGGGCGAAAAGGCTGTGAAGGCGCTCCTCCCGGCCGGAGTGTTCACGTTTGCACTGTCGGACAAACTCAATGGCGCCCTCCGCTCGCCCGCTTTGACTCGCACTCACTCTAAGGTGAGCTTCGAAATCGTGGGCAACAGGTTCAGTCTTGCTCGGCTTGTCTTCAACAACTGCCAGCTCAATTACAACCATCAGCACTCGTTCCACCATGACGACTGGTCGTGGGTCACGATTCCTTTCCCTGAAAAATCCGACTCCCTCCATCCCTACGCAGAGCTGCTCACGTTTTGGGACAATCCTAAATTCCCAGACCCACTCGGCACCCTCGGCAAAGACACGGAAAACCAGCGCAAACCATACGTCGAACACGCAAAAAACCCGCGCACCTGGTGGGGTGTGAGACGCATTATGCTTCATGACGGCGCGGAGACACCAAAGCCCGACCTCACGCATCTCTCGCGTCTTTTTTCCGGCCCTCCGCCGAACTCCACCGCCGAGGCGGCGGCGCGCTACGCGGCCGTCGCTGCTGAAGTCGTCGCGAACTTCGCCGCAAACCGTGCGACAGACGACGACATGCGCTGGCTCGACTGGCTGCTTAAAAGCGGTCTTCTTTCCAACAAAGCATCTGCGACACCACGCCTCGGAGATCTTACAGCGGCCTATCGCGAAATCGAAAATGACCTCACGCTGCCCACAACGATGCCGGGCATGGCAGACGAGGGAAATGCCGTTGCACAGCCAGTGCTGGTCCGCGGCGACCACAACAGACCCGGTGCCACCGTTAAAAGCGGTTATCTGCAAGCACTCACACCCAAGGGTTTCACAACGCCTCTCAATGGAAGCGGACGCCAAGAGCTTGCGCAACTTATCGCAAACGCCGACAACCCTCTCACCGCACGCGTCATTGTGAATCGTGTCTGGCAATGGGTTTTTGGCCTGGGGCTTGTCGCTTCTCCCGACGATTTCGGCCATCTCGGAGACCAACCCTCTCACCCCGAGTTGCTAGACAACCTCACCGTTCAGTTCATTGCAGACGGCTGGTCTCTCCAAAGACTGATCCGTTCCCTCGTGCTCACCCGTGCGTTTCAATCTGCCGCCGCGCCCAGAACCAGCGCCCATGCCATCGACCCGCAGAACCGCCTCCTCTCGCATTGGACCGCGCGGCGCGCCGAAGCTGAAGTCATTCGCGACAGCCTGCTCGCGGTATCGACTCGTCTCGATCCGCGGATGTTTGGTCCTAGCGTGCACCCATTCCGCACGAAAGCCGACCCCGAAAAACGCCTCTTCACCGGCCCGCTCGACGGCGACGGACGCCGCAGCATCTACCTCAAGTTCCAGCTCATGGAGGCGCCTCATTTCCTGAACGCATTCAACCTCCCCGGCGGAAAAGTCACACAAGGCCGCCGCGAGTCCTCGAATACACCCGCCCAAAGCCTCGCTCTCCTTAACGATCCTCTCGTCCTCACCCTAGCAGACCATTGGGCGGGGCATTTGCTCGCAGACGCCAGCAAGTCTGCCCCAGACAGGGCTGAGTCCATGATTCGCGCCGCTTTCGGACGCCCATCCACGGAATCCGAGCTCGCCAGCTTTTCAGCGACAATCCGCAGCCTCGCCGCCACCCGCGGTGTTGCGGAGTCCGACATCCTTACAAGCCGCGAGGTGTGGCAGAATGCCGCGCATACTCTATTCACTCTCGCGGAATTCATTGTCATCCCATGAACAGAACTCCAAGCAACGCGACCAATTGTCCCGGACAAATCGCACGCCCTCTCTCACGGCGCGAGATGTTAAGGGCGAGTGCAACGGGCTTCGGCGCGGTCGCACTTTCAGCCCTCACCCAGCAGCGGACGTTTGGCTCAATACACGCGCCCTCTTTTTCTCCAAAGGCCAAAAGTGTCATCTTCCTTTTCATGGACGGCGGCGTGTCGCATGTGGACACCTTCGATCCAAAACCCGCGCTGGAGAAACACGCTGGCAAGCCGTGGAAAGATGGCAACACAAGCCATTGGCAAAGAAGTCCGTGGAAATTCGCGCAGCACGGTCAGAGTGGAACGTGGGTGAGCGAGCTGTTTCCAAACATAGCGGCCTGCGCCGACGACATTGCAGTTATCCGCTCAATGAAAGCGGACCTGCCCCTGCACGCGAGCGGAGTCATTTTTCTTCACACCGGCCACAATCTCACGGGCAGACCGAGCCTCGGTTCCTGGATGAGCTACGGCCTCGGGAGCGAAAATCAAAACCTGCCAGGCTACGCCGTGCTGAGTTTTGGTCACGTGCCGGTCGGCGGCATGGAGGCGATGGGCAGCGGCTTCCTGCCTGCGAGCCACGAAGCCACGATCATCCGTGCGGACGGCACACCCATTGAAAACATCGTCCCGGCAAGCACTCCCGCGCTTCAACGCACAAAGCTCGATTTCCTGCGGGCCCAGGACGGCGAATTCGCAGCCCGCCTTGGCGGCAACGACATCGTCGAGAGCGCCGTGCGCAATTACGAACTCGCGGCTCGTATGCAGTCTCTTGTCCCAGACGTCCTCGATGAAACCCGCGAGCCCAAATCCGTCCGCGACCTTTACGGACTCGACGCATCAGACCTTAATACGCGCCTCTACGCCCGCCAGTGCCTCCGCGCGCGGCGCCTCGTCGAGAGCGGAGTGCGTTTCATTCAAGTCAACTGCCCCTACGGCCTCTCCAACGGCACCTGGGATCAACATGGGGGACTCAAAGCCGGGCACGAAAAAAACGCGCGCCAGACAGACCGAGCTGTAGCCGCGCTCATCTGCGACCTCAAACAACGCGGCCTGCTCGAAAGCACTCTCATCCTCTGGGCCGGCGAATTTGGCCGCACTCCTTACGCGCCCGGCCCCGACGGGCGAGACCATCATCCCGAGGGCTTCAGCGTGTTCCTCGCAGGTGGCGGCATCCGAGGCGGTGTGGTCCATGGCGCTACAGACGAGTTTGGCTTTCACGCCGTGGATAACGTCTGCGACATGCATGACCTCCATGCAACCATCCTGCACCTCGTAGGACTGGACCACGAACGCCTTACCTTTCGCCATGCCGGGCGCGATTTCCGGCTCACGGACGTGTCTGGAAATGTCATCAAGGCGGTCCTCGCCTGATTTCCAGAGGGCTTTTGTATCACTCTATTGCTCAGAAACCTTCACGAGACCTGCCTGTCGATAACGCGGTATCCCATGGGACATTTTACGTCTCTGTACATCGAGCACTACCCGCGTCTCGTGCCTCCTGATGCGTTGGCTGGCAATGGTGTGATGCCAAAAAAGGACACGCTAAATATGTATACATTTCGTTGACATCGCCTGGAACTGTATACACTTTTCAAAAATGAAGCCGCTTCACCACACTGCCATTCCCCGCAGAAATCTCGCCTCCGAAGTGGCACAGGCCCTCCGCGCTGAGATCATTTCCGGGAATCTCAACCCCGGTGCATCCCTCTCAGAACCCGCTCTGGCGAAACACTTCGGATTGAGCCGCGTTCCAGTCCGCGAAGCGTTGATTGAGTTGGAGCGCGAGGGACTCCTCCAATTTGAAAGCACCGGCCGCACCCGCGTCCGGACCATGAACGAGGGCGATTTGGACGAAATCATTGAAGCGCGAGTCATTCTTGAATCCGCCGCCGCTCGCCGTGTCGCCGAAATTTGGAGTGCGGAGGACACGCAATGGATGGAGGCGAACATTGCCGCTCAGACGGATGCGGTGACACTTTCGGATCTGAGCCGGTTGGATGTGGAGCTACATCTGTACGTGATGCGCCGCGCAGGAAATGCCCGACTGCTGCGCATGTGGCAGATCGTACGGTGGCAGTTTGAAATGTGTCTGGCGATGGCACACAGGCTGCAGGAGACATTGTCTTTTAAACCTCACAAAATCACCGTCGATTCCCACCGCCGGCTTCTTGCGGCGCTTGCCTCGGGAAAGCCAGAACTGGCGGCGACCACTATGGCCTCACACATTCAAAGCTCCAGGGAATGGACCTATGGAGATTCAGGTTTTGGAACTGAGACTGCCTCCGCCTACTCCTCTATCAAGTAACTCTTATACAACGATTTTTCCAATACGGATTCCGCTTTGCCGCATCGTCACGAAAGTCCTTGCCAAGCCTCTTTCTCCTTTGTCTCTCCATGAATGTTTCCCTTCCTCGGCACCTCTCAAGCCTCGCGCTCCTCGCCATTGGCGCAATCTTCCTCGCTGGAATCACCCACGCTGCAAACGCTGGGGCCGCACCTCAGGTCAAACACGACTTCACCACCACGATACAGCCCATCCTCAAGGAATACTGTGTTACGTGCCATTCCACGGAAAAACAAAAAGGTGATCTTGATCTGGAACGGTTCCAGTCGCTTCAACAAATCAAGCGGGATCCAACGGTTTGGGAGCACGCACTGGAACAGATCCGCGACAAGGAAATGCCTCCCAAGGACAGGCCAAAGCCCTCCCAAGCGCAACTCGAGCTTCTCACGACTTGGATGCAGTCCACCCTCGATGAGATCGCTCTCTCAAACGCTGGAGACCCCGGCCCGGTGGTGCTGCGCCGTCTTTCCAATATGGAGTATACCTACTCTGTGCGCGATCTCACCGGTGTCGAATCCCTTGATCCCGCCAAAGAATTTCCCGTCGATGGCGCTGCAGGAGAGGGCTTCACCAACGCAGGTGCAGCGTTGGTAATGTCCCCCTCCCTCCTCGGAAAATATCTTGAGGCAGCCAAAAACATCGCTGCCCATGCCGTCCTGACTCCGACTGGGATTAGATTCTCCGAGGGCACTTCTTCCAGAGACTGGACCAATGAAACCCTCGGACACATTCGCTCCCTTTATTCCCTCTATTGCAGCGATGGCGCCGCCGTAGATGCAGTCCAACAGGGAATTAAAATGGACACCGGCGCCGGAGGCAGGCTGCCCTTGGGCCGATACCTTTCTGCGGTTCAGGAAAAGACCGGCAGCAACGGCCTGAGCCCAAAATACCTTGCTACACTCCGCGCCGCCCTAAGCCCTGGGGACCCCTCGCCCGTATTTGACGTTCTACGTTCCAAATATGCGAAAAAAACCCTAGTCCCCGCCGACATCGAACCCTGGCAAAAGGCCCTCTGGCAGCTCAACAGCATCGGCCACCTCGGAAAGCTTGGTGGGCCGAAATCCTGGATGGAGCCTGTCTCACCGTTGACAAACACCCACGAAATGCGACTCAAACTCCCTCCCTCCACCGAGGGTGCGGACGTCACCGTTTATCTTTCCACAGGGGACGCTGGAGACGGAAATTCCGAGGACTTTGCCCTTTGGGAAAACCTCCGACTGGCCGCTCCCGGCCGCCCCAATCTCCGTTTGCGAGACCTCCCTGCGGCTCTCCAACACCTCGCAAAACGCCGCGCCGAAGTCGTCGCTTCTGCCGTTCAATGTCTCGCAGCCGTTCACGAAGCAGATGTCTCTGAGGGCCGGACCGAACCTGACAAACTCGCCGTTAAATATGGAGTCCAAGCCGACATTCTTTCCGACTGGTTGAATTATCTCGGATTCGGTTCGGCGGGGCAGGCAAAGATCGGGCCTCTTCTCACAAAAAAAATGCAGAGCACCTCGGACTACAATTTCATCAAAGGGTGGACCGGCGACGCCGCACTCAGTGTGGTTGCCAACTCCTCAGACCAGACCGTGCAAATCCCGGGCACCATGAAGCCCCACAGCATCGCGACGCATCCCTCGCCAAAGCAAGCATCCGTCATCGCATGGAAGAGTCCAGTCCAGGGTCATGTGAGCATCACCGGCAGCGTCCAGGACGTGCACACAGCGTGTGGAAACGGCATCACTTGGGCACTGCAGATACGGCGAGGCAACTCGCGCGAAACCCTTGCCAGCGGCACCAGTGATAACAACAAAATCATTGCATTCGGTTTACACGAGAGTGTTCGCGTGCAGTCCGGAGATGCCGTCACCGTTGTTATCGGCCCCAAACAAGGAGACCATCAATGTGATCTCACCGCGGTTGAGCTCGTGATTAAAAACAAAACCGCCGAGTGGAATCTCGCCAAGGAACTCTCCCCAGACATCCTCGCGGGCAATCCGCACGCGGACAGCCATGGGAACAAGGAAGTATGGCACTTTTTCCCTGAGCCTGAAACCGACTCCAACCAATCGTCCATCCCGAAAGGCTCGTTAATGGCACAGTGGCGCGAGACCAGAGACGCCGGGAGGCGGGCCGAGACCGCGCAACACATCCAAAAATTGCTCCAAGCAGATCTAAAGCTATCGGTAACAGACACCCCCGATCATGCTTTTCTCCAACAGGTCCTCGCACTCACCGGGCCTCTGCTTGGTTCGGGACTCCGTACCGCAGGCACTTCGAACGATGGCACGTTTTCCGAATACGGAATCCAACAGGCAAATTTTGGAAAGCACCCCACTGGCCGCCCTCTGGCGCCAGACGTTCTTTGCGTGCACGCGCCCTCTTTGATCGCAGTGAAAATTCCAGCCGCTCTTGCACAAGGCGCGGAATTGCTCGCAACCGGTCGTCTGCATGCTGAAAGCGGCCCACAGGCAAGTGTTCAGATGCAGATCCTAAGCACAAAACCCTCGCAAATATCCGGTCTGCAGGCGAGCGCCGCAAATACGAAGTCCGAAAACGGGGCGTGGACCTCAAGCAAACCCTCCGTCGCATTTGACGCTCCCATTCTTGTTCATGATGGCAGCATTGCCCGCACCCGGTTCGAAAAAGACTTCGCAGAATTCCGCCGCATTTTCCCAGCCGCGCTCTGCTACACCAAGATCGTGCCCTCGGACGAGGTGGTGACACTGACGCTTTTCCACAGGGAAGACGAACCGCTCACGCGCCTGATGCTTGAGGACTCCGAGAAAGAAACATTGGACCGCCTCTGGTCCGAGCTTCATTTCGTCAGTCAGGACGCACTCACTCTGGTGGATGCCTTCGAACAAATCTGGCAGTATTCAACCCAGGACGGTCCAGACAGACCGAACGGGGACAAACGTCTGGCACCTCTCCGCGAGCCGATCATGCAAGGCGCGGAAAGTTTCCGAAAACTCCTCGTGGAGACAGAACCTCACCAGTTAAAGGCCGCTGTGGATTTCGCGTCGCGCGCATGGCGCCGGCCCGTCACTCCTCAGGAAGAGACCGCGCTCCGAAAACTTTACACGAACCTGCGCAAGGAGTCGCTCCCACACACCGAAGCCATCCGCATGTTGGTGTCTCGTTCCCTCATAGCGCCCGCCTTCCTGTATCGCGGCGAACGCCCTGGTAACGGCGCCAAAGCCGTTGCAGTCAGCTCTTGGGAACTGGCGACGCGACTCAGTTACTTTCTGTGGTCCGGTCCACCCGACGACGCTCTTGTGGCAGCAGCGAAAAACGGATCCCTCTCGAATCCAGACGTCCTAGTCGCCCACGCCATGCGCATGCTCAAAGACCCGCGCACGCGCCGCCTCGCCACGGAGTTTGGCTGCCAGTGGCTTCATATCCGCGATGTGGCGGCTCTGGATGAAAAAAGCGAACGGCATTTCCCGACGTTTGCCTCCATCCGTGGCGCCCTGCAGGAGGAGGCGGTGCTCTTCTTCGCAGACCTTTTTTCAGAGAACCGCTCCATCCTTTCACTGCTCGACGCAGACCACTCCTTCGTCAACGAAACTCTCGCCACGCATTACAGTCTGGAACCCACGGGTGCCGGGTGGAAACGCGTGGACGGTCTCCGTGCCAAAGGAAGGGGCGGCATTCTCGGCTTTGGCAGCACCCTCGCCAAACAAAGCGGAGCCTCACGCACAAGCCCTATTCTGAGGGGAAACTGGCTGAGCGAGGTCGTGCTAGGCGAAAAACTGCCTCGCCCTCCGAAAGGAGTTCCCATTCTTCCGGAAGAGGCCCCCCAAGGCCTCACCGAGCGGCAGTTGATTGAAAAACACAGCTCTGACCCGGTGTGCGCCAACTGCCACAAGCGCATCGATCCATTCGGCTTTGCACTGGAAGGCTTCGACGCCATCGGACGGTCCCGAACCAAAGACTCCGCAGGTCTCCCAATCCACACACTCACCACACTTCCCGACGGCACGCGCATCGAGGGCCTCGCCGGCCTCAGGGATGCCCTTCTGAAAAACCGCTCCGAGGATTTTGAGCGCCAGTTTTGTCGCAAATTGCTGGGGTATGCGCTGGGCCGCAGTGTGCAACTCTCGGACAAGCCGCTCCTCAACAACATGCTGGCTCAATTGCAGGCACACGGGCATCAGGTTCACACGGCCATCGAAATGATTGTGACAAGTCCCCAATTTCGCGAAGTCCGAGGTAAAGAATACGATTCTCTCGCAGGAAACTAACCCCCAACCAGACACCACCGAATGCAATCACACCACTTCTCCCGCCGCAGCTTCCTCCGAGGCCTTGGCGTTACTATGGCTCTCCCTTGGCTCGAGTCCCGCAATGTCTGGGGCGACGAACCCGTGCGCAACAAGCCCGCTAGCGAGGCTCCGGTGAGGCTCGCCGTTCTGTTTTCGGGCAATGGCTTTCACTCCAAAGAATGGTGGGCAAAGGGCGAGGGAAAGGACATGGAACTCGGAAAGGTTCTCGAACCACTCACCGACCTGCGGGAGAAGCTGCTCTTCGTGCGCGGCCTTTATCATGAGGAAGCCAGAAAAGGAAACATCCACAGCTCCCAGACGGGCAACATGCTTTCAGGAGCACCCATTGCGTCCGGGGGCGACATTCGTTCCGGCACGAGCATGGATCAACTGCTCGCACAAACCTATGGGCGGTCTACAAAAGTCCCGAGCCTGGTGCTGGGCTGCGAACGCGCCAACCCGTCGGTACACAAAAACTATTCCATGCTCTACAGCTCCCACATCTCGTGGAGCTCGCCCACGACTCCCACACCCTTGGAGATTTATCCTTCCCTCGCCTTTGACAGACTTTTCAAAAACGAAGTAGCCCGCGGCGATAAAAGCGTTCTGGATGCAGTGCTCACTGACGCCGAGGACCTGCGCCGCAACATCAGCCGCGCGGACCAACGCAAACTAGACGAATATCTGGACTCCGTCCGAGATGTCGAAAAGCGCATTGAGAACGCCGGAAAACGCGGAGAACTCCAAGGCTGGAGGCCCACTTTGGAAAAGCCTAACATCCAGCGGCCTGCAGACGGTATTCCCCAAGATATAGCGGAGCACATGCGCCTGATGTGTGATATTTTGGTCCTCGGTTTCCAAACCGACACAACGCGCCTCACCACGCTGAAGCTCAACAACGACCACAGCGCGCTCCGCTTTCCAAACCTCTCCAGCATCCAGCAACGCGGCAGCGGCATCGACTACATGATCCACCATCTGCTCTCGCATTCCGATGCCGCAGACTGGCTCAAGGTGAACCAGTTTTTTATGGAGCAGACCGCCTATCTCGCACGCAAGTTGGACGCCATTCAGGAAGGGCCGCGCACGCTTCTGGACAACACCATGCTCCTCCATTGCTCCAGCATGATGGCCGGCGCCAAACACGACAACGACCAACTCCCCGTGATTCTCCTCGGAGGTGGAGGCGGCCGGATCAAGAGCGGCCGCTCACTCGACTACAAGGACAAGCCCGAACGCCAGCTCTGCCGCCTTTTCCTCTCGCTGATGGACAAGATGGACTTCCACCCAAAAACATTCGGAGATGCAAAATCCATGCTCGAAGAAGTGTAAGCGTCGAGGTCAATCCCAGGGGCGGAATTTTGCAAGTCACCCGTTCACTGCGAACACGAAGGACTCGCACCTTCAAATGCGCAACATCCACAAGCTGTCAAACGTCGTGACTGGAGAGAACACCCCCACTTAAACGCCTTAGCTGCTGCTGCCCCCCGTGCCCGCGCCTCCAACATACGTTGACGAGCCCGATGTCACCCTCATCGGTGGCGGTATCATGTCCGCAAATCTGGCCGTCATGCTTAAACGCCTGAAGCCATCGATAAAGCTGCAGGTGTTTGAAGTCACTCACGAGCTCGCGCAGGAAGCCTCCCATAGCGGAAACAACGCGGGCACTGGTCACGCAGGCATCTGCGAACTCAGCTATACGCCATCGAGGGAGGCTGATGGGACGGTGAATGTGGCTCGTGCCCTCCATATCTTTGAGCAATTTGAACATTCCAAGCAGTTCTGGAGCTATCTCGTCGCGAGCGGGGTCGCAGCCAAGCCATCCGACTTTATTCGTGCAGTGCCGCACATTGGCTTTGTGCACGGGGCGGAGAACGTGAGTTTTCTTCGCTCGCGCTTCGAAGCGATGGCGCAGCACCACTTTTTCCACTCCATGGAACACACGACGGACTGGGAGACCGTTTCTGCATGGGCACCACTGGTGATGGAGGGCCGTGAGAGCGAACCGGTAGCGGCGACAAAGATGGATACAGGAACAGAGGTGAACTTTGGAGACCTCGCGCGTAGGATGCTCCAATGGCTTGGTCAGCAGGAAGGCTGCGGCCTTGCAACGGGTCATCGTGTGACGAGCCTCAGGCAGGTCAACGGCGCCTGGCAATTGGGCGTGCGTCATCAAGCCTCGGGGGAACACCGTGTTCACCGCGCAAAATTTGTGTTTGTAGGGGCAGGCGGAGGCAGCCTCCCGCTGCTACAAGCCACGGAGTTGCCTGAGGTTCGCGGCCTTGGCGGGTTTCCCATCGGGGGCCACTGGCTCGTGTGTTCAAAGCCTGAAATCGTTTCGCGCCACAACGCAAAAGTTTACGGCATGACACCCAAGGCATCGCCAAGCCTCGGCGCGCCGCACCTTGACTCCCGAGAGCTTGGCGCTCAGAGGACTCTGCTTTTCGGGCCATTTGCGGCCTGGACAGGCAAGTTCTTAAAGCACACCGGCAGCCATACCGACCTGCCTTTATCCCTCCGTTCTCACAACATCGGCACCCTCCTCAACGCTGGTGCGCACAACCTCGACCTCGTGCGCTACTGCATCGCCCAAGGTGTCCAGACTATGGAAGAGCGCATGGAGGCGGTTCGCGAGTTTTATCCGGCGGCAGCTCAGGCAGACTGGGAACTCGTCGATGCGGGCATCCGTGTTCAAGCCCTGAAAAAGGCGGATCAGGGCGCGATCTATTTCGGGACCGAGGTCTTTACAGATTCACATCAATCAATCGCCGCTCTTTTGGGGGCCTCGCCGGGTGCATCGGTGTCCGTCAATATCGCTCGCGAGGTGATCTTGAGGTGCTTCCCTCACCTCTTGAATGAATCCGCCGCACTCTCTCGCATGAAGGAGATGCTGCCCACTTATGATGAGGACCTCAAACCGGCCTACATGGGCACACGTTTCCGCGAAGTCAGCGCAAAAACCGAGGCGATCCTCCAGATCAATCCGCATTTTTAGTCACTGCAGCATGGACTCCCTCCCCCCCAAATAAACTCCCATGATCACACGCCCTGGCAAAACCTCTATCGTCACCGGCACCCCTCACGTTGTCGGCACCTCCAGAAAGCCGCCTGTGTTTCTCCAGACTGGCGACACCGTGACCATCTCCATTGAAAAAATGGGCCAGCTCAACAATACCGTGATCGCGGAGGAAATCCTCGCATAGCCCTCCATATGTCTGCCTCCCCCTCCTCCACTGAATTAGATGTGCCGCTCCTGCGCCGCAAAGTCGCATGGCGCATTTTCCCCCTCGTCGTCGTCCTATACATCGTTTCCTATCTGGATCGTGCGAACGTGGCCTTTGCCAAGCTTCGCATGGGCGAGGCGCTCGGGTTTTCCGAGGAAGTTTTTGGCTTCGGCATCGGCGTGTTTTTCATCGGATACCTTTTCCTGGAAATTCCCGGCGCGCTCCTCGTCGAACGGTGGAGTGCACGCAAATGGTTTTCGCGAATCCTTTTCACATGGGGTTTTATCTCGGCGGCAATGGCCTTTGTAAAGACACCCACCCAGTTTTACTGGGTGCGCTTTCTTCTGGGTGTTGCGGAAGCGGGATTTTTTCCGGGAATCATCGTCTATTTCACACATTGGTTTGTGCAACGGGATCGCTCGCGTGCACTTTCAGGTCTGATTGTAGCGGTACCGCTAAGCCTCGCTTTGGGAGCGCCAGTCTCCTCCTTGCTGCTAAGCGTCAACTGGCTTACGCTCGCCGGCTGGCAGTGGCTATTCATTGTTGAGGGTCTGCCTGCTGTGGTTTTGGGATTTGTGGTGTTGCGCTGCCTCACAGACAGGCCACGCTACGCCAACTGGCTGACCCAGGCCGAACGTGAGTACATTGAAACCGTTCTTGCGGAGGAAGCTGCTGCCAAAGAAGCATCGGGCAAACTCTCTGTTCGACAGGCCCTCAGTCTACCTGCCATTTGGCTGCTGATGGTCGGCATCCTCGTTTGCAATTGCGGCGGCTACGCGCTGAGTTTCTGGCTCCCAACCACCGTTAAAAACCTTTCCGGCGGCTCGGATCAAATGACCCTGTTCTACAGCGGCATTTTTTATTCCTGTGGCATTGTGAGCGTACTCATTTCCGGTCAGACCGCCGACCGCACAGGGGACCGCAAATGGCATGCCGTGGGAGGCATGGTTGCAACGGGTGTTTTCCTCGCTTGCAGTGTCATCCCAGGCCAGAGCTTTGGCACACAGATGACATGGCTCTGTCTCACGGCATTCGGCGCCTTTTTTTGGATCTCTCCGTTTTGGACACTGCCCTCTTTAACCCTTACCGCTTCTGCCGCGGCTGCAGCCACTGGCCTCATCAACATGGGCGCAAACATCGCAGGTTATCTTGGCAACCACGCCACAGGCTGGTTGCGCTCGCACGGCTACGGCGAGACGGAATGTCTCCTGTTTTTAGCGACATGCTTTATCGCGGGAGGCATCACTCTCAGCTTTTTGCGCATGAAACCGAGATTCTTATGACTTCAAACCGTCCCCATCCATCTGCTCTGGAGCTCTACCGCACCATGCTTGTCATTCGCGTGGTAGAAGAGAGGCTTGCTAAATCTCACCAACGCGGACTCATTCCCGGCGCCTGTCATACGTACGTCGGACAGGAAGCGATCGCGACCGGAGTGTGCGCCCATCTTCGAAAGGAAGACGCAATTTTTAGCACCCACCGGGGCCATGGACATGCGCTGGCAAAAGGTCTGCCTCCCCGTGAATTGATGGCTGAATTGTACGGCAGGCAGACCGGATGCTCCAGGGGCCGGGGCGGCTCCATGCATCTCTTTGCTCCCGAAATTGGAATGCTGGGAACAAGTGGTATTGTGGGGCCCTGCATTCTTCAAGCAACCGGAGCTGGATACAGCTTTAAGCTCATGAAAACCGACCACGTTGGCGTTGCGTTTTTTGGAGATGGAGCAGTCAACAACGGGGCATTTCACGAGGGCCTTAACATGGCAAGCATCTGGAAGCTGCCTGTTTTGTTTGTCTGCGAGAATAACCAGTTCGCGACCGAAGTTCCCTTTGAATCGGTCTCCGGAAATCCAAGTATCTCCGCCCGCGGAGCCGCCTACGGCATGCCCGCCGTCACCCTCGATGGAAACGATGTTCTCGCAGTGGAAGCCGCGGCCGCCGAGGCACTCATTCGTGCTCGTTCGGGCGGGGGCCCCACATTGCTTGAATGCAAAACCTATCGGACACGTCCGCATTCCGAAGGCATGGGAGACTTCACCTATCGAACCAAAGAAGACGTGGAGCGCTGGAAGACCCTCTGCCCTATCAAGAGATTCAAGGAATCCCTTCTTAAACAGAACCACGCCACAGCCTCTCAGCTCGAGAAAATCGAAAAGGAAGTCGACGCACTTGCGGAGGATGCACATCAATTCGCCGAGGCAAGCCCTTATCCTTCTGCTGAATCTGCAACGCAGAACGTTTACGCTCCCGCGCGGATTGGTCCGCCGCGGGATGTTCCCAAACCCCCAGCGTCATCGCGGCCGCTTAGCTTTATGAAGGCGACTCTCGAGGCCCTTTCCGAGGCAATGGACGCAGATCCAAAAATCTTTGTTCTCGGAGAAGGCATCGGGGTGCGCGGCGGCAATTTTGCCACCACAAGCGGCCTCTTTGCGAAGCACGGGCCGGAGCGGTTGCGCGATACGCCGATCTGTGAACGCGGCTTCGTCGGCCTCGCCTGTGGAGCAGCCATGAGCGGCACCCGGCCCGTGGTGGATTTTATGTTTGCTGATTTCGTCTTGGATGCCGCAGGCGAAATCATCAATCAGATTGCCAAAATTCAATATATGAGCAGCGGACGTTTGACGATGCCCGTTCTGCTTCGCGGGTGCATCGGGATCGGCCACGCTGCTGCTACGCATCACTCGGGCAGTTATTACGCGATGTATGCCAACTTTCCGGGTCTGCGCGTTGTGGTGCCCTCCAATCCACGGGATGCCAAGGGTCTGCTCAAGACTGCACTCACGTGCGGGGATCCCGTGTTGTTTTTGGAACACCGCGAACTCATGGCAACCAAGGGCGAGGTCCCCGAGGAAGAGTACTACATTGATTTTGGACGGGCAGCGGTTGTATGCGAGGGAGAGCATGTGACGGTGGTGGCTCTCGCATTGATGGTTCACAAAACGCTTGCCGCCATTGAGCTGCTTGCAGCAGAAGGCATCTCTGTGGAGCTTATTGATCCCCGCACCGTGGCACCTCTGGATACCGAAACCATTCTGAGGTCCGTTGCAAAAACAGGCCGTTTACTTATTGTAGACGAAGCTTTTGCACCGTTCGGAGTCGGAGCTGAAATTGCAGCACACATTGCCGACACCGGCTTTGATGAGTTAGATGCCCCGATCCGGCGCCTGAACGGAAAATCCTCCCCAACCCCCTACAGTGCGCCGTTGGAGGCAGCCGTCGTCCCAAATACGGAAAGCATTGCGGAGGCCATCCGCGACCTGTGCGCAGAATAACCGCCAAACGACGATGCCTATACCCATTACTTTACCGAGGCTTGGCTGGTCCATGGAGGAAGGAACCTTCTTGGAGTGGCTCAAGAAAACCGGCGACTTCGTGAATGAGGGTGACCCGTTATTCACTTTGGAAAGCGACAAAGCAGCGCAGGAGGTGGAGAGCACTGATTCCGGCATTTTGGAATTGCTGCCCGATGGACCAAAACCTGGAGCAGTCATCAAGGTAGGCGCCATTTTGGCTTATCTTCTCGCCGAAGGGGAGCCACCACAGGCCTTGGACGCGACACCCGAGACCACGTCATTAACTCCTCCCGTTGTATATTCTCAAGGGGCAGCATCGGTCCACTCAGCAAAACCGGTGGCAGTGGATGCCACAAAAGCGACAACCACGGCGACAACCGCAAGCCCCAGAGCGCGCCGTGCGGCTCTGGCTACCGGAGTGGATTTAGCGACTGTCACTCCCACTGGAAAGAGCGGTCGTATCCGCGAGCGGGATGTCCTGGACGCCTCCTCCAAAAAGAGGCTGCCTTCCGTAGGATGGGTGGACGTGCCGGTCACTGCCACCCGCCGTATCATCGCGGAAAAGCTCGAGCGCAGCGTTAGCCAGACTGTGCCAGTGACCATCACCGGGCGTTGTGACGCATCCGCCATGGTTTTGTTCAGGAATCAATTAAAGGCAGGAGATGCAACTCCCCTGCCGAGCTTCAACGACATCATCCTGAAGATTGCCGCTGGAGTGCTGAAGGCGCACCCCAACCTCACAGGACGTTGGGCCGGCACCTCCATTCAGTTGCCTGATGCTATTGACATAGGATTTGCCGTTGAGACCGAGGATGGGCTGGTTGTACCGGTGTTGCGCGACCCGGGTTCTCTGCGACTTTCTGAAATTTCTAGGCGTTCAAAGCAACTCATAGATGCCGCTCGCAACCGCCGGATCACGTCGCAGGAAACTAAGGACGGCTGTTTTACCATCACAAGCTTGGGCAGTTTCGGCATCGATACTTTTACTCCGGTCATCCAGTTTCCGGAGACTGCCATTCTGGGCGTTGGGACCATCACAAGGGTTGCAGTACCTCTTGAGGACGGCAGCTTTGCAAGCCGGGAACAGTTGCCTTTAAGCCTGACCTTTGATCATCGGGCCCTGGACGGCGCGCCGGCTGCGCGGTTTCTGCAGACATTGCGCAGGCGCCTTGAAAATCCAACGGCCTGGATCTAGTCCACATCGCCTCCGGTACATCTTCAATTCATTCATTCTCATGCAGGCAAATCTAAAAGGTCAGGTCGCCCTCGTCACAGGAGCGGCAAACGGCATTGGCAAGGCCATCGCAGACATCCTCGCCAGCAATGGAGCTACTGTTTTCTACAGTGATATCGATCAAAGTGCCGTTGCACGCGCAGCCAAGGAAGGCGGAGGCCAGCCACTGGTCCTGGACGTCACGGACAAGAGTCAGATCAATTCAGCTTTTAAAACCGTTTGTGAGCAGTTTCAACGCCTCGATATTCTGGTGAACAATGCCGGAATCAACACATTGAAGCACCGCGTCACCATTGAGGAGTTTCCACGCGAAGAGTGGGACCGCATCATTGCAGTGGATCTGACTGCAGCCTACGAAATGAGCCGGATGGCTGCCAAAATTATGAAAGGACAACGCAAGGGACGTATCCTTAATATTTCCTCGATAGCCGGTGTTGTTCCCCTGCGCCTGCAATGCGCGTTCACAGCGGCCAAGGCGGGTCTCAATAATCTGACGCGGGCTATGGCCATCGAACTCGGCAAAGATGGCATTCTCGTCAACGCCATTGCCCCCGGTTCAATTATGACCGATGGAACCCGCAAGCTGTTTTATGGCAGCGATGGATTGTTTCACGAAAACGTCCAACGCATGATAGACCACATCCCGCTGGGACGCCCGGGTACGACTGAAGAAATAGCACAAGCCGCCCTCTTTTTGGCCGCGCCCGAGAACACCTATCTTACCGGCCATATTCTTGTCGTGGATGGCGGTTGGACCGCGGGATACCACAGAGACTTCTAAAGCACGCTCGATCATCGAATCGGCGGGTAACAATGGTTTGTAATGCCCAGCAATCCTCCAGTGCGCTGACGCCACCGTAGCGGAGTCGCGAGACGCACGCGGGCATAGAAAAGAGCGCAACTATGGGATCTATGGAAAACGACTTCCACAAACCCGACGACTCTCCTTCCCTGTGTTGTGCGCCTCATTGAAAGCCAAGGGGTGCCACATATCGCTACTTGCGTAGCGTTCGGGATTAAAAACTACTGTTTATGCAAATATCGATAATGTTTACATTTACGCCCCAGTAACATTCTGGGGCCAAGCTTTCTTGTCGGCTTGAATAGTCATTTTAAATTCGAGTAGGCTAAGCGGTGTTTCAGTGAATTCTTCCTCTGCTCATGGGCGTTCCATTGTTCACGGATTACACTTTCCCCTAATCATATGCTGTCGGTTTCTAAAACAATTAGCTATTCCGCTATCTATGCGCTTTTTCTGGCAGCAAGTCTTAACGCCGCGGAGCCAGCTCCGTTTCTCGAGCAACACTGCGCAAAGTGCCATGACGCTGATACCAAGAAGGGGAATCTTGACCTCACCTCGCTAAAGCCCGACTACGCTGATCCTGAGATTTTTGC
>CANJPY010000032.1 GCA_947476255.1 Chthoniobacteraceae bacterium | reverse complement strand
GCTCCGAAGGGCAGCGTTTGCAGGGGAGCAGTGAAGGAGATCCGGCTCGCATTTCCCTGATTTCCAAGATTGCCCGCGTTTGCTGCCGTCCCGAGGAAGTTTAACGTGGTACCTGGGCTTCGGGTCAGCGTGCCGAAAGTGAGTTCCGCTGAATAGAAGTTTCCATTACCGGTATTGTAGGTCGCCTGCAGGGAGTTGTCGCCGGTTGCAGTGGTGAGGGGGCCGAGGGTCTCCCTCGTATCGGAGGCGACGCGGGCATTGAGCACGATTGCTCCGGAACGCAGCGTCACGGGTGCGTTATTATTGACCCGGTCGTTGATTTCGGTTTGGAGGGAGGAATTGTTGTTGAGAATAAGCGCGGCACTGTTGAGTTCCAGGGCGCTTGTATTGGGCAGAGAGGCGTTGTTCTCGAGATTGAGCGCGCTGTTTGATTTTACGGTCCGGCCCGTATACGTCTGCGTGTTTTCGAGCGTGAGGGAACCACTGCCAAGCGCTGCAAAGGAGAGGCTCCCCCCGGTATTGGTGATCTGTCCGCCAAACTTGGCTGCGGTGGCGGTGCCGGTGACGAGCACGGCACTCGCGCTGCCGGTTCCGTTGGTGATGATGCTGTTGGAAACTGGCAGGATCGCCGGTGAACTTAAAGTGCCAATGTATTGAGCGTTTCCACGGAGATCCAGGACGCCGCCGTTCATGATCAGGGGGGCGTTGGGTAGCAGAGTGTTGAGTCCTCCGTTAAGAATCACGGTACCGCCCAGAATCGAGGTGGAACTCAGGAAGCTTTTGGCATTGAGCTGCAGGGTGCCGTTTTGCGCTTTCACAAGCGCTGCCGGCCCTGCATTGAGCGTATTCACGAGCAGGGAGCCTCCGGCGGTGACTTGCACAAATAGATCCGTGCTTGAAGTCACTTGGGCCGCATCAATGAGGTTTGTGCCGCCCGTGGCAAGCAGCGCACCGGAAGTCAAATTCAGGTTCCGTCCCGGAGCGGAAACGGTCGCCCCTGTCAATTTGAGCGCGTTCCAGGAGCCTGCCGTCGTGATTGTTCCCGTACCGGTCAGGCTGCCGTTCACGCTGACGCCTCCGGGAGCGAAGGCGGTGGCATAGGTTCCGGAGTCGGAGGGCCCAAAGCCGTTGGTGCCGGAGTAGGTGGCAAACTCCGTGCCGACAAAGACCTTTGGAGCGATGCCGTTGGATACGCTCAGGTTGCCTGTGCTTGAGGCAAGCAGTTGATTGCCTCCTGCAACACCCAGACTTGCGATGCTGGTGAGGTCCAGGGCGGGGGCTGTTCCTGAAAAGAAGAGGCTGCCGAAGGTCACCGTGCCGCCGCCGTTGCCTGCAATGCGGATCCTGGTCGCGGCGGCGGCGATATTTAGCGTGCCCAGAGTAATCGACCCGCCGGAGGCCGTCGGGAGGTATTCAATGGAACCGCCGGTGCCGGTGATGATGGTGCCGCTTCCGATACGCGGAGCACTGTTTGCGCCGGCAGAGTCATCCCAGCGGAGGGTGCCGCCATCGTAGATGCTGATGGAAGGCGGACCTGCGATAAGGGTGCCCACACCGGCAAGGGAGCCGCCATTGACGCCGGTGAGAATCACCAGACCGCGGTTGATGGTCAGGGCGGAATTCATCGTGTGGGTGCCGCTCAGGGTGAGGGTGCCGCTTCCCTGATAGGTGATGCCACCGTTTGTTTGGGATCCTGAGAGGATCGTGTTTCCGGCACCCTGTAAGGTCAGGATTTGATTTTGGTTCACGCTCATGGTGCCTGCAAACTCGAGAGTCGCTCCTTGGGGGAGGTCGTTCTGGAGAACGCGTGTGGGGGCCATGGTGACGTTCCCATTGAGGGTGAGGTTTTGGGTGCCGCCGAAGGTGACAGGGTCGGCAGCCGAATTGATGGAGATGGGGTTGAAAACGGTGGTTGGGTAGTTTGAAAGCAGGGTGCCGCCGTAGAATGTCAGGGTGTTCGATGCTTTGCCTAACGCACTGGCCGTGGCGGAAGACACCGGGTTGTCGCTGGCCAGAATGCCTTGAAAAAGAGACAAGCCGCCGCTGAAAGTGTTGCTGCCACTCAGCACGACTTTGGCGTTGTTGGTGTTGGTGATACTCAGCGCAGCCGTATAGAGGGTTCCTGCGTTGTTGATTGTCCCGGAAAAGAGGGTGTCGGCACTTCCCTTGATGGTAAGAGTTGCGTTGCTTGTGGAGAGAATCAGGCTGCCCAGGTTCAGGGTGGCGCCAGAGTCTAGATAGTTGTACACCGTGGCGTTGGCGCCTACCGGCCGGATGCCACTGGGGAAGCTGATCGAGTTTGGTCCGACGAAGGTGCCGGAGCCGCCCCCAGAAATATTGATGGTGGCCGCGGCGCTTGTGATGAGGGGGCCGTTGTAGGCGAAAAGGGCTCCGCCTGAGATGATTGTATTTCCGAAAGTCAAGCTGCCGTTGCCAAGACCATTGGCTGTGAGTCCCATCAGACCGCCGGCGAGAGTCAATCCTCCTGAAAAGGAGTTGGGACCGGCTTGAGGGTCAAGCACCCAGGTGCCGCCATCGCTTTTGGAGAGGGTGAGGACCCCCCCGTTGTCGGCGAGTGAACTTGTGATCCGGTTCATGTCGGGGTTGAGTCCCTTGAGGACGAGGGTCTTGGCCCCCGGTGTTCCAAAGATCGACCCGGATAGAACCAAGGCACCACTGCCGGAAGCGTCAATCGCGGCACTCGGCGCCCCTGACCCTAGGAAAATGGTGCGGCTCGCGGTTTCACCGGGGCCGAAATAGGTCAGGGGAAAGTTGGAACTGATGGCGCTGGAAAAAATGAGGGAACCCGAGGTGCCCAGAGCGGAGGGGGAGGAAGAGCCCCCGATGGAATTTACGGCAAGGTAACCGCTGTTAACGAGGATGTTGCCTGAAAAATCATTGGAACCACTGAGAATGAGGAGTCCCGTTCCATTTTTTGTGAGAGCCGTGGCGCCTGGAGTGCCCCCGGAGATCTTGCCGCTGATGGTGGCAAAGTCGAAGGTGGTATCCGGGTTGTCGTTGACGGTGATGGATTTGCCGCCGGTTCCCAAAGACAGGGCATTTCGGATTTCGATATCCGCGATGGACGTGGGCGAGTTCAGGATTGTGGTGGTGGGGAGTGTGACGGAAGAGCCGCCGTTTAAGTTGACGAGGAGTTTGGTGTTGGCGGCGGCGAAGCCTAAGGAGGTGTTGAAAAACAACGACCCCGCGCCGACACCCACGCTGCGGTTGAGCAGACCGCTTGTTTGCAGCGTGCCGCCGTTGAGCCAGATTGTGCTGGTGAAGGGGATTCCAACGGAACCGAGGGTGCCGACATTTGCCTGCAGGACGCCGCCGGTGATGCTGGTGGAGCCGGAATAAGTGTTGAGACCGGAGAGCAGCCACTGACCGGGGCCCGATTTCGTTACGGAGAGGGTGCCGGAGGCGGCGGTGCCATCGCGGAGAACGGACATGATTTCGTTATCCCCGGTTGAAGTCCCCTGGAGGGTGAGGGTGCGCGGGCTGGAGCCGTAAAAGTCAATGGAGCCGGCGTTGGCGAACACCAGGGCGGCGTTGTTCTGGAGTCCTGTCGCCAGGGAGCTGTTACCGAAGTTGCCGCTGGAATCGATGGTGGCGTTGGCGGCGATGGTGAACAAACGGTCAATCGCGACGGAAGGCGTCTGAGTCGGCTGCGCCCAATATTGGTTGGCGCCGGTGTATTGCAGGGTGCCGCCGTTGAAGACGAGGTTGGAGGCGGCGCTGGAGGATTTGCCGATGGAGCTGGCCTGGGTTCCATTGGCGAGGTTGGTGACGGCGAGAATGCCGTTGGTAAGGATCGTCGGGCCGGTGTAGGTGTTGCTTCCCGCAAGGAGCAGCATGGCGTTGGGGGAGGCTGCATTGCGGACGATCCCGAGCGTGCCGCCCGCGTCGGTGAGGAGTCCTGTAAACACACTCGTGCCCGTGGAGGACGCGCTTCCAAGGGAAACGAGCACTGTGCCGCTGCTGGCGGAAAGGACCCCTGCCCCCGTGAGGGTGCCCACGGTGATGACATTGAAGGAGCCTGAGTTGAGGGAACCGGTGTACACGCTGGTGAGCGTGCCTGCGTTAAACAAATCGAGTGTGGCGCCCTGGCGTAACACAAGGCCTGTTCCCGCCACCGGCGAACCCAGCTTGGCAGTGCCGCCCACCAGACGCAGGGAGCCTGCGTTGAGGACCGTGTCACCCGTGTAGGTGCTCGAGCCGCCGAGCACAAGAAGACCATCACCGGATTTTGTGAGGGAGGCAGAGCCAGAGCCGATGGGCGAGTTGATGACCAGCGCATTGGAGGAGGCGGTACCCACGGTAGTCACGATTAATTCCATCCCGGTTGCGCCCAGGGTTGCGCCGTCGATCAAGCCGGCGCCGCCCGAGTTGTCAAACAGGAGGCCGCCTGTTTGTAGGGTCAAAGTGCCGCCCAGATGCAGGGTTCCGCCGGCGGTGATTTTGAGGGTGTTGGCGACTTGCTCCCCGACGGTGGTGGTGCCTCCTGAGAGCAGAAGTCCCGAGAGGTTGTAGTTTTTGGAACTGGACCACATGCCGGAGTTTACATACGGGTTGGAGGAGGTGCCGTACGCAATCGGAGTGAGGAAATAGCCCCAACCGCCGCCATCGACAATTTTGGCGAATTGCACGGTGCCTGCATTGGTGGTTGTGGCCCAGCCGCCCAGAAGTTGTCCGTCCGGGAAGTTGTTTGTCGGAGAGAAAGCGATGGTGCCTGTGGAGACATCAAAATTCGCGGTGGTGTTGGCTGCGCGCGTCGTTCCTGCGAAGAGGAGAGTCCCTTGGTTGACGGCGATGGTTGCCGCGCCTGCGTTGAGGGTGAGGGAGCCGGCGGTTTCGATGCCGTCGGAAGTTGCACCCTGATATTCGAGGCGGCCTCCGGCGGTTTGTTTGCCCATTCCGGGCGCAATATTGTCCGCTCCGAAGAGAACCAGGCTGTTGTCTGGGAGGATATTGAGGGAGCTGGAGCTCTGGACGAATTTCAGGGTGCCACCTGTGACTGTGATGCTTCCTGAAAAACTGGTCGGTATTGAAAAGGAGAGGTTGTCATACCCTGCGTTGCTATTGACGTTGGAGAGCCATACGGTTCCGCCGCTGACCTTTGTCACCACGGTGCCCGCCGGGACGGTGACGGTGCCGGCAGTGCCGCTGACGAGCATCCCGGGTTGGATGACACTGGCGTTGCTCGCGCCCAGCATCAGAGTGCCTGCGCCACTGATGGCGTAGGTTCCCATGGTCAAAGTGGAAGTGCCCGAAAAGGTGAGAGTTTCGCTGCTGATATCTGAAAACAAGTAGCGCGAAAGGGTGGCGAAGCCACCGGAGGTGCCTGTGACGATCGTACCCAGAGGAATCCCTCCTGAGGATCCCGAGACAAACATGCCGGGCTGAACTCCAGTGAGTGCCCCCAGGGAGAGGGTGTTGCTTGATAGAAAATTAAGGTTGGCGTTGGACGTGCCGCTAGTGGTCGTTGAGGACAGGGTAATGGTTGTTCCTGAGATATTCGTAATGAAAGCGCCCGCCGGAATTCCATAGCCAGAAACGGGCATGCCCACGCTTAATCCCACGGAACTAGCGCAAACAAGCGCGCTGGTTCCCGAGGAGAAGGTGCCTGAACTCAGGAGCAGCGGGCCGGATTGTGCGGTTTCGTTGAAAACCCCGTTCGTGGAAGCTGGCAGCGCCGTCCCCACAGGTGGAGCGTACAACCATGTGCCTGTGTCCGCTTTGAAAAGAGAGGTGACGCCGCTTGTGCCGTCGGTAATCAGGCCGCTGATGGTGTTCGCCGAGGTATTGGTCCCGCCAAGGAGAAGGGGCTTGCTGCCGGGTGCCGCGTTCAGGATCGACCCCAAAAAAGAGATGGACCCTCCGCTTTGGTTTGCCAGAAGGGCGCCGCCGCTGCCGGAACTGCCGGAGAGTATGACTGTCTTGGCTGTTTGGGTGGTGGTGGCCACTGTGGCGGTGGCTCCTGCCGTGCCTGCAGCAGTGGTCGTGCCCGAGAGAAGAAGGGTGCCGCCCACGAGCGTGCCCTGAACGATAGCGCCAGTTGGAATGCCGGCCCCAGAAATCGCCATGCCAGGCATAAAGCTGTAGGTGCCCGAGTAGGAGATTTGACTGGTGCCTGCACTAAAAGACCCAATCGAGAGGGTGCCGGAGGTGGGCGAGCCTGTGAAGTTGAGGATCCCCGTGGTGGTGGCATTACCGAGTGTGATGGGGCCGGTGGAGGCGATGTTGAGGGCGCCGAAATCCGAGACGACGAGTGCGCCATTGTTGATTTTTGTGGCACCGGTGTAGGCGCCGGCGTCGCCGTTGGAGAGGGTGAGCTGGCCCGGTCCATTCTTGGTCAAGACTTCCGTGTAGCCGCTGGCCGTATATCCGCCAAGCATATTGCCGTTCCACACCACGTCGCCGTTGGCTGCAACGGTAAATGCGCTCGGGCTCGCAGTTGAGAAATAGTTTCCGTTGAGCGTGACTGTCCCGTTGACGTTTGTGGTTGTGAGAGTTGGGGAATAGCTGCTGATGTTGAACGATTGCCCGGCTTTTCCGATGCTGAGGCCGACCCCGTTGCGTCCATTGATGGTAAGGGGGCCGGCCGCTCCGAGTGTTCCCAGCACAACGGTGCCGCCCACGCTGCCGCCGGAAATGGCGCGATCTACAAAAATAATTCCGCCGTTTGCGTTTGTGCCAATGTTTTTGCTGGCAAACGAGCTGCCATTCGCCGTGCGGATTTCCAGGAGGCCCCCCCCAAGGACAACCGGGGAATAGTTCGTGAGGTTGTAGGTGCCAGAGCCAAGCCCGAGGGAGGCGCCGTCCTCGACACGCAAGGCTGCGTAGGTAGGTAAATAGAAGGAATTGTAGCTCAGGTTGTTGAGGCCAGTTTTGAGCCAGATCGAGCTCCCGGCAACGGATGGCGGCGTTTTGGTGATGTAATTCGTGCTTGCCGTTGCTTGGAATCCGCTGAGGGTACCGGCAAGGATAACGTTTCCATTGCCAGAAAAGGTGGCGATCTGTCCCAAGCCCAGGCTGACGGGACCGGAGAGGGTGGTGTTGCCATAAACGGTGGCGAAAGTGGTCAACGTGTGGCTTCCACCGAAGAGGACACTTCCCGAGAGGGTGTTGTTTCCAAGCGAGAGGAAAGCGGCGTTGCCCGAAATGCTGTTGGAGCCTTTGCCCGAGAAGGTCACGTTTTGGGAAAGGGTGAGTCCCGAGGAGCCGCCGTCCAGGAGGGCCATGCCCCCCATGTATTCGCCGCCGATCAAAGCGCCATTGATGGAAAGAGTGTTGGTGGGAGATCCCAGCTGGCCGGTGCCGGAAATCACCAGGGCGCCTTCGTTCACGGTGATGTCGCCCGTGAAAGCATTGGTCCCTGCATCGAGGAGGCGCAGGACGCTGTCGCCGGTTTTGGTCAGACTGCCCGAGCCGGAGGGGTCGGCAAGAACGTCGTTAGTTGTTCCGAGCGAGCCGCTTGAGATTGTTCCGCCGGCAAGGCTCAGGGTCGTGACTGCGGCGAGAACCGAGTAGTCAGCCGCAAAAAAGGCCACCAACGCAGAGACCGCGACGAGACGGGTCAGTCTGGGAAAAATCCGGAAGAACTGCTGGGGGTGGCAGGGGAACATTGGAGACCAATGTGAGTTGGCATGTGTTTCTAGTGAAACATCTGAGTAAAATAAACATTTTTTCTAAGAAAAATTGTAAAGCTAATGTTAGTTTAGCTTGGGTTGTTTCTCCGGCTCGTGCATCCCCGCGGGGCATGTGTCATGCGTGGTTAGCATTACCATCGAAGCGCTTTCTTCAAGAAAGACCGCGCCGCGGGTGCCGCGTCTGCTCCGAACAACCGCTCCGGCTTCCCCCAATCCGCGACGCGCCCTTCCTCGATCAATGCAATATGGTCGGCGACATGTTTTGCGAATCCCATCTCGTGGGTTGCCAGCACAAAATCGCGTCCCTGGCTTTTGAGCATTTCAATGGTTTCGAGAACCTCCGCCGTCATGGAAGGGTCGAGGGCCGAAGTGGGTTCGTCCAAAAGTAACAGTTGCGGCTTCACGGCCAGAGCGCGGGCGATGGCGATGCGTTGCTTTTGGCCTCCGGATAAAGAGCCGGGCTTTTTGCCGGCGTGTTGTGCCAGCGCGAACTTGTGCAGCAGTTCCTCTGCAATGGCATAAGCTTCATCACGCGGAATTGCGTGTGCGACGGTGAGCGGGAGCAGGATGTTGTCGAGGGCGCTTAAATGCGGAAACAAGTTGAAGCCCTGAAAAACCATGCCGATTTGACGCCTGTAAGCGAGCAGGTGTTTTTCCCCGAACACAAGCGGGTTTCCATTGATTTCGACGGTTCCAGAATCCGGCGTTTCCAATCCCGCAAGAATGCGCAGCAGGGTGGACTTGCCTCCGCCCGAGGGGCCGATGAGAACAAGTGCACTGCTGTGAGGCAGGTCCAGCGAGATGCCGCTCAAGGCTCTGTGTTCGCCGAAAGAGCGGGAAACGTTTGAGAGCTTAAGTTTCATAACGAAAGCGTTTTTCAAGACGGCGCGTCCACCACGAAATCGGCAGTGTCAGCAGCATGTAGCCGGCTGCGAGCAGAAGATAACTTTCGAGGTTGCTGAACGTGTAGCTGGCGACG
Organism: Chthoniobacteraceae bacterium; assembly: GCA_947476255.1. GTDB lineage: Bacteria > Verrucomicrobiota > Verrucomicrobiia > Chthoniobacterales > Chthoniobacteraceae > Chth-196. The sequence continues at coordinate 40,108 of CANJPY010000032.1, read as the reverse complement.
TTACGCGCGCTCTGGGTGAGTTCATTCAAGCCGATGATGGATAAAAGCGAAGAGTCTTTGATCAGCGACACGCACTGTCCGGTGAGGGCTGGCAGCACCACGCGCAGCGCCTGAGGAAACACCACAAAGCGGTACGTTTGCGGGCGTGTCAGGCCGATGGCCATGGCGGCTTCCCATTGAGAGCGTCCAATGCTGTCGATGCCCGCGCGGAAGACTTCGGCGAGATACGCGGCGCTAAAAAACGAAAGGATCAGGATGCCCGCGACGAGTCGGTTTTCGAGATGGACCGCCTCCGCAACGATGTAAAAAAGAACGTAGATTTGCGCGAGCAACGGAGTGCCGCGCACCAGTTCGACATAGCCGTGCGCGAGCAGGCGCAGCGGTAAAAATGTGCTGCGTTTGAGGAGGGCGACTCCCGCGCCCAGCAGGGTGCTGAGGCAGAGCGCCGCCAGCGAGATGCCGAGTGTGGTGGACCAGCCTGAGACAAACAACCGCCAGTACCCGCCAATGGCGTTCCAGTCCCATTGCAGGCCGGAGCGTGAGAGGATCCAGGCGCTGAGCAGGACAACTCCGGCACCCGCCAAAAGCGCGTTGAAAAAAAGGATCTTCCGGTCCGGAGAGGAACCGGAAGCGGCTGCAAAAAAGAGTGACTTGAACGTCCTCAAAACAGGAAGGGCAAACCTGCCGCGCGGAACGCTTCTTTCTGCGGGGCGAGCCAGCGCGTGCCGAGTGTGTCGAAGCCGCCCTGCTCTTTAAAGGACTTGAGGAAGGCGTTCACCTGGTTGCGCAAGTCGGTGTTGCCCTTGCGAATGCCGATGGCCCATTGTTCGGTTTGAAAGGGCTCGAGCAAAGCCCGCGTGGTGTCGGGGTTTTGCTGGAAGTGTTTGAGTACGGACATCTGGTCGTAGATGAAGGCGTCCGCACGCCCTTGGACCACTTCGAGAACGCAGGCTGTTTCGCGGTCGAGAACGAGCACCTTTGCCTTGGTGAACTGGCGTGAAGCGAGGTGTCCCGTGGTGCCTTGTTTTACGGCGATGGTTCTGCCCAGTTGATCGCAATCACGCGCCGTCTGGACGGGCGTATTTTTGCCCGCCAGCAGGCACAGTCCGGTGGAGAGATACGGGATTGAAAAATCGATTGATTTCGCGCGCTCTTCCGTCGCGGTCAGGGAGGAAATAATGAGGTCAATTTTACCCGTTTTAAGCGATGGAATCAGGCCGTCAAACGGAAGGTTGAGGATTTCAGTTTTGCGTTGGAGAAACTGGCCCAAAGCCGCGGCAAGATCGGGGCTGACGCCTTCGGGTTGGCCCGCGGTGTTAGCCATTTCAAAGGGCGGATAGGCCAGTTCCATGCCGACCACCAGGGGCTTTGTATCTTTGCCAAACAAGCCGCTTACAAAGGCCAGGGCGGAGATCCAAACCAGAAGAAGACGCTTCATGGTGCGCGTGTGCCGGAGTCTACGATTAAAAAAGAAAGAAGCAGTGTTCATGGTGCGGACTTCGGGCAAAAAAGAGGCGCGGTAGACGTTCTGTTTGAGAAACAAACCGAGAGCCCGCCGCGCCTGTTGAGAGGTTGATGCCGGACTATTTTCCCTGCGCCTTGACCAGTTCGACGTAGGTCAGGACATCAGGCACGTTGTTGTCCCAGTTGGCCTCGTGTTCAATGGAGATGGGACCGTTGAATCCGACTTCCTTGAGAGCCTTAAGGGCCTCCTCGAGGTTCGCACGGCCCGTACCCGCAGGAACCACAGAGGTGCCGCCCTTGGCGATGTCTTTGATGTGACTGGAAACAACGCGGTCCTTGAGCAGGCGAATAGACTCCGCAGCGGACAGGCCGGAGTTGGTCCAGTGGCCCATGTCTGCGCAGGAACCGATGCGGGGGTCACGGCCTTTGGTGAGCTCGAGGATGTAGTTGGGGTCCCATACTTTGTAGTTCTCGTCGTTTGGGCGGCGGGGATGGTTGTGGTAGCCGACTTTGATGTCGAATTCCTTCACCATTTTTTCGATGGTATCGATGGCGTTGGTGCTCTCCGTGTTGATCACCCCAATGCCGAGTTCTTTGGCAAAGGCGAAGATCTTGCGCGCACCTTCCTCGTCTGTCGGGATGCCGATGACGCCGACTGCTACGGCCTGCAGTTTGTTTTTGGCGAGGATGCTCTTGATGGCCGCCAGCCCTTCGGGGGAGACGCCCGGGCCTGTTTTTTCATTCGGCATTGCAGCCGAGATTTTTTGACTGGGGAAGATCTCGGTCGTGTGCAAGCCGGCGGCGGCTGTTTTTTCGCAAGCCTCTTCAAATGTGAAAAGCCGGAAGGTGTAGGACTGCGTGCCGAGGGCGAAGCCGTTGGTGCGGACCTCTGCCGGTATCGGGGCGGCTGCCTGCGCGCAGACAGCGATCATGACGGTTAATGCGGGAAGTGTGGGGAACCATTTCATAAGGGTTGTAAGAGGACGCTCCCCGGGCGCAGGAGTCAAGCGCTTGGAGTGTCGGAAGGTGAGGAATGCGGTGCGGCAGGGTTTGTTTTCGGAGCAACAGGGGCGCTGTTTTTGCCGTCGAGGGCGGTCTCTGTCTTTTCGGAAATCATCAGCGCGAGAAGCGTTTGCATCAGGCCGCCCTGGCTGTCGCCGGTGGTGCCGCCCGCGGTTGTGAAGACGCGCTCGGGCACGAGGGGTTGGCGTGAATTGGCGAATCTTTCCGCCACGTCGCGCAAGGCGAAAAGACGGGGATCTCCGTAGGCCGCGATTTTCTGGGCGAAAACGGCGGCCTCGGCCTGTCCAATTTGCGTGATCTTGGAGGCCTCGCCCTGGCCCTCTAGAATCTGCGCCTGCGCCCGGCCCTCTGCGATGGCGATGTCCTTTTTGGCCATGCGCTGCGCTTCCGCAAGCTGTGCTTCGGCGCGGTTTGCCGCGACATCGATCTCAATCTTGGATTGGGTGAGTTCGGCCTGTTTCGCCGCAACAGCCTTTGCCTCATGCAGGGCCTTGAGATGAAATTCGGCTTCCTGCTGTTTGGCGTAAGTTTCGCGCTGCTCCTCCGCAAGTCTGCGCATGCGCAACTGGTCGAAGAGTTTTTCAATGGGGTCGCTGGCGGGGTTGGGATCTTTGGACTCGGGCCTGCCAATGAGGACCGCCACGCAGTTGATGTCGAATTCTTCGAAACGTTTGCTCAACTCGAGGGTCGCGCGTTTCTGGATCTCCTCGCGGTGGGTGAGGAGTTCAAGCATCTTTGAGCCCTGCGCGACGTCGCGGAAGTACGCGGTGAGAATGGGGTCCAAGGTCTGGGTGATGAGTCGCTTCACATCTCCAAAGCGCTGCACCACGGAGGGAGCCTTCTGGTAATCGATGTGCAGGACGAGGGAGAGGGGCAGAAGCGGTTCGTAGCCGTCGGCGGTGATGATTTCCAGAGTCGCGAGTTGCTCGTCGTACTTGTGGCTTTCGCTTTGTCCGGTAATCCAGCGCAGTACAAAATTGACGGTGGGAACGAGTTCAATTTTGACGGCGTAAGGGTTGAGCGGGTATTTGCCGGGCGTGAGGGCCTGCCGCCACACACCTTTTTCGCCCACGTTGACCTGTTCTCCGTAACGGAAAGCGCTTCCGGTGGTGTCCACACCGTGGGATCCGTAGTAAGAAACGACGACGCCCACAAAACCGATGGGGACGAGCGTTTTTTCGCCGCGTTCCACCGTGGCGAACCAACGGTTGATGAAAAACGTCCCGTCGGTGAGCACCTGCAGTTGGCGGCCGCGGTATCCGCCTTTGGCGAGGAAGGTTTCCGCGTTCTGGAAGTAGTTGTGATCCGCCTTCACTTCTGGAGCGATGATTTCGCCGGCAGGAATCGTGGGGCCGTCGTGAACGGAGACAATGCCGATGGAATCCACCCGCCCGCCGGGGCCTGCGGCAAGGGCTCCGGTGACGGTGCCCGCGCCCGCGTCGGTGGGAGCGCTGTCGTCGGCGCGGGAGCCAATGACCACGGGACGGAACGCATTCAATTGAGCCAGTTCCGTCTGCCAGCGCAGATACGTGTCGTTTTCCTCGAGGCTGTAGACTTCCGTTTCGGTGAGGACGACAAAAAGCGCCGTGTTTATCGCGTACACGCCTTCGCGCAGGATGGCCCGCTGGCGGCCGCGCTGGCCGTTTTTTGCGAGAAAGGCTTCGGAGGACTGGAAGTGATTGCAGTCGACGGTGCGGCCAAGGGTTTGCTGGGCTTCCAGCGGTTCGCCATCCTTGGCGTATACGTACCCGATGCGCCCCTCGGAGACGGTGACCAATTGGACCTTGTGAATACGGTATTGCCAGGGGAACAGACCGAAATGGAGCCCTCCGCGCAGCACGCGGCTTTGCATCCCTGCGACTCCGTCTGTAGCGATGATTTTGCCTTCCGAAAGGGAGCCGCGTGCGCTCCACAGCTTTTCGATGAGTCCGACGCGGGTGTGCGGGATGTAGACGACTCCCAGAATGCGCGGGAGGTAAAAGGCGAGGGCTAGCGCCGCAATCACGACGGCCATTTTAAATTCCATTCCTTTGTTTAGCCCTGTACTTGACTGACTGCAATATTGTTATGCGTAGTGATATTGAGTGCTCCGCGCGGTTTAGAGCTTGCCCAAAATCTATAATTTGAGTTTAAGAGAAGCCTTATCTATGCGACTTAAATATTTTATTCCCGCCGTTGCTGTATTCGTTTCAGCGAGCGCTTCCTTCGCCGCAGACCATAAAGAGACTCCCGTGGTGGAACCGGAAGCTGCGCTCAAGAAACTTCAGGCCGGCAACGCCCGGTACGCAGGAAAATCAGTGAGTGCAGGAAAGTCCACCGCGAAGGCACGCGCTGCCACAGCACAGGGGCAGCACCCCTTCGCCATCATCGTGGGGTGTGCCGATTCGCGCACCTCGCCGGAAATCATTTTTGACCAGAATCTTGGTGATCTTTTTGTGATTCGCACGGCTGGCAACCTGGTGGACGATTACGCTTTGGGGAGCATTGAGTACGCTGTAGAGCATTTGGGCGCCCGTCTGGTGGTGGTGCTCGGACACGAACGTTGCGGTGCCGTGAAGGCTGCCGTTGCGGGTGGCAGCGCTCCCGGCCATGTTGGTGCGATTGTGAAGGACATTCGTCCTGCCGTGACGGCTGTGAACAAGTCTCCAGGGGACGTTCTTGTAAACTCCATTAATGAGAACATTTACCGCGTCGCGGATAAAATCTGTAAGAAAGCCTCTCTCGGAGACAAGGCATCGAGTGTCCGGGTGGTGCGTGCCGTATACGATCTGGATAGCGGCAAGGTGGAGTGGCTTAAGTAATTGGGCAAGAAATCAAGAGCAGGTCTTGCACCGTTTTTCAGAAACGCCCGGGTCAATCCGGGCGTTTTTTGTGTTTGAGGGTGGAGGGCTAGCTGGCTGGCGTTGTGAAAATGAAACAGGCCGTCTTGGTTTCCCTCGACGGCCTGTACGATGTGGCTTTATGCCACGGTTTGGAAAGAGATGTGACTAGTGCGCGGCGTGCCCCTCGTGGCCGTGGTCTTCGTCGCATTCGTCAGCCGCCATTTGCGAACAGGCGGCTTCCTCTGCAAAGAGTTTGCCTTGCAGCGAGTGGCCGTAGGCGAGGTAAGCCTGATGGGCTGAGGTCTCGATATCGTCCTTCTCATCGGCTTCGGCTGCGAGCAGGTGATGCTTTGCGGCGAGTTGAAAATGATGGGCTGCTTCGCGGTGGGACTGGGCGGCGGTGACGAGAAAGTTGTGGTCGTGTTCGGATGCGTCGTGGTGTTCGGACATGATGTTTTGATGGAATTAATTGTTTGTGTGGGCTTTAGGTGCCTTGGTTGACTTCAGAAAATCCGTGTGAAGAACTTGCTGTTTTCTAACCGGTAACTAGTGCCTGCGTGATTCCCTTCAGGGGAGCCAACGCTTTCACCTTGTGCCGTCGAGATGGCGGGCACAAATCATTCTTGTCACAAAGTGGCAAAGACTCGCTGGTGTCGTTTTAAGCAGGGGCTTTGGAATGGGCTTTGCGGGCCCAGCGGAGTTTTGCGGATTTAGAGCGTGGATTTGCCCTGCGCTCTTGTTCTCCAGCGCGAATGATTTCTTGGGAAATAACTCCATAAACGCCGTCGTGAAGTCCTGCTTCGAAAGCTTTTTTCACCCGTCTGTCCTCTCCCGAATGAAAGGAAAGGATGGCGACACGCCCGCCCTCGGCCAGACAATCTGGGAGTTGTTTCAGCAACGTATCTAAAACATCAAACTCCTGATTGACCGCGATTCGCAAGGCTTGGAAGACGCGGCGAGCGGAGAGTTCCTGCTCTTCGTTCGGGCGCGTTTTGAGGGTGGTACGAACCTCGCGGGCCAGTGCCAGCGTGGTCGGGAAATCTTTTCCGGCAAGGGTTGTGCTCACAGCGGCGGCGTGTGGTTCATCCGCATTTTCAGTCAGAATTTCTTGAAGTTTTCCGGGGGTCAACCGCAGTAGAAGTTCCCGGGCTGGCTGGCCTTTGGAGGGGTTCATGCGCATGTCTAAAGGCCCGTCGTATTTTAAAGAAAACCCCCGCGCCGGGTTGTCCAGTTGCATGGAAGAAACACCGAGGTCGGCAAGAACCACATTTGCGCGCCTCCCATTCTCGGTGGCTAGAACCGCGGTGATGCCTGCGAAATTGCACCGGTGCGCGGTGAACGCATCGGAGAGAAAACCGGCTTCCCGCAGACGGGCCTCCGTGCGCGGCAATTCAATGGGATCGGCATCGATACCAAGCAGACGACCGCCTGGAAGGAGGCGTGGAAGGAGGGCCTGGGAGTGGCCTCCGAAGCCCAAGGTGCAGTCGACGGCAAGATCCCCCGGCATTGGGGCCAAGGCCTCGAGGATTTCAGGGACCATGATGGGCCTGTGCGCTCCAGCCGGAGTTTTGCCTTGGTCGAGGATTTTCTGCACGGCCTCGGGATACAGCGAGGGGGCATGTTCCTTGTATTTGTGTTCAAACCGGCGCGGGTTTTTCCCGGAATAGCGGGGCCGACGTTTGTGAGGCTCGGGAATATCGCTCACAACTCGTTGTATTTGAGGTTGGAGCCTCGTGCCTTTGCGACGGGGTAGCGTGCCTCGTTCCGGTGTAATTTCTCCGCGATCGCGTCGCCCAGCGAAATCCCAGAGATCTGGGCCATTTCAAAAAGGAGAATGGCGATGTCCGCCATTTCTGCGCCAATGGCGTCCTTGCGTTCCAGCACCCGAGTTTCGGATTGAGTCGGACTTTGCCACACAAAGTGTTGGAGCAGTTCACCGGCTTCGGCCGCGATCGCCACCGCGAGGTCTTTGGGCGAATGGAACTGCGCCCAATCACGCGCATCTCTGAACTCGCAGATTTGAGTGGTCAGATGTTGGATAGAGTCGTTCTTGGAGGGCATATTTATTCTGAGTCAAACCCTGCTTTTTCTGGCGAATGGATTCTTTGTGAATCAATCACTCGATGGGTTTCTATTTTCTTCCATCACTTGTTAAAAGTTGTTAAGTTTACGACCTAGGAGTCGAGTTTTTAACCCGAATTATCAAGGATGGATTTGTTTTTGGCACAGGATGATGCCCGGCAGCGTGCTGCCGGAATGTTCACGCTCGCGATGTCGCTGATGGCGGGCGTCGTGCTTGTGGTGCACCTGCTTGTGGTTCTGTGCGTGGGCGGTTCGTTGTCCGAGACTGAAGTGCACCAGCGGGTCGTGGGGTGGACGCTGCCGGCAACCATTGCCCTGTTACTCGTGGGCGTCATTGTGCGGGTCTACGCGCTGCGTCTCGGAGGCTCCGGGATCGCGGAAGAGTTGGGGGGGCGCCGGTTGCATCCGAGCACCAAGGAGCCTGGCGAAAAGCGGTTGGTGGATCTTGTGGAAGAATTGGCGCTCTTTTCCGGAATTCCGGTTCCGGAAGTGTGGTTGTTGGAAGGAGAGTCCTCCATCAACGCGTTTGCCGCCGGGCATGACGCGTCGAGCGCTGTGATTGGCGTCACCATGGGTGCTCTCGAACGCCTGACTCTGGAGGAATTGCGCGCGGTTTTGCTCCATGAGTTCAGTCACATTCTGAGCGGTGACATGCAGATGAAATTTAAGATGTTGGTCTGGGTGCAGGGGATTCTTTTCCTTTCGCTCGCGGGCCGGTTGATGATCGCTTCAGATTCGCCTAATCGTGCCGGTTTTTGGGGCAGAACCGGCGGCTTGGAGCAGAAGAAAAATCATGGCTCGCGCGCCGTGGTTGCCGAGAACGAGGGGCAGAGTCGTTCTGTCATCGGCGTGCTGCTCATGTTGATGGGGCTGGTTTCGAGTTTGTTCGGCCGCTTTTTGCAGGGGGCGATTTCCAGAGACAGGGAGTTTGCCGCCGATCAATCTGCGGCTGACACTTTGGCGTCCCATGTTCCGGTGACAAACGTGTTGCGTAAAATTGGAGGGCTGCCGAACCGTTCCTGGATTGAGAACCCGACGGCGCCAGAATCTGGGCATCTGTTCTTTGGGGCGTCGTCCGTGGGTGTTTTCTCGGCCTTCTTTCCCACGCACCCCGATCTTGAAGACCGGATTCGGCGTTTAAATCCGGAATGGAACGGCGATTTTTTGCCGAGCTTGGCTCGCAAAGTCGAGCCAGTGGCGGTTTCTGCGGACACCTCTGGTCCAGCGCAGGAGGACTCGCATTTGTCGGTGGCTGCGAAAGCTGCTGCGGCCATCGGGGCGCGAAAGCGGGAGAAGATTCGAGCAAAGGAACTCGCTCAGGCCACGGCTCCCAAGTCCTATCCCGCAGTCAATCTGAATTTTCTGGGGACCTGCATGGTGCCCGCCCAATTGCTCTCGGTGGGTGTTTTGAAGCGTACGCTTAAGAGTGAATGGATGGAGCAGACGCATTCGACGGAGGGAGTGAAGTTGCTTTTGGTGGAGTTATTGAAGCCCGTGAACACGGCGAAGATGGATCTTGGGATGGCGTCCACTTCCCAAATGCTTTTGCTCATGGATCTGGCGATGCCCATGCTGCGGCGCATGTCTGTTTCGGAATACTACCAGCTGATGAAGCAGTGCAGGCGCGAGGTGGTGCGTCCCGAGAGTATTGATCTGGTGCGTTTCCTTTTACTTCAAGTCGTTCGGCGGCGCATCGGGATAGCCCTTGGGGTGAGGGAGGTGTCTCCGGTTGTTTTTGAAGAGCTTCCCTCCGTGTGGCAGGAAGTTCGGGTACTTGTCTCTTCCTTGCTCCGCATGGGCGCGCCGACAGCGTCAGGCAGGTCTGCGGCCCACCTTGCCGCATGGGCGTCGTTGGGGTATGAAAATCCCACACCGCCGCGCGAGGATTGTTCCATTGTCGAAATGGTGGATGCTCTGGATGTTTGCGAGCAAGCTTCGCCGGTTTTGAAGAAGCGTATTCTCGTCGCGTGCGGGCTTGCAGCGAGTTATCAGGGGCAGATTCAGGAGCGCGAAATGGCGGTGGTCCGTCTCTGCGCGGATGCCCTCGGGTGTCCCGTGCCTCATCTTTCGACGAGCAAGATGGAAGAGCCAGCTTAAGCTGATGGTGCGCCGTTTTGATGCCAGCCAGCCGGAACTCATGGACCGGCCCCAACCAGTATCGGAAGAGCTCGAGTTGGATTTGCAGAATCTCGTTTCTCTCAACAGGCGCTTTGGAAGCCATCGTCTTTTACTCCGGTTTGCCCGCCGCTGGCTCAAGCCCGGAGGCGTTTACAAGGTCCTCGACCTCGCCACTGGAGCCGGGGATTTGCCGCGCGTGTTGGTCTCCTGGGCTCGCACACAGGGCATTCAACTTTCGGTGGACGCCGTGGATTTTCAGAGTTCGACCCTTGCCATCGCAAGGGCCTTGAGCCCCTCGTTTCCAGAGATCCATTGGCGCGAGGCGGATATCCGTTCTTTTTCCGCGGGAGAACCGTACGATCTTGTGACCTGTTCGCTTGCGCTCCATCATTTTAGTGAGCAAGACGCTGTTGAGATCTTGGCACGTTGTGCGGCGCTTGCAGGGCGATGGATGCTCGTTTCCGATCTGGAGCGGTCTTGGCTCACGAGCGCCGCGATCTGGGGGTTGACGCAGTTTTTCTATCGGGAACCGATGACCCGTTATGATGCCAGAGTGTCCGCGGAGCGCGCGTTCTCGTTTGGAGAAATGAAAGCCATGGGAAGGGCCGCCGGCTTGAAGGGTTTTAAGCACGGCCGCTTTCTGTTTGCCCGGCAGGCGCTCTGGATGGAAAGAGAGTGAAATTTGGTGGAGAGGACCGTAGTTTTAGTTATGGATTACTTGGAGAAAGCAGCCCGCGTTTTACAATTGGAAATATCTGAGATTGAACGCCTGCAGGCGCGCTTGGATGAGCGGTTTTCCAAGGCCGTCGAGGCGCTTCTTGCGTGCATCGCTCGCAGGGGCAAGGTCGTGGTGTGTGGAGTGGGAAAGTCCGGTTGTATTGGTGAAAAGATTGCGGCCACACTCACAAGCACAGGCTGTCCCGCGGTCGTGCTGGCGCCCGTGGATGCCTTGCATGGAGATCTGGGGCTCATCACCGAAGGCGACGTTGTTCTCGCCCTTTCCTACAGCGGCGAAACAGACGAACTCTTGGCTCTTCTTCCAGCGTTGGCTCGGATGGGGACGTTTTTAATCGCGATGACTGGCAAGCCGGCATCAACCCTGGCCCAAAGTAGTGCCATTGTTTTGGATGTAAATGTGGAGCGAGAAGCGTGCCCTTTGGAACTCGCTCCGACTTCCAGCACGACTGTTATGCTGGCACTCGGCGATGCCCTTGCGATGGTGCTTCTGGAGGCGCGTGGGTTTACCAAGGACGATTTCGCGCGTTTCCACCCCGGAGGACAAATCGGACGGACACTTTTGTTAAGGGTGCGTGAGATCATGCGTGCGCAGAAGCAAATGGCTATTGTTTCGCCTGAAATGACTGTTTCGCAGGTGCTTGCAGCAATGACTAGCCACAAGGTCGGAGCCGCTGTAGCCGTCGATCAGCGGGGAATCATGGCGGGAATCTTCACTCACGGAGATTTTGCGCGCTGTTACCAAAACGTTGCAGACATTGGCGAGAAGCAGGTGGGCAATTTTTTAACAGTGCATCCTATTTCGGTCGAAGCGGACCGATTGGCCGCGGATGTCCTGCGTATTCTGGAGACCCACAGAATCGATGAAGTGGTCGTTTTGGACGAGAGTGGACGTCCTGTGGGGTTGGTGGACTCGCAAGACTTGGCGCGGTGGCGCCTTGTTTAGACTTGGCGCGGTGGCGCCTTGTTTAGACTTGGCGCGGTGGCGCCTTGTTTAGGCCTGGCGCAGTGGCGCCTTGTTTAGGCCTGGCGCAGTGGCGCCTTGTTTAGGCCTGGCGCAGTGGCGCCTTGTTTAGGCCTGGCGCAGTGGCGGCTCGTTCAGGCGTCTTTGTCTTGGCTGGTAACGAGTCTCTTGTGCGTGTGAGACTTTCGTTCTTGTGGAGACACGAGCACTCCAATGTGGCGGGGCGGAACCAAGGTTTGAGGAAGCTTGCGCCAGAACTTCTTGGTTGCCGCCGCACCACTAGGGGCAGGTCGCGCCTACAACTGGGCGAGAGTGGCCTTGATTGCGTCGAACGACGGCAGTTCCAAGGGAGTGGGAGTCTGTTCCGCGTAGCGGATGATACCTTCTTTATCGATAACGAAGGCCGCGCGTGCGGAGGCGGAACCTATTCCAACGAGGTCTGCCAAAAGGACGCCGTAGGCTTCAGCGACTGTTTTGTTCAGGTCGCTCGCGAGGGGAATGTGGATGCTTTCTTTTTGCGCCCAGGCTTCCTGTGCGAAGGGGCTGTCGATGCTGATTCCGATGACTTGTGCGTTCAGGTCGGTGTACGCCTTCAAGCCTGCCGAGATGTCGCACAATTCTTTGGTGCAGACGCCTGTAAACGCGAGCGGGAAGAAAAGCAGCACCGTGTTCCGGTGACCGAAGTTATCAGAGAGTTTGATGTCCTGAAGACCTTCGGCTGTTTTGGTTTTGAGTGTGAATTCTGGAGCCTTTGTGCCGGTTGAAATTGCCATAAAATGTAAATGTTTGAAATCGGCTTGGTTCCCAGTCTGAATGACAGGACGCAGCCAGCCAATGCACCGTTTAGAATACTCCTTCCTTCTCGGCAACATCAAATCGCAGGCCTAATTTCTATGATCTTACACGTTGTCGGCTGGATTCTGGTCATTGTGTTGATGGTGGCGGGATTCGCGGGCTGTTTTATCCCGATGGTCCCGGGAACGCCTCTGATTCTTTTGGGCGCTTTTATTTGCGATTGGCTGCTGGCAACCCCGGGACACGCGCTCGGATGGGGGAATTTATTGGGACTGTCCGCTGTCGTGGTATTGGCGCAATTGGTCGATATGTTTGCAGCACTGCTTGGAGCCAGCCATTTTGGGGCGTCGAGGTATGGCATTTGGGGGGCGTTTGCAGGTCTTTTCGTCGGCCTTTTCTTCAGCCTGCCGGGTCTTATCCTTGGACCGATTGCGGGGGTGTTTCTGGGGGAACTCTGCTCCGGCAAGGATTCCCGTGAGGCCATGCGTGCTGCATGGGGAACGCTCGTAGGCAATGCTGCCGGTGTTGTCAGTCGGGTCATCGCAGGGGCTGTGATGATCGTGTGGGTGTTTCTCGCTCTCAAGGCGTGAGGACTAAAAGCAGGCACGCAGGTTGCCGAATTCGATGACTGTCCGACCCCGTGTGAATTCAAGTTTGGTAGCAGGCTTGAGGGTTTCTTTTTTTCAAACTTTTCGGAATGAACGGGGTCTACTATCGTGACTTTCTTATCTTGAGTGCCATGCAATATTTCTTCACAGTGTCGGTTGTTGGCTTGATTTCGGCGACAGCTTTGGGCGCGAATGCAGCCGGCGCGGGCAAGGTCAATTTTGCCAGAGAAATAAGGCCGATTCTTTCCAACAATTGCTTTCATTGCCACGGCCCCGATGACAAACACCGCAAGGGCAATGGCGACAAAGGCCTGCGTCTTGACACGGAAGAGGGCGCGTTCGCCGCTTTGGACTCGGGATTTGCACTTGTGGCGGAGCATCCCGAGAAAAGCCTTCTTCTGGAGCGCATTCTGACCAAGGACAAGGAAGAGGTGATGCCACCGCCCAAGACGGGAAAGAAATTGACGGAAAAAGAGGTGGCTCTCATCCGCCGCTGGATTCAAGAGGGGGCGCCCTATGCGGGGCACTGGGCTTACATCAAACCTGTTGCACCTCACGTTCCGGAGGTGTCCGAACCGCGCTGGAATTCTTCCGCAGTGGATCGGTTCCTTTTTTCGCGCATGCGCACCGAAGGGCTCAAACCGAGTGCGGAGGCCGATCGCGAAACGTTGATCCGGCGCGTGGCCTTGGATCTGACGGGGTTGCCGCCCTTGGTGGAAGAGGTTGAGGCGTTCAAACGCGATCCAGCTCCGGAGGCCTATGTGCGGATGGTGGACCGGTTTCTGGCAAAGCCGTCTTTTGGAGAACATTGGGCGCGTTTATGGATGGATTTGGCAAGGTACGCTGACTCCGCAGGGTATCCGAGCGATCCGGGGCGCAGTATCTGGGCTTTCCGCGACTACGTGATCAAGGCTTTTAATGACAACAAGCCTTTTGATCAGTTTACAATAGAGCAGCTTGCGGGAGATCTTTTGCCCGGGCCGAGCGAGGAGCAAATCATCGCCACGGCGTTTCATCGGAACACGATGACCAACAACGAGGGAGGGACGTCGGACGAAGAATTCAGGAATGCCGCCGTGATCGACCGTGTGAACACAACGTGGTCCGTTTGGATGGGGACCTCGATGGCTTGCGCCCAATGCCACACGCACAAGTTTGACCCTCTCACCCAAAAGGAATACTTCAGTTTTTTTGCCCTTTTGAACCAAACGGAAGACGCGGATCGCAATGATGAAGCGCCTCTGCATCAGTTTTTATTGCCGGAAGAAAAGACTCGGAAGACAACGCTGGAAGAGAAGGTTGCTTCGTTGGAAGCGCTCTTCAAAACGGCTTCGCCTGAATGGAAGCAGGGCTTCAAGGACTGGGATGCCAACTTTCCTCGCGACTTGGCCTGGCAGGGCATTGGACCCTCTAACGTACAGAGCACGAATGGGGCGGCGACGCAGGTGCGCGAGGATGGGTCGATCCTTGTTTCCTCGTCCGAGAAGGGTGGGGATAGTGTTACTTTGGTGCTCCCCGCACCCGCAGCGGACATTGAAGCTTTTCAATTGGCGTCCATTCCGGACGCAAGCTTGCAGGAGGGAGGCTCCAGCAGGTCTGCCAAAGGAGCGTTTATCCTGGACCAGATTCGGGTAAGCATTGTTTCCGAAGATCCAAAGGCCAAGGCGCGGGAGCTCAAATTCCGCGCGGTTTATGCGACGTCAGCCGCGGCTGGTTTTGAGCCTCAAACGGTTGTGGGCTTAAAGGCCAAGGCCGACCAAAACGCGAGAAACAAGGGATGGAACGTTGCCAACAGCACCAAGTCAGAAGCGTTGACGCTCGTGCCTGAAAAAGCAGTCAGACTGCAACCGGGTGAATCGATTCGTGTCGAACTCGATCAACGGAGCCGCAAAAGCGAACAACTTCTGGCGTCCTTTGCCTTGCGGGTGACCTCGGATAGTCGTGCAGAGTTGCTGGTTGCGACGCCTCCTAAAATCGTTGCAATAATGAAGGAACCAGCCGCCTCGCGGTCTCCTCAGAATGCCGCGCAGGCTCTGGATTACTACGTCAGAGAACATGCACCTGAGGCAGGGAAGGAGCGTGCCGAGTACGCAAGCAGGAAGAAGGAGCTCGATGGACTCAAGCCAAACACAGTGCCCATTTTACGAGAATTGGCGGCGGAGAAGCGGAGGGTCACCAAGGTGCAGCTTCGGGGCAATTATTTAAATCTGGGGGACGAGGTTGCACCTGGAACTCCCGGGGTTTTTCCAGCCCTGCCCGCTGGCGCGCTGCCTGACCGCCTCGCCATGGCCCGCTGGTTGGTGAGTGCGGAAAATCCGTTAACGGCCCGGGTGATTGCCAACAGGTTTTGGGAATCGCTTTTTGGCGTGGGGATTGTGAGAACAAGCGAAGAATTTGGAGCGCAAGGCGAAATGCCTTTTCATCCCGAACTCCTAGATTGGCTGGCGCTTGAGTTGGTTCGGAGTGGGTGGGATGTGAAGTCCTTTTTGAAGACGCTTGTGAGTAGCGCTGCGTACAGGCAGTCAGGCGCGGTCACGCCCGAACTGCAGGAGAAGGATCCCGAAAATCGCCTGGTGGCGCGCGGCCCAAGGTTCAGAATGTCAGCCGAAATTCTGCGGGATCAGGCTCTGTTTGTCGGAGGTCTTTTGAGTCCGACGATGTACGGAAAACCCGTGCGTCCGCCGAAGCCAAACATGGGACTGAGCACGGCTTTCGGGCGTGCAAATGACTGGGAAGTCAGCGCGGGCGAGGACCGTTATCGGAGGGCCCTTTACACGGAGGTGCGGCGCAACAGTCCGTATCCGAGTTTCACCACCTTCGATGCGCCTAATCGTGAGGTATGTACGTTGCGTCGGAACCGCACCAATACTCCATTGCAGGCTCTGGTGACATTGAACGATCCGGTGTTCGTGGAGGCGGCGCAGGCTCTTGCCCGTAAGGTGATCACCGAGGGCGGGAGTGCCGCGGAAGGCCGGATCCGGTTCGCGTTCCAGCGTGTGCTTTCACGCGAGGCTTCGGGCAAAGAGGTGGATCGCCTCCAGCGTCTGATTGAAGAGGCTGCGGCGGCCTTTGAGCAGGATCCTGCACGCGCCAAGCAGATGGCGACAGATCCGCTCGGGGCGCTGCCCGCTGGGGCCGACGCACGGGAGTATGCGACGTGGACGGTGTTTGCCAATGTGGTTCTAAATTTGGACGAAGCCGTGATGCGGCGGTGATGGGGGGGGCGGAGTTTGCGTTGTTTTTGAATTTTCAAACCTTATGAATTCTGAAGAAAATCCGTTCCTTTCGCACTTGGTGGACCAGACGCGGAGGAGTTTTCTCTCCGGTGCGGGCCGTTTCAGTTTGGGGGCAATGGCCGTGCAGTCCCTGCTGGAAGCCAAGGGAGGGGCGGCGGTTGTGGCCGAGAATCCTTTGAGCCCGCGCACTGCGCCATTAAAAGCCAAGGCGAAGCGCGTAATATATTTGCACATGTCCGGTGCTCCGCCAAACCTGGATATTTTTGATTACAAGCCAGAGCTCGTGAAACGCAGCGGGCAGGATTGTCCCGACGATTTTTTAAAGGGCAGAAAGTTCGCCTTCACCACCGGGGTTCCGAAGTTGATGGGAACGCCACGCAACTTCACGCAGCACGGGCCAGGGGGAATCTGGATGTCCGATGCTGTCCCCAATTTCCATCGGATTGCGGGCGACGTAACGGTTGTGCACTCGATGAAGACGGACGAGTTTAATCATGCCCCGGCCGAGCTTCTGCTCTACACGGGGTCGCCAAGGCAAGGGCGTCCGTCGATGGGATCTTGGGTGACTTACGGGTTGGGGTCCGAGAATGAAAATCTGCCGGGCTTTGTGGTTCTGATTTCCTCGGGCACGCAGCCGAGCGGGGGGCAGGGGTGTTGGGGAAGCGGCTTTATTCCTTCTGTTTATCAGGGGGTGCAGTGCCGCTCGAAGGGAGATCCCGTGCTGTATGTATCCGATCCCGCGGGAATGAGCCGAGAGACTCGCCGGCACACGCTGGATGCGCTCAAGGATCTGAATGCTCTGCAGGCCGATGCCTTGGGGCATCCGGAAACGATGACACGCATTGCTCAGTACGAGTTAGCGTATAGAATGCAAACATCTGTTCCAGAAGTGATGGATATCTCCAAGGAATCGCCCGCTGTTTTAGAGGCTTACGGCGCCCAGCCAGGAGAGGCGAGTTTTGCAAATAACTGCCTTCTTGCCAGAAGGTTGGTGGAGCAGGGGGTCCGCTTTGTTCAGCTTTTTGACTGGGGCTGGGATTTTCATGGCACAGGGCCCGCGGAGGACATTCGGGACGGACTTACCAAGAAGATGGGTCGGACAGACAAACCTGTCGCCGCGCTGATTACGGAACTCAAGGAGCGGGGCCTCCTCGATGAGACGATCATCGTCTGGGGCGGTGAGTTTGGCCGGACGCCCTTCCGCGAAGGACGCACGGCTGGGGGTGCCGTTTTGGGGCGGGATCACTATCCGGACTGTTTCTCATTAATGCTTGCTGGCGGAGGCTTTAAGAAAGGGTTTGCCTACGGATCCAGTGATGAGTTGGGCTTCGGAGTGGCGGAGAATCCCGTTCACGTGCACGACCTCCAGGCCACTATTCTGAACCAATTGGGCTTTGATCACGAAAAATTGACCTACAGGTTTCAGGGGAGAGATTTCCGGCTCACGGATGTCCACGGCAATGTGGTGAGGGCAATTATTGATTAGGGGACGTCTTTGGCGGGATCTCGAGTGGGGCGAAGATGTTTTTTTCAAAAGATAACGCTCCGGATGGTCCGAGATGCCGTCGAAAACTTGGTGAATCATGAAATTTCAACCGTTGATATCTAAAAAAAGAAAACCAAAGCTTGCCAATTGCTGCGCAGGAGATCAATCTCCCCACCCTTTTTCTAAAGTCGTATAAGCTATGTCCACAGAACTCATGACAGAATTGCTCGAAGCGGGTGTCCACTTCGGGCACCAGAGCAAGCGCTGGAACCCGAAGATGAAACCCTTCATCTTTGAAAAGCGTAATGCATTGCATATTATTAACTTGGGTTCGACTGTTCATCAGTTGGATGCAGCGATCAAATTTTTGAGCGCCCTTTCCGCCCGTGGCGGCAAAGTGCTTTTCGTGGGCTGCAAAAAGCAGGCTCAGGAAGCGGTCAAGGAAGCAGCTCAGGCCTGCGGCCAGTTCTATGTCAACCAGCGCTGGCTGGGTGGTACGCTCACCAACATGACGACCATCCGCAAGAGTGTGGCGCGCATGACCTACATCGAGACTCTCGAGAAGCAGCCCGAGTATTCCAAGATGGGCAATCAGGAAATCTCCGCTCTTCGGCGCGAAGGCGAAAAGCTCAAGCGCAATCTTGAGGGGATTCGCACGATGGAGAAGCTTCCTGACGCGATGATCATCATCGACACGGTGCGCGAAGGAATCGCCGTGGCGGAAGCCCGTCGTCTGAAGATTCCGACAGTTGCGATCACGGATACGAATGCTGATCCGGCGTTGATCACCTACCCGATCGCCGGAAATGACGATGCGATCCGTTCGATCCGCGTGGTGCTCCAAAAGCTTGTGGACGCTTTGGTTTCTGGTTCTGGCGCGAGTCACGCACCCGTGGCTGCACCCGTGGCTGCACCCGTGGCTGCACCCGTGGCTGAGAAGCCGCAGGATTTGACCGCAGTCAGCGAATAGAATGCTTTGATTGGTTGGCGCCCGCAGTTGAGGGCGCTGCCACTCGCAGAAAGCGACACCTTGTTCCAGCGGCGCTGCTTGCAATTTTTAAGATTGCTGGGGCGCCGTTTCGGGTTTGTAAGGGTCGCTTTTTCAAACCCCAATTTAACCCCAAAAAACTTAGATAAGTATGAGCGAAATAGTCATCGATGCCCAATTAGTAAAGACCCTGCGTGAGAAAACCAATGCAGGTCTCATGGACTGCAAACGTGCGCTGGCCGAAGTGAAGGGAGACTTGGAGGCGGCGATTGATCTGCTTCGGAAAAAGGGGGCTGCGAGCGCCGCTAAGAAGGCGGACCGTGAAGCCAAGGAAGGGGTGATCGCCCAGGCCATCGTGCACAACGGCAAGGTCGGGGTGTTGGTGGAAGTGAACTGCGAAACAGATTTCGTCGCTAAAAACGATGCGTTCAAAGCTTTGACGGACACGGTTGCATCCAAGCTCGCTGAAAATGACAACGCAGACCTCGAAGCAGATCGCGTTGAGGCTGTGCAAAAACTGGGCGAAAACATCCGGATCCGCCGCCATGCTCGGCTCGAGGTTCACGGCAGCGGGGCCGTGTCTTCCTACATTCACACGGGCGGAAAAGTGGGTGTTCTATTGGAGGTTGGAGCGAACAGTGACGCGACGGTCGGACGCGAAGAATTCAAGCAGCTGGTGCGGGACATCACGCTGCAGATTGCCGCTGCAAATCCCGTCTGTGTTTCCCGTGACAGCGTCCCTGCGGCCCTTGCCGAGCGTGAGCGCGAAGTGTACCGCGGTCAGGTGCCTCCCGGAAAGCCCGCCAATATTATTGAGCAGATCGTTGAGGGGAAGATGGGCAAGTTCTACTCCACCTCCTGTCTTTTGGAGCAGGCGTTTATCAAGAATCCCGACCAGACGATTACGCAGCTTGTGGCCGATAAGAACAAGGAACTCAGCGAGAATATCTCGATACGGGGGTTCGTCCGGTTCATGGTTGGGGAAGAGATCGCTGGCTAAACGCCATGGTTCGGTTGAGGGTTGAGTGCCGCGTGGGCTGAAAAGTCCGCCGAGATTTGTCGAAAATCTTCTGCCTTCTCCCCGACTCGAAGCCTTGATGTTACGCCATGCTGGCACTAACATAGCCGGCTATGCCTCCCCGCACATCTAGCCGCTGCCTTGCTTTGATCGCAGCGGCTTTTTTGCGCCCCTACCCATGTGTGGCGCGCGTCTGCGCGGGCGTGTTATTGGCCTGCTCCCTCATGCTCGCGGGCTGTTCGAACAATCCGCACCCAGAGCCGCTGCAAAAGACCGGGGAGGATGGAACGCCTTGGAAGGTCCGATACGGTGCACTACCAGAAGACCCGCGGTCTTTGGATCCCCAGGTATCGTACGACGCGATTAGTCGGCGTATTTTGGAGCCGGTTCAGGAATGTCTGTTGGAGTATCAGCCCTTCAAGACGGACCCTTATGAATTGACTCCCTGCCTGTTATTGAAATTGCCGGAGCGTGTTGTAAAGCCTTCGGGCGGAGTTTCGTACCGGTGCGAGCTTAAGGCGGGGATTTTGTTTCACGATGATCCCTGCTTTCCGGAAGGGCGCGGACGTGAAGTTGTAGCGACTGACGTTCAGTACGCCTTTCAACGCATTACGGACCCTAAGGTGGAGTGTCCTGCACTCTCGAATTTGCAAGACTACGTGGAGGGCATGGCCGAGGCGTTTGAGGCCGCGCGCAAGACGGAGTCTTTTGATTACAGCAAGCCGTTTTCAGGGTTGGAGGTGACAGGGCGGTACACCTTTGAGATCCATCTTAAAGCGGCGTATCCGCAGCTTTTGTATTGGCTGGCGATGCACTTCACTTCTCCTGTGGCCCGGGAGGCTGTGGAGTTTTACGATGGCAAGGTGCATGAGGGCACGACGCGCGATCTGTTCCGCTTTCACCCAGTTGGTACGGGGCCCTTCCAGATCGCGGATTGGAAGCGCAATACGCGGATCCGTTTGAAGCGCAATCCAGTCTACCGGACGACGACATTTCCACAGGATGGCTGGGGGGCGGAGCAGGAGGCCTTGTTGCGGCCTTTGGCTGGAAAAGCGCTTCCTCTTGTGGATGAGGTAAATATGACGGTTTTTCGGGAGACGATCCCGGTTTTCTTGTTGTTTCGGCAGGGTTATTTGGACGGGATGGGGGTGGGCAAAGATGCCTTTTCAAGTTTGGTGACCCCGTCACGGGATTTGTCTGGAAAGTATAAGGAGCGGGGAGTGACTCTTCACCGTGATACTGAGCCGAGCACTTTTTTCATGTCGGTGAACATGGAAGATCCCGTGTTGGGGCCGAATCAGAAGTTGAGGCAGGCGCTTTCCGCGGCGTTCAACGCTCAGGCGAATTTGGATATATTCTTCAACAGCGTGCCGATTGTGGCCGAGCAACTGCTGCCTCCGGGGATTGCAGGTTACCAGAAGGAATTCAAAAATCCCTATGGGTATAATTTGGAGAAAGCCAAAGCGTTGCTTGCGGAGGCTGGTTATCCCAACGGCAGGGATGCCACTGGCAAGGTGCTCGAGATCTCGTTGGACACCACGGGCGGGAGCGCCAATGAGCGGATGATGGCGGAGTTTAACCAGCAGCAGTTTGAGCAACTGGGAATCAAGGTGAAGGTCGTCGAGAATCCCTTCGCGCGGTTGTTGGAGAAGTTGGACAATGGCGGATATCAACTCGCGACGGGCAGCGGTTGGGGGGCGGATTACCCGGACCCGGAAAACTTTTATTTCCTGTACTACAGCAAGAACTTTCCTCCGGCGGGGAAGAATCACAGCCGCTATAAAAATCCGGAGTTTGACCGTTTGTTTGAGAAGATGGCAACGATGGAAAACTGCGCCGAGCGCGATGCGATTGGGTTGAAGATGAATGCGATCCTGGCGGAGGATGTACCGAACATTTTGAACATGCACCGTTCGACCTTTGGGCTCACCCAGCCCTGGGCCCCGCGCATCCAGAGTAACCCGATGTTGGAGGGCGGGTTGAAGTACGCGGTGCTGGACCACGCATTAAGGGAGAACCTGCGTGCGCAATGGAACAAAAAACCAGTGTGGCCCATTGGGGTGGTGCTTTGTGGACTTGTTGCGGTTGGCTTGTTCACCTTCAACCTGCGGAGGAAACACTGAGCCATGCTAGCCTATCTCATTCGCCGTCTCTTTTTTTTCGTCCCGATCGTCTTTGGCGTGATGCTTTTGACGTTCGTTCTTTTCTTTGTCGTGCAAAGTCCCGAGGCGACCGCCCGGAGGGTTTTGGGACAGAAGGCGACGCCCAAGAGCGTGGAAAACTGGCTGCATAATCGCGGGTACGACAAGCCTTTGCTCATTAACACGACACCCGGCCAGCCGTGGCATGACTCGCTTTTTGTGACTCAGCTTGGCCGGCTTGTGACGTTTGACTTGGGAACGTCTGATGTGAGCGGCCGGCCCCTGCGGGAAATCTTCGCCCAAGGGGCGCTTCCCTCGCTGCTGCTGACCGTGCCCGCATTTTTAGTGAGCCTCGCGGTGTCCGTGGCTCTGGCGTTGTATCTCGTCTTCATTCGCAATGCTGCGGTTGATTTCATGGCCACCTTCCTTTGCGTGGCGTTGATGAGTGTGCCGGTGATGGTGTACGTGATTTTCGGCCAGTTTGTCGTGGCACAGGTATTGAATTATTTTCCCGCGTTTGGTTTTGAAGCGAGTGGCTGGTCGGCGCCCAAGTTTTTGCTGCTGCCTGTGGCGCTGATGGTTGTGAGCGGGTTGGGGGCGGATGTGCGTTTGTTTCGCGCCTTGTTTTTGGAGGAGATGGGGCAGGATTATATCCGGACCGCCCGTGCAAAAGGGGTTTCCAAAGCGAGGGTGCTTTTGAGTCATGTCTTTAAAAACGGACTCATCAATTTGATCACGCTTGTGGTGGCGTCGCTGCCCTTTTTGATCATGGGGTCCTTGCTCTTGGAGAACTTTTTTGGGATCCCTGGGTTGGGGAACGTTTTGGTCACGGCGATTCAAGCTCCCGACTTTGCCGTGGTGCAGGCCTCTGTGTTTCTTGGTTCGCTGATGTATCTCGGCGGACTGTTGCTGACGGATTTGTGCTACGCGTGGGCGGATCCCCGGATTCGGCTGGGATAAACTTTATGAAATGGCTGGATCAAATCTGGGTTCAAAATCTTTGCCTGCTAGCAGGTTATGGGTTGCTGGCCCGTCTGGTTGTTTGGGGGTTGCGTTCCGAGCGCTGGCAGACCGCGTGGAAGCATTTGCGGCGCGACAAGCTTGGGCTGGTCTCGCTTTGCGTGATTGGGCTGTACCTCGTGGTGGGGACGCTGGAGAGTATTGTGCTTCCAAGTGCCTCGGGGAGTGTGACTTTATTGCAGCGCCTCACCGCGGGTATTCCGCAGGAGAAAAGCTACTCAGCTCCGCTTGCAACGACGGCCCTGTCCGTGGCGGATCCAAAGCCTCTTTTGGGCAGACATGTTTTAGGGACGGACGCGCTTGGGCGTGACACACTTGTCCAGACCCTGCGGGCGACGCGTTCGGCGTTGTGGATCGGTGGGTTAACGAGCCTGATTTACATCCCGCTGGGTGTCCTGCTTGGTTTGATGGCGGGTTATTACCGGCGCTGGGTTGATGATGCGGTGCAGTATGTTTACAGCACCGTTGCGGCGGTGCCCGAGATTCTGATGCTGGTTGCGATTCTCATGGTTCTTGGCAAGGGTCTGGGCAGTATGGCGATAGCGCTTGGGATCACCGGGTGGGTGGGAATGGCCCGTCTTATCCGGGGGGAAACATTGCGGCAGGTGGAGCGGCCTTACATCGCCGCGGCCAAGGCTTTGGGGCAGTCCGACTGGAGGATTCTCACGCGGCACCTGCTTCCGAATGTGATGCATCTGGTTCTGATCAAGTTTGTTTTGGGATTCTCAGGACTGGTCCTTGCGGAGGCGGTGCTAAGTTATTTGGGAGTGGGCGCCCCTGTGGGGACGGCAAGTTGGGGGACGATGATTGATGCATCCCGCTCGGAACTGTCTCGGGAACCGCTTGTGTGGTGGAATCTGACGGCGTCTTCGTGCGCCTTGTTTTTGATGGTACTCGCGTTGAATCTGTTTGGGGATTCTCTCCAGCGGGCCTTTGACCCCAAACGCGGCGCGTGATGGCGCGCCTTCAAAGCTTTCTGGCTTATGCTTTCTCTACGCAACCTCACGATTGATTTTGGAACTGGTCAGGATCGCGTTCAAGCGGTCAAGGGGATCAACTTGTCCATTGGGGCTGGGGAAACAGTGGCCCTTGTGGGCGAGAGTGGAAGTGGCAAGAGTGTGACGGGAATGGCGTTGACGCGTCTTCTTCCGGAGCCTCCTGCCGTTTATGCCAAGGGGGAGATTTTGTTCGAAGGGCAGGATGTTTTGAAGATGGGAACCGAGGAGTTGCGAAAGCTGCGCGGCGGGAAAATTGCCTATGTATTCCAAGAGCCCTCCACATCGTTAAATCCAGTGTTCACCATTCGGAATCAAATCGCCGAGGCCATCAGGCTGCATCGTCCTGAGGTGAATGATATTGACTCGGAGGTGGTGCATTATTTGGACATGGTGGGGATTGTCGATCCCGCCAAGCGAATCAGCGACTATCCGCATCAGTTGTCTGGGGGCATGCAGCAGCGTGTGATGATTGCGATGGCGCTAGCCTGCCAGCCGCAGTTGCTGGTCGCAGACGAACCCACGACCGCGTTGGACGTGACGGTGCAGGCGCAGATTTTGGATCAAATGAGGGAGCTCAAGAAACGCCTGAAAATGGCGATGCTCTTAATCACGCACAACTTTGGGATCATCGGCGGGATTGCGGACCGCGTTGTGGTGATGTTCAGGGGGGATATTGTGGAAGAAGGGACGACGGAGGAAGTGTTGCGAAACCCGCAGCACGCTTACACCAAAGCGTTGATTGGATGCATTCCCCAGCTTGGACAGAGGCGCAAAAGGCTGGTGACCATTGATCATTCTATCTTGGGGTAGCGCCAAGGCGGCGTCGTGCCTCCCAATTGCCTCCCAATTGTTTGGGCGCGTGGGGTGCGTGGGGTGCGTGGGGTGCGTTTGGGGCGCGCGTGGGAGGCTGTGCGGAGGGGGGGATTAAATTTCCCGCAGCAAGGCTGCTGTGGAATCCCAGTCCAGGCAGGCGTCGGTGATGGAGATGCCGTATTTGAGACCAGGCTTTGTGGATGGCTGGGTTCCCAAATGGATGTGGCTTTCGAGCATGACCGCGACGATGTCGTTCCTGCCGGACTTGCGCTGCTGCAGGACATTACGCAGCACTTCAGGTTGGCGCAGAGGATCTTTCCCGCTGTTAGCGTGGCTGCAATCCACCATGAGTGAAACGGGGAGCCCTGCTTTATGTAGTTTTTCAGCGGCGAAAGCGGTGTGTTCAGGGCCGTAATTTGCGCCATCTCGGCCGCCCCTCAACACCAGATGGCTGTCTGGGTTGCCCGAGGTGGTGATGATGCTTGTCATCCCTTCCGGGTCGATGCCCAGAAAACTGTGGGGGGTAAACGCGGAGCGCATCGCATCGATGGCCGTTTGAACGCTGCCGTCGGTTCCGTTTTTAAAGCCGACAGGCATCGAGAGGCCACTGGCCATTTCGCGGTGCGTCTGCGATTCGGTGGTACGCGCCCCGATGGCCGCCCAGCTGATTAAATCGCCGATGTATTGGGGGATGATGGGGTCGAGAAATTCCGTGCCCATGGGCAGGCCGAGTTCTGCGATATCCAGAAGCAGGCGGCGGGCGAGTTTGATTCCAAATTCGAGGTCCGCAGAGTCGTCGAGGTGGGGATCATTGATGAGCCCCTTCCAGCCGACGGTGGTGCGGGGTTTTTCAAAGTAGACACGCATGACGACGAAGAGTTTGTCTTCGAGTTCTTTGGCGAGTTGCGCAAGGCGGCGCGCATAGTCCATGGCGGACACTGGGTCGTGGATGGAGCATGGGCCCACCACCACCATGAGACGGGGGTCTTCGCCTTTAAGAATGCGGCGGGCGGTGTCGCGGGCGGTGAGAATGCTGTCGAGGGTGTCGGCGCTTGCCTGGACCAGCTCTTTGACCTGCAGGGGGGTGATGAGGCGTTTAAAACCGCTTACCCTAACGTTCTCTAGGCGAGAATTATAAGAGTTTTGGAGAGAAACTGGGCTTGAACTGGAAGACACCTCTGATGACATAAAACGGTCGGATACAATCGCCTGAAATCGGTTTTCCTGCAACTAAAGAACAGGGATGGGTGAAGTGTTGCTGTGCTGGCCGGGTGGTCAGGAGAGACACGGTTGGCGTTTGCGAAGAGTGCCTCCTCGGCAATATCAAACACTTTACAGGAGTTCGTTCCGAGGGTGCTGGCCGAAATGCAATTTCTGCTGCGGCTAAATCAGCAGGCTTCTTCATTCCAGTTGAAGGTCTTTGAGAGAACGCCCAGAAGACGGTTAAGAGGGGCAAGCCAGATTGGTGGGGTTGCCGTGCGGGACGTTTCGGACGCCTCCCTCACGCCTGCGCGCGTGCCTTCTCGAGGACCGGAACGGCTTCGCTCCACGGTACCTCGTGCGGTTTGCGCTTGGATTGTGCGGCGATTGCAGCCACCGCTCCAGCGGCTTCGCCCATGGCCACGGCGTTGCCCGTGACGCGGTAGCTGGCGTGTGCGATGAAATCCCCGCTGATGCAGCGACCGGCCAGCAGCAGGCTGTCCACGTCGCGCGCAATGAGCGCGCGGAGGGGGATGTCGTAGGGTTTGGTTTGGACTCCTGCGCTGCTGTAGCCGCTCGGATCGTTGTGGCTGAGCGCGTGAATGTCCACAGGGAAGGTGGCGCGGACCACGGCGTCGTCGTGGCGCGCACCTTTGACAAGGTCATCCTTTTCGACAACATAGCGGCCGCGGATGCGGCGTCCGTCGCGGATGCCGATCTGTTCGGGCGTGGCGACGATGTCCATGCCGTCCCACGGGCCGCCCAGTTTGCGTAAACCTCGGAAGATTTGATGCAGTTCGGCGCGCGCCCGCAGGGTGGCTTCACTGACGGCGGCGGCATCCGTCGCCTGGATTCCGTATTCGTGATTTACCATGGCCAGAAGAAGATTGCCTCGAATGGGAAAGAGCGTGGGCATCTTATAGGACGGGGTGAAGCCGGCGCGCTGGATCTCCGCTAGGAGAGCGCGCTTGGTGGCCTCGGCACTGGAAGTGGGCGTGGTGGGGTGGATAAATGGAGCAAGCGCCACCGGGTCCTTCACTGTGAGGAGAACGCACATGCTCAGGGGCTGGCAGGGGCAGGCCTTGGCTTCGCCGATTTCGAACTCGCAACCCGCCTGTGCGCCAAGATCGCCGTCGCCGGTGGTGTCGATGAAAACAGGGGCCTTCCAAGCCTGGCGCCCGCTCTTGGATTCTGTGACGAGGGTGGTGAGCGTGCGGCCTTCCTTATAAGCAGCGGCCACGCGTGTGTGCAGCTGCACCTTGACCCCCGCAGCGGAACAAAGTTCTTCGAGCAGAAGCTTCATTTCCTCGGGTTGATAGCTCAGACCGTTCATACCGCTGCCATTGATCGCATCGCGTTCCCGGAGCTTTTTCACGAGCTCCTGGTTAAAGCCGGGCTTGTTGAAATCGAGCAGGTAGCCGAGGAGCGACGAAGTCCAGACGCCGCCAAGTGAACCGTGCAATTCGAACAGACGCACCTTCGCTCCGGCGCGGGCGGCAAAAAGGGCGCTGGTCACGCCGGCGGGTCCTGCACCGCAGACGATGACATCCGCGTCCGTTTGAAGGGGCAGGTGGCGCGCTGGTTCGTGGAAGGTGCCGGGATCATCGCTTGCCGCGGCGCAGGGAGTGTTGCTGGAGACGACGCCAGAAGCGGCGGCGAGGCTTGTGAGAAACTGGCGGCGATTGGGGGTGTTCATGGGGTGGGAATTGTGGCGGTGGCCGTGGGTATTCCTCAAGGAGCTTCAGCATTGGCCCAGTCATTGGCTGCCATATGATGACCAGATGCGGGTTTGGTCCATACGAGGACGTTTTTTTGCCACGGCGGCTTGCAGGCGTGCCGGCATTTTCCTGGATTGGGATGGATGGACGCGGTTGTCGTTGGCGGCAGGTAGCAATAGAACGGCTGGGTATGCGGAGCGTGGCTGATTCCCCCAGAAGGTCGTGCCCATAAAGTCGCTGGGAGGCTGGAACAATATTTTGTATGCCGCCTGCGGTTATGTCTTTCTGCAAAACGAATGGACGACGACCATTGAGAGCGTACCATGCGAGGCAAAATATTTATTTGCGAACGTTTATGAAGAGTCTAACAGATTTTAGGTCCTGGATCTGTGCGCCAGCACTTAGAGGTCTTTGTGGGTTTACCGTGAGAACGAAGAGTGCGGGGCGGTTCGTAAATGCCGGTGAGGCTTCTTGGCAAAAGGGCGCAAAAAGTGACGCAGCTGGGCTCGTTGTGAGGGGGCGAAAAACAAAAGGCCCCCGGCTGCAGGCCAAATTTCCCGCCCTGTTCCTGACAGGGTTTGCGGCAATGGTGGTTTCTGGGTTCGGGCAAGAGCCGCCGATGCCACCGGAGACTCCGACGCAACCGCAGCCCTGGTGGCCGACTCAACCGCGGCCCCTGCCGTTTGTGCACACGCTCTTTTCCAGCAACATGGTGCTGCAGAGGGACGTCGCGGATCCGATTTGGGGCTGGAGTACACCCGGTGACAAGATTTCCATTTCGGTGGAGGGCTGCACCAGCAACGCAACAGCGGTTGCCGGAGCGGACGGGAAATGGATGACGAAGATCGGGCCATTGGCGGCCGGCGGGCCTTTGAGCATGAGTATCAAAGGCGGGAAGCAAAGCGTTTTGCTCACGAACGTCATGGTTGGCGATGTGTGGCTTTGTTCCGGACAATCGAATATGAATTGGCCGGTGCGCTTGTCTCTCAATGGGGAAGAGGAGGCCAAACAGGCGAATTATCCCGGGATCCGTTCGTTCACCGTTGGCTTTTGTCCCTCCTATGAGCCGATGCAAGTGCCCTTGCCCGCGGTTTGGGAGAATTGCACGCCGGAGCACGCCCGGAACTTTACGGCGATGGGGTATTTCTTCGCCCGTGAAGTCAACAAGGTCGAAAAGATTCCCATCGGCATCATTCACAGCTCGGTAGGTGCAACCGCGGCCGAAGCGTGGATCAGCGCTCCAGGGTTACGCAAGTACATGCCCTACGACTTCCAGGCGCAGCTCGAGCGCTTGGACAAGGAGACTGGCGATCCGGGCCGGGATTATTTCCAAGCCGTCGAGCAATGGGCCGCCGCCGTAGACCCGCTTAGCGCCCGGCAGCACTACACATCGGATCCGGCCCTCAACACGAACGACTGGATGGAGGTTCCGATGCCGAGGCCATGGAAAAAGGCGGGTCTGACTGACTTTGACGGGCTGGTGTGGTTCCGCACGTCCGTTGAGATACCGGATGCGATGGCGGGGAAGCCGGCGCTGCTCTCGCTTTCGCAGATTGCCAGCACGGACATTACCTGGTTTAACGGCCGCTTGGTGGGGGCCAGCCAAATCAGCGGCAACTTCAGAAAGTACGAGATTGCCGGTGACTGGGTGAAGCCCGGAAAGAACCTGCTGGTCGTGGCCGTCATGAGCACGCATGCGTCCGCAGGTTTCTCCGGCGACGGGCGGAACATGGCCCTGCGTTTTACCACCGAAGACAAGAGCATTCCGCTTGCCGGGACATGGCTGGCCAAACCGGGGGCGGCCATGAAGGACATCCAGCCGCATTTCCCTCGTCCTCAACTTGGTTATTACAAAACCATTACAGGACTGTACAATGGGATGATTGCCCCGCTCGCTCCCTTTGCGATCAAGGGGTGTGTTTGGTCCCAGGGGAGCGCGAATTTTCCGTTCTGGCTGCAGTATCGCCGCCTGCTGCCTGCGCTGATCTCCGACTGGCGCGAACGGTTTCAGGTGGGAAATTTCCCTTTTCTCATTGCCCAACAATCCACACAAAACGAAAAGCAGACCCGGCCTGTCGAGCCTGGCTGGGGGGAGATACGAGAATCACAATGGCGAGTGGCGCGCAGCGTGCCGAATGCGGGGCTGGCCGTCACTGTTGACATCGGTGATGAACCTGCTGACCCCCACTATAAAAACAAACAGGAAGCGGGGCGGCGTCTGTCGCTGCTGGCCCGAAACCTCGTCTACGGCGAGAAAGATTTGGTGTATTCCGGACCCGAATTTACCGAGATGATGTTGGAGCGCAAGAATGCCGACCCCGATCCCGCCACGGTCCCCACGAACAAGCCATTCGTGAAAGAATACAGGACACGCCTCTATTTTAAACATCTCGGCGGCGGTCTCGTGTTTAAACCCGGGAATGCCAAGCCGAACGGATTTGCGGTTGCGGGTGAGGACAAAAACTTCGTCTGGGCGGATGCCGTGATCGAAGGCGACACTGTTGTTGTCTCTGCACCCGATGTGCCTGTGCCGCGCTACGTGAGGTACGGCTGGGCCTTTGCCCCTATCATCACGCTCTTCAACAAGGATGGCCTTCCCGCACTCCCCTTTAGGACCGACGAATAAGCTTGCCCGCGGGCGGCATGGCTTTGCTTTGATCCCTTCAACAAAGAAGAGGGCTTGGGGCCATCGCTCGCTTGAAAAGGGAGCTTTTTTGGACCTGAATCAAAGGGCGCTTCTCAAAAAGCGATGTCATCCCATGGAACAACGTCCGGGTTCCAAATTTGGGAAAGCGGCCGGATTGCGGGCTCGAAAAGGCCTAGCCTCCCGTTCTTTGATCATTCCAAAAAATGAACTCCTTGCGGGTGTTCTTCTCAAAGGTCTAGGCAGGGGTGAGCCAATCTTAGAAACGAACAGAAGCGTAAAACCGATAGATTCGCTTTGAACTTAAAACATACGCCTCCCCAAACTTTGGTGTAGACCCGTAGCCCCCCCTTTGGATGCCTTCCCAAGATGGTTGCCTCACTAGGATTTGAACCTAGACAAGCAGATTCAGAATCTGCTGTGCTACCGTTACACCATAAGGCAGGAAGGGGAGTGGAAGTTAGGCACCAAGGCTAACGCTGGCAATATAAAAAGTAGTCCTTTTGAGCGAAGCTTCCGTGCACGGCGGCAGCGGAAGGGAAGGGCCCCGGATTGCACGAGGAGGATTCGCCGCTGCGGGATGAGGATTACTGGCCCGCGGGAGGTTTTGGCGCGGGCTGTGGCTTTGCGTCGAGATTGGTGCCAATCGCACTCGGTTCCATGGGCACCGCTGCGCCTTCTTTTGGGACCGGCGCATTTGCGCTCCAGAGGATTCCGTTCAAGACGAAGCGGCGCTGGCCCTCGACGCTCCAGTTGCGGTGAAGGTCGCATCCGGTGAAGGCGAAACTGCGCCCTCCATCTTTGCGGTGATAGGCCCATGCAATGACTTCGGGCCGGGCGGGATGAGCTTTTGCATCGGGAGTGGAGCGGGAATTTTCGGGAACAGCACCCGTCAGCAGAGGGATGGCGTCGGGTTGGAAATGGAGATTGTAGAGCCAGCCATCCAGAGGTGCGGCGAAGGCGCTGACACCTTGGAGAGTGGGGTGCGTTGGAAATTGGGAGAATTCCATATCCCAGTGGCCGCGGCAGCCGATGTCCTTTTGCCAGACGCCTCCGAGCCACTGCTGGAGGTCCGCAGCGCGTTCTTCGGGGACGTCGACGGCCTGGTGAAGCATGACCAACCCCGCGCCTTTGGCGACATGTGCCTTCACAATGTTCCAGCGTTCTGGAGCGAGGAAGGGAAGTTTCGGGCCTCCATCGGCGTAAACGACAATGGCCTTCGCATCTTTAAAGAGAGCTTCATTTTTGGGCCAGCCTTCGGGCACTAAAACAGGCCAGACCCCGGGGACTTTTTGGAGCCAATCGTGGAGGAGAGCGCATCCCGCGAAGTATTCGTGCTGTCCCGGTTTGTTGCTGGTGCTTCCGGCGAGCAGGATGATTTTGGTGAGCGAAGGATTGGGCGCATCGGCCTCAATGGGCATGCGGAGTTGTTCCTGGGTAAGGTCCGCGCGGGCGTGCGAAAGGCAAAGAAAGACAGGGGCGAGAAGGAGCAGTGAGGGGAGTGAGCGCATGAGATAAAAGGAGTTCAGGCAAAGAGTTCGTGGACAACCTGACCGGAGACGTCGGTGAGTCTGAAGTCCCGACCGGAGTAGCGGAAGGTGAGAGCTTCGTGGTCGAGGCCGAGCGCGTGCAGAAGAGTGGCGTGAAGGTCGCGCATGTGGACCTTGTTGACGACGGCGTGATGGCCCCATTCATCGGTTTCACCGTAGGCGGTGCCAGCTTTGAAGCCGCCGCCTGCGAGCCAGAGCGAAAAGCCCGCGGGATTGTGGTCGCGGCCCGTGCCGTTTTTCTCCGCGTAGGGCGTGCGTCCAAATTCGCCGCCCCACCAGACGATGGTGTCTTCTAAAAGGCCGCGCTGTTCGAGGTCTGCGAGCAAGCCGGCGACGGGGCGGTCGACGGCGTGGGCGTGGTCGCCGTGTTTTTTGAGGTTGGAGTGCTGGTCCCAGGCAGGGTTGTTTGTATTGTCGCCGTAATTGACCTGCACGAAGCGCACGCCCGATTCACAAAGGCGCCGTGCGAGGAGGCATTGTCTGCCGAAATTGTCCGTGGCTTTTTGGCCGATGCCGTAGAGGGAGAGTGTTTCCTGAGACTCGCCTTCGATGCCAAGAATGCCGGGAGCGGCGCCCTGCATACGCCAGGCGAGTTCGTAGCTGTTGATGACGGCTTCGAGTTCATTTTCGCCCGGTTTTTGGAGGAGTTGCTCGGCATTGAGTTCCCGAAGCAGGTCGAATTGTTTGCGCGCATCTTCGGCTGGGCGAGGGGAGCGGAGGTTGCCGATGGAGGCGTCACGGGCGGGAACACCGGCGCGCCCGATGGCGGTGCCCTGATAAACGGGCGGCAAGAAAGCGCTGCCGTAATTGCGCGGGCCTCCGTTGCCGAGGCTCGGGCTGATGGTCACGAAACTGGGAAGGTTGTCGTTTTCTGAGCCGAGGCCGTAGGAGACCCAGGCGCCCATGGAGGGGCGCACAAAGGTGGTCGTTCCGGTATGAAGGAAGAGAGTGGCCGGGCCATGGGCGATGCCCTCGGTGTGCATGGAGCGAATGAGACACATTTTGTCCATGTGTTTGCACATTTCGGGGAACAAGTCTGAACCCCAGAGCCCGCTTTGGCCGTGCTGGGCAAAGTTCCAGAGAGGACGCATCACCCGCTGCTGCGGGCTTTTACCTGTTTTTGCGAGGCTGCGCAGGTCGGCGAAGTCGAGCATGCGGCCGTCCTCGGAGAGGAGTTGGGGTTTGTAGTCGAAAGAATCGACATGACTGACGCCGCCCTGCATGAAGAGGAAGATAATCCGTTTGGCTTTGGCGGGATGCCTGGTGGGTTTGGACTGGAGTGGGTTTGTGCTCGCGCTGGCGTTCGCGCGGCGTGCAGCGAGGTCTGCCAGAGCGAGTTGGCCGAAGCCGCAGGCGAGGGTTTGGAGGGCTTTGCGGCGGGAGAAGGGGAGCGCGTTCATGGTTGGGTGAGGAGGTGGGGCGCGCTGGGCCAGGGGAAGGGGCTAGTCGATGTAGCGAAAATCGAGGGAGGCGAACAACATTTGGTACAATTGAGACCAGGTATCTGCCGGGGGGGCTTGAGACTTTGAAAGAAAGCCCAGGCAGATTTGTGTTTCCTTGGAACTGGGCGGGCGTCCCAGAACCTGGTGATAGGCGTTTTGAAGCCTTGAGGCGTCTGAGTGGGGGCTTTTGAGGGCGGCTTCCGCCGCGAGCTTGGATTGTTCGAGGACGAAGGGATGGTTGAGAAGGTAGAGCGCTTGAGGCGCGACATTGCTCTGGTTGCGCTGACCAACAGGCTGGTTGATGTCTGAAAAATCGAAGACGTCAAACAGCTCCAGCCGTTTGTTGCGGAATGCCGGAGTGTACACACTGCGCCGGAGATCTTTGTACACGTAGTTGTACTCCACGTTCTGCGCGGAAAAATTGTTTGGATCAATGTCGCCTGCCCCCGCGATGTTGGAGCCGCCGACCTGTTTTTCCAGCACTCCGCTCACGCTCAAGAGGGAGTCGCGGATTTGTTCGGCGCTCAGGCGGCGCCGGTTTGCGTGGGCAAACAGCCGGTTCTCCGGATCCTCCTTGGAGGGGGCAAGCACCGCCTGCTGCCACGCCCGGGAAAGGACGATTTCCCGGATGAGTTTTTTCCAGCTCCATCCTTCTTCCACAAACCGGCTGGCCAGATAATCCAGCAATTCTGGATGCGAAGGGAGTTCGCCGGTGGTTCCGAAATTGTCCACGGTGCGGACGAGGCCTGCTCCGAAAAGCCAGTTCCAGATTCGGTTGACCTGCACGCGCGCGGTGAGCGGGGTTGCGGGTCCCACGATCCACTCCGCCAGTTCGCGCCGCCCGCTGGACTGGGGAGTGAAGGCGGGTGCGGGGGCGTCGCCGCGGAAGGTGACCTGCAGGAAACCTCGCGGTACGGGTTCACCTCGCTGTTTTTCGACGCCGCGGATGCGGATTTCGGCGTCGAGAGCGGTGGACTCGTCAGACACCGCCATGGTGGTGTTTCTGGAAGGGCCTTCTTTGGTGAGTTTTTTAAGAGTGTCCTCCAGCTCTTTCACCTGTTGTTTGGCAAGGGTTGCTGCCTTGTGGGCTGGGGTGCTGTTTTTTTTGTCCGGTGCTTGCTTTGAGGCCGCACCTTCTTCCAGGAGTTGCAGGGCATCGACAGTGACAAAGCCCTGCGTGTTTTCATTGGTGATCAACACGTAGCCCGCGCCATCCTGTTCAAAACGGTATTTTCCGAGCGAAATAAAGCGGCCGTCGATGGGTGGAATTTCGGTCTGGTCGACGTACACGCTGGTTTCCCCATCGGCGTGAAGAATGTTTGCCCGCACATTCTTGGCCCGTCCCGGGGCGTAAGTGTAGGCAAGGCGCACGTCGTAGAGGCCGGTCTTTGGAATGGGAGGCGTGAAGGTGATGGTTTTTTCGCCCTTCCCCATATTTTCATCCGTGAGGTAGCCCAAGCCGATGAAACTGCGGACGTGCACGGATTTTTTCCAGGCTCCGACGACCTTGGCGTCGGAATCATCGAGAACGATTCCCTGCAACTCGGCGGGATTGACGGCTGTTCCGGGTTTAACGGTGGCTTCGCTAATGAGTTTTGAAGCCGCAGAGGCTTCGGCCTGGGCGGTGGCGATTTGGTGGGAAAGGGCGGCGAGTTTTTCCTCCTGAGCCTTGATTTCCTGTTCGCGGGGGCCTTCCTCGGGGAGGGGGATATGGATCCAATGGGCCACGTTGTCAGTGTAGTTCGCGAGGGTGCGAGTGGACGCGAAGATGCCTGCAAGCGCGTAATAGTCGCGCTGGGGAACGGGGTCGAATTTATGGTCGTGGCAGCGGGCGCATCCGAGGGTTTGCCCGAGGAAGGTGCGGCCTACGGTATCGATTTGTTCGTCGATGACGTCGAAGCGGAGCTGTTGTTTGTCCTGTTCTTCGTAATTGGTGGGACCGAGGGCGAGGAAGGCGGTGGCTGTGAGTTGGCGGCGGCGGTCTGAGGGAGACTCAAAGGGGAGAAGGTCGCCTGCGAGTTGTTCTTTGACGAACTGAGGAAAAGGGACGTCCGCATTGAAGGCGTCGATGACGTAATCTCGGTAGCGCCACGCGTCTTTGAAGAGGAGGGTGCGTCCGCCGCCGCTGGATTCCGCGAAGCGTGCGACGTCGAGCCAGTGTCTGCCCCAGGTTTCGCCGAAATGCGGGCTTGCCAGGAGGGTGTCTACGAGGGACGTGATGGCCTTGGATTTGTCGAGGGTGGCCTCTTGGATAAAAGCGTTTGTCTGCTCGGGAGAGGGGGGGAGTCCGACGAGATTTAAGTAGAGACGGCGAACCAGAGAATGGAGCGGGGCGTCTGGTGCGGGCTTTTTGTGTGCGGCCTCCATTTTTGCGAGGAGGTAGCGGTCGATATTCGAGCGCGGCCAGTCGTGGGACTCCACCTTTGGGAGGGCCGGCTTTTGGACTGGGGCGTAGCTCCAAAATTCGCGGCCGGCAGCGATGCTCAGCCCTTCCTGTTTTTTGAGAGCCTGCGCCTCGCTCCGGGGGTCTGGGGCGCCCATTTGAATCCACTTTTCGAGCACGGCGATTTCTTCAGGAGCGAGCCTCTGTTTGGGCGGCATCTGAAGGTCTTTGTTTCCATAATGGATGGATTCCACGAGGAGACTTTTTTCGGGATGCCCGGGAGTAATGGCAGGGCCTGAATCTCCGCCCTTGGTCCATCCGTCGCGCCAGTCGAGGCGCAGGCCTCCTTTGACTTTTTTTTCGGCGCTATGACATTCCAGACAGCGTTCGGCGAGGAGTGGGCGCACTTTCTTTTCGAAAAAATCGAAATCTGGCTCCGCAGCGAAAGCCGCCGTCGGGGCAAAAAGAAGAGCAAGCGTGAGCGGACGCAGCATCATAGGGGGGTGATAACGAGAAGGAGTCTCATTTTTTGCGAGTAAAGACGAGCGCTAGTTTTTTGAGGGGTGGGATGGTTCGCTGGCGAATGAGTAAGAGGCAACAGCGTGCGGGCTACGGCTGGAGTTGAAGAAGGTGCAAACCAAAGAGCAAAAGACAGGAAGGATTCGGGTGCGCGGTACTGGAGAAAAGGAGGAAAGGCGTCAAAAAATTAGGTGAAATTCAAGGAATGCTGGGAACGAGCGAATAACCCTGATCGCTTTCCAGAAACTGGCAATTGTCCGGGTGGCTAGTCGCTTTGAGGAGCGCTGGACTTTGGCGCGGTGGCCTTGGGCCGTTTCCTGTTTTTGCGCGCTTCAACGCGTCGTCGCCCACGTGCTCGCATCGTAGCAGCCTTCCACGCTCCAAACCTTGGGCGGACCGTGGTCGCAGGCGAGGCGGTAAAGGCCGTGCGCTGCGCCCCCCAGCGCCACATCCCATTCCTCGACGCGCCACGCATTGCCTTCCCACCATTCTCCCGACAACCGGTAGGGCCCCGCACAATCGAGCACTGGGCCGTTCAGATTTTCTGCCTGAATACGCTCTGGGCGGTGGTGTTTGAGGGAAACGGTTGCCGCGATCGGGGGGCGAAACCGGCGCATTGGGATGCCGCGCAGGGCAGCCTGTGCAGGAGGTGTTGTCAGAAGAGGAATGCCGCTGCGGGCCGTGGGTGCAGTAAAGACGACGCTTGGGTCCAGCAAGTGAAAGACTCCCGGTTTGTGAGTGGAGGCGCGCTGGGGCACTCCGACTCGGTTTTCTCCGGCGAGGGCATGGAGCCGAGCCAAAGTTTCTCCGAAACGGTGCGGGTCTCTGAGAGGGGTTTCAAAAAGTGCCAACTGCTGGCTTGTGGGCAGGGTTTCGTGGATTTTTAAACGCACCCCCAAAAGAGGTGCCCCCAGAGTGAGTGTTTCAAGGTGGGTTTCCAAGACCCTCAAAAGCACCGCTTCTTCGCGGCTTGGGGCTGGGAGACAAAATTGGCGTTCGTAGGGGGCCTCGTTTTCCAAAAGCAGGGTTAAATGCAGCGTGGACGCCACCCTGTGAATAAGGCGCATTCTTGAGGCGAGTTGCTCCAAAATGCGGTTGAGCACAAACAAAACAGGCTCGAGGGTTTCTGTGGGGTGCTCGAAATCTTGTCCGAGTTCCAGAGGGTCGGGGAAAGACTCGAGGCGGAGGACGCTCTCTTGCGTGTCCCTCGCGAGCTCCCAAAGAGGTGCCGCCTCGGGGCCGAGACGTTCCAACGCCCCCTGTTTAGGGAGGCGGAGCAGTTCTCCCAGGGTTCTGATGCCCCAGTCCGCGAGTTGCTGTTGCAGGCTTTTGGAAACTTCGAGCTCGGCAAAAGTAAGTTCCTCAATAAACGCCGCCGGTTCCTCCACGACTTTGACTGGGAAAGCCCGCCTTGCCGCACACCAGGCGAGGCCGGGCCGTGGTGCAATACCAAGCCTTGCCGAGAGCCCCAGTTCCCTGTGAAGGTGGTCGAGCGCTTTCTGCGCCCAGGCGTGCCAGTCAGCAATCGTTTGCCCTTTGAGATCGAGCAGGTAGCGGTTGCTGGCTTGTTTTTCCACCCGCGGCGAAAGGCGCCCTGCGAAGTCTAAAAGTTCTTTGGAGAGCCACTGTTCCCGCGGTTCGGAGGCCGCCACCAGTTGCAGTGCTGGACATCTTGCCAGGGCTTGCGCGGGAGGCATGCCTGCAGTCACTCCGAAGCTTTCTGCGTGCGGGGTGGCTTCCAGCAGAAACCCCTTTGTGGACGACGCCTCCACCAGTCCTATCGCAGCATTCCAAGAGGCATCCGGCTTTTGTTCCGCGGGAGGAGAGGGAGCGTCCGGGCTCGTATTGAGAAGAACCGCCTGCAGTCGGAAACGCTCCACAAATAAAACCGCCATCATAGGAGAAGCCCGCATTGTTTGCGGAGAAGGTATGGGATTTGTGGGCAGGGGTTGCACGCGAGGGGAAAGGAGGCGGGACTATGGGGCCACGAGTTCAGAAGAATGTTTTGAGCGTGGGCTTGTTGAGCTTTTTGAGCTTGTTGGGTATGGCGCATTGACGGTGCATTTGAGTCGTATTTACGGGGGGTGTCTGGTGCGGATCTCCTGTGTGTCAGGCTGTTCTTTGCAGGGGCAGGGAGGGACGTGGCTCTGCATTTCCTTTGGACGCACTGCCCGGTTGGCGACCCCTCACAAACACCTCAAAAGCTGCTGTTTCACGTAATTCAAGACGTGGCTGGTGCAGGGAATCCAGAGTCTGGAGTTCGCGGCTGAGCACACGCACCTTTGCGCCTTCCACCATGGGAGCGGGGGTTAAAACCACGAGGGCGTTGCCACGGTGCTCCACCAACCGGTGAAACCGGTGCCAGTGTTGTGCGGAAATTCGTCGCAGAGCGCTTTCCGCAACGGCTTGCAAATCGAGGGTAACCCAGGAAAGGTTGCCGTCCCGCAGTAACAAGTCGGCGCCTTTCATGGCCATCAGGGGATCCTTGCAGCGCATCCAAACCATTCGCTTCAGGGCGTCCGGATCCCAGTCTTCCACCTCTAGCGAATCGCCCGCGTCCACCCAGGCCCCCAACCAGCCAGCGCTCTTGCTGGCTGCCAGCAAACGATCCATCAGCAGTCCCGTTCCGCCGAGTGTGCCACAGACTTCTGTGACTTCCCCAAGACGCAGTCCTCCCGCGTTTGCGTCCCAGTTTCCAATTCCAGTGGGCAGGGTTTTAGATTTTGGACGGCTGGGTTCCGCCGCCTCGCTGTCGTTCATGGGAACCAGGGTGCGGCTGTCCGGAAAACGCGCACTCAGGAGGGAGCGCAAGTCTGTAAGAACATCTGCAAGCAAAGGGGGCGGGGCCTCGGTGGGGGGGCTTTGGGAATTCTTGTCCTTCTGGTTTTTTATCACGTTCTGCGTACGCGTGCGGGAGCGGTTTGAGCGCCCCTATGCGGGCAGGAGCGCCCCCTGCGTGGGGGGCTGGGCAACCCCTGCTGGGGTCGTGGCAACCCCTGCTGGGGTCTGGGCAACCCCTGCTGGGGTCTGGGCAACCCTTCATTGCGCACCTCCAGAAGGGATCTTGGTGTTGCTGGGTTTGGAGCCCGAGCGGACGAGGCCTCGAAAAACTCCCGCAATCCGCACCCCCCCAGCGGGCAGTACCAGATCTGGGTAAGCGGGGTTGCTGGCGCGCAGGAGGATTTTGCCTTCGGTGGATTCCTCGCCTTGAGTTGTGGGGGAGGGGGTGGATTGGTTGGGCGCCGGAGGTTTTTTGAAAACCCGTTTCAAGGTTGCCTCACACTCTGAACCTGAGCCGCTCCAAAGTACGGCTGCAATCTCCCCCTGTTGTACCTCGACGCCGGGACGCAAGAGAACCAGGTCTCCTTCAAAAATGCCGTCTCCCACCATCGAATCTCCCGTGATTCGGAGCAAAAAATCTCCGGGACGGTGTCTGAGTAAATCTTCAACGCACACGGCCTCAAAAGGGGTTTCTCCCCGCGCGATGACCTCGGTGAGGGGGCCTGCGGGGATGGTCCCCAGCAGGGGAAGCAGGCGCACCGAGGCGGGGGCGCCGGTTGGTGAGAGGTGAGATATTGCGCCGGCGCTGTTTACCCCGGACACCCCAGACAACCCGGACAAGAGGCGGCCCTTGGGCGTGGCCACTACCAGGCGCTGGCGCCCGCGGGCGCCGCCGCCTTGGAGCAGGATAACACCCAAGCGGGCCATGCGCTGCAGTGTGGGGCCGAGGCTGCTTTCCGCTCTGAGGGCAAGCTCTGCGACGAGGTCCGAAACAAAGTTGGGGAGCTGCAAGCGCTCGCGCTTGAGGACGGCATCTAGAACGCGCCTCTGAGCAGAGCTGAGGGTGGAGGAGGTGGGGCGTGCCATTGTGTCGTAAAATAACACGATTTAATTCAACGGTCAACTCCGCCTTGCCGAGTGATGGAAGAAAAAGGCGCCGAGGCTGAGGGCGCGAAGCGTCCCCATAAAAAGAACACAGGGCCTTTGCGCTCCGAACGCTCCGCTTGTGGTGTCGGCGTTCTTTTTTTAGGGCAGCGCGCCTCCGGTTTCAGCGGCTTGCATCTCTGGGCAATTCGGGTTCTGCTTAGGGCGCGGGCCGCCTGCCTTTTCACTCCCCATGTTTTCCATCTACCTCCGAGTTTTTAAGTATTACGTGCCATACTGGAGGCCGACGCTGATCGCCACGATACTTACGGTGCTGCAGACGCCGTTTAATCTGCTCAAACCGCTGCCTGTTTCGTTCCTGCTCGCGGAGGTGTTGCCGGCCATTGGAAAGCCTCAGCATGGGTTGAGCCTGAAGATTTTTAATTATTTTAACTTTTCCCTGGAGCCCTGGAGTCT